>DATLPO010000156.1:0-52516 GCA_035535675.1 Candidatus Limnocylindria bacterium
TACTGCTCGGCAAGCACTTTGATGGCGACGGGAATCTCCAGGCGCGGGTGCGTCGACCGGTACACCACGCCCATGGCTCCACGCCCGAGCTCAGCCTCAATCGGATACTTGCCGAGTTGTGTCGTACTCACCCTTGGCCTAGTGAGCAGTCAGTATGCCGCACGTTGCCGGGCGAGCCAAAACGGTAACCCGTTGCGCAGTCCCGAAGATTGGCGCCGGTTCCTAGGTGAAGACGCTCAGCGGCAGGTAGAACGAAACCCCGAAGTTGGGCTGGTCCACGATCTGGCTGATGCGTAGGTCGCCGGCCAGGCTGCAGAGGATGTAAGCGTCCTCCCGGCTCAAACCGTGGTCCGCGCCGAGCCAGGCGATTGTGTCGCGGACGGCATTGCGGGCGTTCTCCATCAAGTCCGGGCCCAGCGCGCACACAGCGTGGTAGCCGGCCGCATCGCTTCGCGGCTGGAGGGGCGTCGGTGGTGTCAGGAAGTGGAAGCTCCAGGGTCGCAAGGACCCGCCCTTGACGACGTTGAACCGGAGCGAGAATGTCATCGGGCATTCGATCCCGGTAACGCAGACCTCGCCGTCTCCCTGCGCGGCGTGGCAATCGCCGGCTGAGAACATGCCGCCCTCCACAAACACCGGCAGGTACAGCTTGGTGCCCGCGGTGAGGTGGCGCGTGTCGATGTTGCCCGCCCCCTTGGTCGGGGGCAGCACGGCGTGCTCGCCAGGCTCGTCAGTCGCCACTCCCATGGTTCCGCAGAAAGGCGCGATGGGGATGTGGATGTCCTGCCTCAGCTCGGCTGACGTCCTGTTGCCCAGCTCGAAGTAGCGGACGTACGGGTCTGGAAAATCCGAGGCCAGCAGCCCCAGACCCGGCAGCAGCGCCGTCCAGCCCCACGACCCTGGTCGCAGCGTGAGGATCTCCACCTCAAGAACATCGCCGGGCTCGGCGCCTTTCACAAACACAGGACCGCCGAGTGGGTAGAGCTTGTCGAAGTTCAGCGATCCGAGCTTCGATGCTGGGTCGCCCTGCTTGAGCTGGCCGGAGGTGACCTCTTCCGTATCGAAGTTGACGACATCCCCGGCGGCAATCTCGACAGCCGGCTTAAGGGAGTTGTCCCACTTGTAGTGGAACGTGTCGCGCGGGATCGTGTGCTCGCGGACTTCTGAGCGTGCCATCACTTTCGAACCGCCGGGGCGGCACTTTCCTTGATCGGGTCGGCGCTCGCGCGAAGGACCTTCTTGTCGAACTTGCCGACCGAGGTCTTCGGCACCTCGTCGATGAATCGCACCTCATCCGGCAGCCACCACTTGGCGACTTTGTCCTTCAGGAAGTCGATGATCTCCTCCTGCGTGACCTGTCCCTTGAATTCGGGCTTTGGCACGGCGTAAGCGACGGGGCGCTCGTCCCACTTTGAATGCGCCAGGCCGATCACCGCAGCCTCAAGGATCTTGGGGTGGGCCATTATCGCGTTCTCCAGATCGACTGAAGAGATCCACTCACCTCCGGACTTGATCACGTCCTTGGTGCGGTCGACGATCTGGATGTATCCCTCTGGGGTGATCTTGGCCACGTCGCCGGTGCGGAACCAACCGTCCTCGGTCAGCTTGCCCGGGTCGTAGCCGTTGTAGTAGCCACGCGCGATCCATGGCCCGCGCACCTGGATCTCGCCAAACGCAACGCCGTCCCAGGGCAGCTCGACACCTGTCGCCGGGTCCGTGATGCGGATCTCGACGCCAGGCACCACGATCCCTTGAGTGAGGCGCTTGTTGAGCTCGTCCTCGGGCTTCGTGCCAGATCGCGGCCGGCCGACGCTGCCCAGAGGTGAGGTCTCGGTCATGCCCCAGGCGTGAAGGATGCGGAGTCCAATCGAGTCCATCGACTCCATCAAAGAGCGTGGAACAGCCGAGCCACCGCAGATCACTGTGTGGACCTTTGGCAGCCGCTGGCCCGTCTGCTTCAAGAGGGCGGCCGTATTGATCCAGATCGTCGGGACGCCGGCGAGAATCGTGGCGCCCTCCTGGTCGGCGAGCTCAACGACGGACTTGGCGTCGCCCATGAAGCGATCTGGAAGGAGGACCTTGCATCCCGCCATCCCGCAGGCATAGGGCAGGCCCCAGCTGTTCGCGTGGAACATCGGCACGATTGGGAGGACGACGTCCTTCTCGGTCAACCCCAGGTTGTCGGCCTGGAGGACGCCCATCGTGTGGATGAACTGCGAGCGGTGCGAATACACAACGCCCTTTGGGTTACCTGTGGTGCCTGACGTGTAGCACATGGCTGCGGCCATGCGCTCTGAAAGCTTGGGCCACGGGTAATCGTCGCTCTCGGCCTGAAGAAGCGTCTCGTAATCCAACATTTCGCCGAGACCGTGCTCCGCAACCGGAGTCCCGTTACCCATCAGCACGAACTGCTTCAGGCTCGGAATCTTTCCGGCCAGAGGCTTGAGGAGAGGGAGCAGGGTCTGGTCGACGAACAGGACCTTGTCCTCGGCGTCATTGATGATGAATTCGAGGTGCTGCGGAAAGAGCCGTAGGTTCAGGGTGTGCAGAACAGCGCCCATGCAGGGCACTGCGTAGTAGAGCTCGAGGTGCCGGTAGTTGTTCCAGGCCAGTGTCGCCACCCTGTCGCCCGGCTTGACACCCAGGCGCTTCAACGCGCCGGCGAGACGGTTGATGCGCGGGACCATATCGCCGTTTGTGGTGCGGTGGACCCCTTGCTCCTGTTTGGTCACCACCTCCTTGTGCTGGTGGAGACGTTCGAGTCGCCAGAGCACGTGCTGAAGCGAGAGCTCGTAGTCCTGCATCAAGCCTTCCACCGCAGGCACCTCCCAATCTTTGGTTAATGGAAAGTAGGTATCTGAAGTCGATGGTAAGCCCGCCGGGCGTAGGATGCACACCCATGGTTTCCTGGGGTCGAGCGGACCTCCACATGCACACGAACTCAAGCGATGGGTGGCCGACGCCGGCGCAACTTGTCGATCATGCCTCTCGACGAGCGGCGCTGAATGTGATCGCGGTCACAGATCACGACACCATCGAGGGAGCTCTGCGTGCCGCGGACCTCGCAGCAAAGCGTCGAAGGGTTCACGTCGTCGTCGGAGAAGAGGTGTCCAGTCGCGAAGGTCACATCGTTGGTCTGTTTCTCGACCGTCGCGTGAAACCGGGCATGTCGGCGGCGGCCACCATCCACGCGATACACGAGCAGAGAGGCCTTGCCATCGCCGCCCATCCGTTCTGGCGCACGGCGCGGCAGGTGAGAAGCGGACCGGTACACGGCGTCGGCTGGTTGGCGGCGGATCTCGACTTCGACGGTGTTGAGGTGGAGAACGCCACCCCTGGCTTTTATGTTTTCAACCAGCTGGCCCACCGCTTGAACATGGGATTGGGAGCAGCAGAGCTCGGCTGCTCCGACGCCCACATAGTGGATGCGGTGGGGCGCGCGTTCACCGAGTTTCCAGGCACGACGCCGGAGGCGCTCAGGCAGGCGATCGAGACGGGAAGGACGCGGGCGGGCCGCCAGCGTTACCGGGCTATGGGTTTGATGCGGTACGCGGCCTGGGGGCTGAATCACGAGCGATACGTCGCGGTAGTCTGAACTGCCTACCAGTTCTTACCGAGGCGGTGCGAAACAAACTGGGAGGCTCGCCACGCCCGCTTAGCTCAGTGGACCAGAGCATCTGTCTTCGGAACAGAGGGTCGGGGGTTCGAATCCCTCAGCGGGCACCTTTTGCCACGTCGAAGTCGTCAGTCAGGTGGCATCGTGGCCACACCGACCCGACTCGGATCAGGAGGTTGCGCGTTCGAGTCTTGCCGCGGGTACCAGCGCAATGCCGCTTCGGTAGAATCAACCGGCTCGAGCCGGGCGGCTGGCGGAACTGGTAGACGCGCACGTTTGAGGGGCGTGTGAGGTAACTCATCCGGGTTCGAGTCCCGGGTCGCCCACCACACTCGAGACCTTCACCCGCGGCCATCCTTGCCATCACACTTACAGTGTGTCCGACAGCAAGGAGCTCAACCCCGCCACACAGTTCCGCGAGCTCTATGACCAAGAGTACCTATCGGTATACCGCTCCATCCGCGCTGTGGTCCTGGACTCCGCCGCGGCTGAGGATCTGACGCAGGAGACGTTCGTGCGCGCCTACCGGGCGCGGGACCGTTACACGCCGACTGCGCCACCTGGGGCATGGTTGCGCCGGATCGGGATCAACCTCGCAATCTCCCACCTAAGGCGCCAGAAGCTGGCTCGCTACCTGCCCGCCCGCCTATACGTTGCGCCTGACCGTCGGGACTACGACCGGGCCGAGGCGCGAGATGTCGTCACCAAGGCGCTGACAGCCTTGAGCCCGAAGCTGCGCGCCGCTGTGATCCTTCATTACTACGATGGTCTGACCAGGGAGGAGATCGCAAGCGTTCTTGGAGTGCCGGCCGGAACAGTGGCTTCCAGGATCGCCAAGGCGGTCGCGATTATGAGAAAGGCGACTGGGAGCGACCAAGACTGGGAACCGAAGCGTTCGAATAGTGAAGGTGCCCTACGTGGAAGATAGACCCACACAGGGAGGGTCCGGTATGCCCTCCGAAGCAGATCTTGGCCGGATGATCCGGGCCACTGTCGACACCTGGAAGCCTCAGCGAGGCCCCGACTGGTCGAGCCTGATGGTTCGCATCGCTCACACCGGCCCGCCGGCCTGGCTTCTCTACACGTCAGCCAGCGCAGCCCTGGTGGTGATCCTGATCGCGGCTTACCTGATCGGCTCGGCCCTGGAGCTCGGCGCTCTGGCCCCCCAGCCAATCCCTGGCAACATCCACCAGCACATCCAGGTCCCTTAGAAGAGCTGCACCTCTTCGCCGAGGCGCCGCTCGCGGGCTGCCGCCAGAACCACTGAGCCCGCCGCCAGGTCCCACAGCGCCAGGCCGTGTGATTCGAACAGGGTGATGCCCAGCTTCTCGGGCGGTTTCCAGGTTCCGGTCAACACTGAGCCGAGCTCCGTCGCGCGCTCCCAGTCGAACTTCCCGGCGGCGTGCGCCTCGATGAGGTCGCCACTCTCCAGCAGAGCTGTAGCCAGCTGGTCGACCACTATCGTCCCCGCCCGTGCCACCAGGTCGGCAGGGAGCTCGGTCCGATTTGAGAAGTTCGACCCGGCGGCCGCGATCACCGCGTGCTCTTCGACCCAGGCTGCCTCGATCACCGGCACAGAGCTGGTGGTCATCGTGATGATCACATCGGCGCCCCGCACCGCCGCCTCAGCGCTGGCTGACGCCACGACCTTGATGCCAAGGCGGCTGGACTGTTCGGTCGCGAATGCCGAACGGCGATCCGGGTCGCGGCTGAAGGCCCGAAGCTCCTTGATGTCGAGGACACGCGACACCGCCAGGGCCTGTGTGGCCGCCTGGTGGCCCGCGCCGATCAGGGCCACGATCTTAGGGACTCCCGGCGCCAGCGCCTTCACGGCCACGGCCGTGGCCGCGCCTGTGCGGTATGCGCCCATGTGGTCGGCTTCGATCAGCGCTTCGAGCGAGCCGTCCAGAGCGAACAGGGCGACAAGGAACCGCACCTTGCCGGCCGCCACCGTATAGGCCTTGAGGCCGGTGCATCCTCCGCCGGGAAAGGACGCGAACATCACGTTGAGAAGCCCGCCCGGCGCGAATGCCCGGCGCCGAGGCTCGTTCTGCGCGGTTCCCGACCCCAGCTCTGTCATGGCCGCCTCCACGGCGGCGATCACAGGGTCCATCTCGATCACGCGCTGCACGTCGGCTTCGCGCAGTAGCAGGGTCACGGCAGGGAGAATAGCGCTCATGGCCCCAAGCCCCCTCAACATCGGGCTCATCGGACTCGGCACGGTCGGCTCGCAGGTTGCCGAGCGCATGCTCGCGTGGCAATCACAGCTTGCTCGTCGCGCAGGGGTGGAGCTTTGCCTGCGCCGGGTGCTAGTGCGCGACATCGCGAAACGACGTTCGGTCGAGATCGAATCCGATCTGATGACAGCTGACCCTGACCAGCTGCTCGACGACCCTGACATACACGTGGTGGTCGAGGTCGCCGGCGGCGATGAGCCGATGCGCGGGTACCTCGAGCGCGCGATTCAGGCCGGGAAGCATGTGGTCACAGCCAACAAAGTGGTGATGGCGAAGCACGGTCCAGATCTGCTCGACCTGGCCGCCCAGAAAAACGTGGACGTCTATTTCGAAGCCGCGGTGGGCGGCGGCATCCCGCTTATCAGCACGTTCCGCACCGACCTGCAGGCCAACCGCATCGAGCGGCTTTCCGCGGTCATCAATGGAACTACCAATTACGTTCTCGGCCGGATGGCGGCCGGCGGCCTGTCGCTGGACGAGGCGGTGCGCGAGGCCCAGGCGGCGGGGTTCGCGGAGGCCGACCCGACCGATGACGTCGGCGGCTTCGATGCCACTTACAAGCTCGCGATCCTGGGGTCGATCGCGTACGAGATCAAGGTCCGGCCTGACGACATCTTTCGCGAAGGCATCGAAGGCATCGAGCCCGTGGACTTCAGGTACGCCAGGGAGCTGGGCTATGCGATCAAGCTGATCGCCCATACCCAGCGCCACCCGGGCCGCATCGAGGCGCGAGTCCACCCGGCGATGGTCCCGCTGGACCATCCACTGGCCCAGGTTGAAGGCGCGAACAACGCTGTCTTCGTCGAGGGCGACCTCGTGGGCCAGGTGCTTCTCGTCGGACAGGGCGCAGGAGGGCGTCCGACTGCATCCGCGGTGGTCGGCGATCTCATCGACCTCGCGCGCTCGATCAGGCGTGGCGTGCAGAGCCGTCCGTCATTCAGCTTCGACGATCGCGTGGCTGTGGTCCCGATGGGTGAGGTGATGACGCGCGCTTATTACCGGATCCGCGTCGACGATCGCGCAGGCGTGCTTGCCGCCATCGGCCAGGTCTACGCGGAGGAGGGAGTGAGCATCTCGAGCTTCATACAGAAGGACGCGTGGGTGCAGGAACGCATCGCGGAGCTCGTGGTCACCACTCATCCGTCTAGCGAGGCGAGCCTGCAGCGCGCACGCGCGCGCATCGCGAAACTGGAACCTGTGCACGCAGTCTCGTCGTTCCTGCGCGTCTTCTGATTCTCCGTGGGGGTCATCGCTCGCTATCGCGAGCACCTACCGATCGGGCCCGCGACTCCGGAGGTCGACTTGCAGGAAGGTTCGACGCCGCTCGTGCCCAGCCGGAATATCGGCAAGGCTCTCGGCCTCGAGCATCTCTATTTCAAATACGAGGGCCTTAACCCGACGGGTTCGTTCAAGGATCGCGGAATGGTCGTGGCGGTGGCGAAAGCGCTCGAGGCTGGAAGCCGGGTGCTCATGTGCGCATCGACCGGGAACACGTCTGCTTCCATGGCCGCGTACGCGGCTCGGGCCGGTGTCCGGGCAATCGTGGTTGTGCCCTCGGGCGAGATCGCCCTCAACAAGCTGTCGCAGGCGCTGATGTATGGCGCCAAGGTCGTGGCCCTCAAGGGCAACTTCGACACTGCCCTCGAGGCAGTGCGCGAGCTCACGAGCCGCTACCCGGTGGCGCTGATGAACTCCGTCAACCCCAATCGCCTCGAGGGTCAGAAGACGGCTGCGTTTGAGGTCGTGGATGTGCTGGGTGACGCGCCGGACTATCTTCTGTTGCCCGTTGGCAACGCCGGGAACATCACGGCCTACTGGAAAGGGTTTCGCGAGTACCACGCCGCGGGGCGCACTACGCGGCTCCCCCGGATGATCGGCGCCCAGGCCGAGGGCGCCGCGCCGATCGTCAACGGACATCCGGTGGCGCAGCCGAAGACAGTCGCATCGGCGATCCGGATTGGCAACCCGGCGTCATGGGAGGGGGCGACCACTGCGCGCGACGAGTCAGGCGGCGTGATTGCCGCCGTCACCGACACAGAGATCCTTTCCGCTCAGATCCGCCTTGCCAACAGCGAAGGGCTCTTTGCCGAACCGGCGTCGGCGGCTCCGCTGGCGCTTCTCTTCAGGCTCGTTCGGGAGGGGAAGATTCAAAAGGATTCGATCACTGTTGTGGTGCTCACCGGATCTGGCCTGAAAGACCCCGACGCTGCGCTCAAGAATGTCGAACCGCCGATCGAGCTCGACGGTGACGCGCGCACACTCGCTAAGGTCTTGAAGCTATGAGAGAGGGGGTTCGGCTTAGATGAGAGTCCGCGCTCCTGCGTCGATCGCCAACATGGGCCCTGGCTTTGACTGCATGGCGATGGCCATCGACCTCTGGCTTGAGGTTGAGGCTGTTCCCGCCGACTCGCCAGCCTGGGACTACGAAGGAGAGGGCGCGGAATTCCTGATGTCGCACGTGAATCCGTTCTCCCATCTCGCGATGAAGGGCCGTGTGCGGAGCGAGATCCCCATCGGCGTCGGGCTGGGCAGCAGCGCCGCGGCTCGGCTGGCCGCATCCGCGCTTGCCAGCCCGTGGGACGTGAAGAGCCACGTGATCGACGCCGGCGCCGACGAGGGCCACCGCGACAACGTGGCAGCCGCGGCCGCGGGGGGCATCCGGATCGTGTCGGACCAGTTCGACGAAAAGCTCCCCAACCCGGGTTGGGGCCTTGCCCTGTTCATCGCGCACGCCCCGGTTCCGACAGAGAAGGCGCGCGCGGTGCTGCCCGAAGAGGTTTCGCGTGAAGCCGCGGTCTTCAATGTCGCGCGAACTGCGTTGCTCGTGCGCGCGATCATGGCCAAGCGCCCCGGACTGCTGGGACTTGCGATGAAGGACCGGCTGCACCAGCCCCACCGGCTGCACCTGTATCCATGGACGCAGGACGTGCTGCACGCTGCTGAGTCCGCCAACGCTTACGGCGCCGCCATCTGTGGCGCGGGACCCAGCGTTTTCGCGTTCTGCGCGCCCGGCACTGCCGCGCGAGTCGCGAAGGCGATGGCGGCAGCCGCACCCCAGCACGGCCGCGGCTTGGTCAGCCGGGTCACCGACAAGGGAATGTTCAGGACTCCGTGATCGTCCAGAAGTACGGCGGTACCTCGGTGGGGACCGCCGCACGCATCAGGAGGGTCAGCCGCCGGATCGCCGCCACCGTCAATAAAGGAGAGCAGGTGGTTGCGGTTGTCTCTGCGATGGGACACACCACCGACCGCCTGATCGCGCTCGCGCAGAGCGTGAATCCCGAGCCTCCGGCGCGAGAGCTTGACATGCTCGTCGCCAACGGGGAGACGATCACGGCGCCGCTGGTTGCGATGTGCCTCGAGGGCATGGGCATTCCCGCCATATCGCTGTCTGGACTTCAGGCTGGAGTGCGGACCAGCGCCCACCACTCCAAAGCCCGAATACGGGACATCAACCCGAATCGGATCCTGGAAGCGCTTGCAGAAGGCAAGGTGCCGGTCGTCGCGGGATTCCAGGGGGTCACTGAGGATCTGGAAGTCACAACGCTAGGACGCGGGGGATCAGACACCACCGCGGTGGCCCTCGCCGCCTCGTTGAAAGCCGACTCGTGCGAAATCTACACGGACGTCGACGGCATTTTCACGGCGGACCCGAGGATCGTGGGCAAGGCTCGCAAGCTTGCATACATCCAGTACGACGAGATGCTTGAGCTTGCAGCAGGGGGAGCCCAAGTGCTCCATCCGCGCGCAGTGGAAATTGGCGAGCTCTACCAAGTAGCCATCCACGTCCGATCGAGCTTCCACGACCGCGCCGGTACCATGATCGTCGCCGAAGTTCCAATGGAAGATAGACAGCGGGTGCGCGGGATCGCGCAGGAAAAGAACGTGGCCAAGATCACCGTCATCGGCGTCCGGGATCGGCCCGGCGTCGCTGCGACGATCTTCGAGCCATTGGGCGCGGCAGGAATCTCGGTTGACGTCATCGTCCAAAATATCGGCCGCTCCGGACGCACCGACCTGACGTTCTCGGTTGCGGAGTCGGACCTGAAAGCGGCTGAAAAGCTCGTCAAGACGGCAGTAAAGAAAGTCGGAGCCACCCGGGTGTCATCGGCCTCCGGCATCGCGAAGCTCTCCATCGTCGGCACCGGCATGCTTGGTACCCCAGGCATCGCCGGACGCATGTTTCGGGCGCTGGCGGACGCCGGCATCAACATCGAGATGATCAGCACGTCCGAGATCCGCATTACCTGCCTTGTCGCCCGAGATCAGGTGGAAAAGGGCGTGCGCGTACTGCATAAGACGTTCGAACTGGACCGTGAGGTGCGGTAGGAGATGCCAGCCGGATCTTTGGCGCCCATGCGGCCCATCTGCGTCGTTGCGACCTCCGCTCCTCGCTTACGCATCAACGGATGCGCGCGCTCCGGTGCTCGCCCCGTCCACTGGGGCCCCCGCGACGAAGTCGTGGGAGGGACCCCTGGCCACCGAATCTCTCGGCGGGCCCTCCCACCACACCTCAAGTAGTTGCCGGTCAACGTCGCGATCGTCGGCCCGGCCGGGTCGGGCAAGACCACGCTCTTCAACGCCCTCACGTCGGGAAGGGGTGCCGACGGCGTTGGCATGGTGGACGTTCCCGACGAACGCCTTGATCGTCTGGCGGCGGCGGTCAAGCCCCTCAAGACCACTGCCGCGCAGGTACGCGTCGAAGACACGCCGCCGGGCAGCCGTGCCCAGCGCGTGGCTTTCGCTCGCCAGGCTGATGTGCTGGTCAAGGTCGCTCGGTGCTTCGGTCCGGACCCGGATCCTGCCGCTGAGCTCGAGGAGTTCGCGCTCGACCTGGTCCTCGCCGACCTCGCCTCAGTCGAGAGAAGGCTCGACATCGTTGCCAAAGAGGCTCGTGCCGGAAAGAAGGACGCGCAGAGCGAGCACGACGTGCTGACGCTCGCCAAGGAACATCTGGATGGCGGGAAGGAGCTGCGTACCCTCAGCCTCGAGCCGGAGCAGAGCGCTCTGTTGAAAGGGGTCTTCCCGGTCACGATGAAGCCGGCGGTCTACGTCGCCAACGCCGCTGACGAGCTGCTGCCGGGAGGGGGTGAGCCCGCCGCCAGGGTCGTCAAGCTCGCCAAGGCGGAGGGCGCGCCGGCGATCGTCCTTTCAGCCCGGCTGGAGGCGGAGCTGGGTGAGCTCGATCCAGCCGAGCAGGCAGAGATGCGGACGGGCTATGGCATCGACGAGTCGGGGCTGGGTCGCATCGCGCGGGCGATCTGGGAGGCGGGAGGCCTCATCACTTACTTCACAGCCGGCGAGCCGGAGGTTCGAGCATGGCCTTGCGAGCGAGATGCTCCGGCGCCGATCGCTGCCGCCAAGATCCACACCGACTTCGAGAAGCATTTCATCCGGGCGGAGGTGACGTCGGTCGACGAGCTGGTAGCCGCGGGGTCGATGGACCCCCTCAGAGCGGCCGGAAAGCTGCGGGTCGAGGGTCGCGAGTATCGCGTGAAAGACGGCGACGTAGTCTTCTTTCGGGTCGGCCGATAAAAAGGCGCGGGGAAGGACGTAAGTCCTTCCCCGCGGTACCCCCTCCTGTTTGCAGGATGCCTGGAGGTGTTTTGAAGTGGCGGGCCTGGGTGCCGGCCGGAATGAATCCGGCCTGAAGCTCTTGGTTAGAAGAGTGCCACTCCTGTAAACAACAGCCAAAGCTGGTTTGACAGGAATACGAGCAGGCCGATCAGGATGATCAGCAGCACATATCGCATGACGTACCTAACGATAAGGATGGCCCAGGACTTGCGAAATAAGTCTTGAATCGCCGGAGCTCTGATTCCATCATTTAGCTATGGCCCAGCTTCGCTTCAGTGGGGCTCATGTGTGGGTGAGGGTCGAAGGGGAGGAGGCGGTTCTCGGCCTCAGCGACTATCTCCAGGACCAGATGGGGGAGATCACCTCGATTGAGCTTCCCGACCTCGGGGATCTTCTTCGCGCCAAGAGGCGGATGGGGCGCGTGGAGTCGGAGGAAGTCTCGTCGCCGATCGAGGCCCCAATCACGGGCGAGGTGGTTGACGTGAATGCGGAGGCGATTGAGAACCCGGACATCGTGAACAGCGAGCCTTACGCCACGGGTTGGTTGCTTCGCGTCAGGATCGAAGACCCGAGCGAGCTCGAGGATCTGATCAGCGAAGAGGAGTACGCAGAGCTCACCACCGAAGTCTGATCCAGTTTTGGGCTATGGGATTCCGTAAGCGCGCCGCGTGCTCGTTTTGACAAGCAGGTAGAGCACCGGGATTCCGATCAAGACAAGCGACCAGCCACCGGCGACGACCACCGCGGCGATCCAGCCCCAGGGCTTGCGCTTCTTCAGACCGAAATACGCGGTCGCATGCAGGCAGGCGGCGGCGATGACGAAGAAGAACACGAGGCCCACCTCGACCGCGATCAGCGACGAAACATCGCCTTTGGCGCCAGCCTGCTCCACAGCCTTCTGAAGCTGATCCCTACCGTTCGGGGCCGCCACGACGGCTGCGAACTGCGCAAGCTGAACGAGCCAGAAGACCGCTCCTGCGCCGAAGATGAAGGGCAGCCATCGCAACCCGGGCGATGGTGCCTGCTTCGGGGGGCCGGGCTCAAAGGATTGGCTGCCGGCGCCAGGCGGCGGCCGGTTCGAAGGGCCGGTCATCGCTATATGGTCACTCCGGATGGCTGAATACGTGTTAAGGCTTGACAGTCACTACATTCGGCGGTATAACTGCGCCCGGGACACAACATATCGTAGTCAACGTCTCAGCCAGTTGAGTCCCGCGGCCCAACGACAGGCAGGCGAGCCACCCCACACCGTCGCAGCCCACGCCCCAGAACAGGCCCACCCCCGCCTGCCTGTCTTATCCTCCCCGCTCCGCGGGGAGGTGGCCTGGAGGGCCGGAGGGGGCTCGGTCGAACAAGAGGCCGTTTCCGACAAAGTCTCTACACTCGACGCCTATGAGTCGCAAGCGCAAGAAGTCCGGCCGCGCGAAGTTCAGGCCTCCGGTCAGAGCCGCAGGAACCCCTGGGGCGCCCGGAGTGCCGCTGACTCAACGCAGCGTGCCACAGGCACGCGTGGGCGGGGACCAGGCTCTGGTCCGTGCCGTCGAGATGTCACTGGGTGCGCGCAACCAGGTGGTCAAAGGCCGAGGCGGCCACCGTGTGATCGAATCAGCCGACCCAGCGATACCCCTCGACCGTGTTCCCTACTTCACCAAGGACCTCATTCGGCTGGCAGTCGTCGGGGTTGCGATGGTCGTCCTCCTTGCAGCCGGCTCGCTCGCGGTGCCCTTGATCGTCAAGTAGACTCGCGCTCCTTGGACACCTCTAAGCCACAAGGCTAGAGTTGCGGCCATGTCAGTTACCACGAGCGAAACTACCGCCAACGACTTGAAGCTCTCGCTACGCGGCCGCCGTTCCAAGGGGGCCGCGCACAAGCATCCCGTCAACCAGCTTCACCATGACGACGCCACCTTTGGGGAGAAGCTGGCGGACAGGATCTCCGCAGCCATCGGCTCTTGGCCGTTCCTGATCATCCAGAGCATATTCGTCGTCGTCTGGCTGGTTGGCAATGCGATCCTCTTTTTCCACTTCGACCCCCGGCCGTTCATCCTGTTGAATCTCCTGTTCTCGGTCCAGGCTGCATACACGGGTCCCGTGCTGCTGCTGGCCGGCAACAGGCAGGCTCAAAAAGACAGGCTGACTCTCGAGCATGCGTGCGCGGAGGCGGACAAGGCCGATCTTCAGAACGTTCAGATCCTCAAAGCTATCGAGAAGAACACCGAGGTCATGCTCACCATCCTCCGTCACGTGGAGACGCTGGTCTCAGACCACATAGCTACGAAAAAAGCCTGAGCCCTCAGTCGCCGGCGCGAGCTGCGCCGGCTGAGCCGACCTCCCCACCCGAGCGCGGAGGAGCGTCGCGGATACACTCATTTTGTGAGGGTTATCCTGTTCACGGGCAAGGGCGGCGTCGGCAAGACGTCAGTTGCCGCAGCCACGGCAGTCCAGTGCGCCAGGGCGGGTTACCGAACTGTCGTTATGAGCACGGATCCCGCTCACTCGTTGGGCGACTCGTTCGATGTCGAGCTGGGGACTGACCTCACACCGATCTCAAATAACCTGTGGGCTCACGAGGTCTCGTCCCTGCACGAGATGCAGCGGCATTGGGTGAAGCTGCACGAGTATGCGGTCGAGGTGTTTTCGACCCAAGGCCTCGACGAGGTGGTGGCAGAAGAGGTTGCCAACCCGCCGGGGATGGACGAGATCGCATCCTTGATGTGGATCAAGCACTACGCGCAGCGCGATGAGCACGACGTCCTGATCGTCGACTGTGCCCCGACAGGCGAGACGTTGCAGCTGCTTACGTTTCCGGACGCCGCCAAGTGGTGGCTCGACAAGATCTACCCATGGGAGAGGCGCGCGATGCGCATGGCGCGCCCGGTGCTTCAACCAATGATGGGAATTCCGCTGCCGTCCGACGAGGTGTACGCATCGCTCAAGGATCTTCTGCTCGACCTCGGAGGCATGCGAAAAGTTCTCACCGACCCTGCTGTCACATCGGTCCGAATCGTTCTCAATCTCGAGAAGATGGTGGTCAAGGAAGCCAAGCGCGCATTCAGCTACTTGAGCCTGTTCGGCTACACAACTGACGCGGTCATCGTCAACCGCTTGCTTCCCGATGAGGTGCACGACGAGCTCTTCAAGAAGTGGCAGCGCATTCACAAGCGTTACGAGGTTGAGGTTCAGGAGTCCTTTGCCGGCATCCCCATCTTGAACGTGCCCCTTTTCGATCAGGAGGTGGTTGGGGAGAAGATGCTCCTGCGCATGGCCAAGGCGACCTACGGGGACCGCGACCCGGCCGAGCACTTCGCCCACTCGAACCCTCAGCGCATCGAAAAGGAAGGGTCTGATTACGTCCTTACATTGAAGGTCCCGTTCGTCGATCGCGCCGCCGTCGACCTGAGCCGTCACAACGGTGAGCTTTACGTGACCGTCGGCAACTACCGTCGCGAGATCTCTCTGCCGCGGGTGCTTGCCAAGCGAGATACCGCCGGCGCGACAATCCAGGATGGAGAGCTGCGAGTGCGGTTCGCTCGGCGAGTCGAGTCGCCGGCGATTCAATCAGCCTCTGCCCGCCAGGGAAAGTGACCGAACGATGACGCGTGACGGCGAGCGGCTGATCGAGCTCATCAACGAGCTAGGCTCTCGGGTCACACACGTGGTGTCAGACATGGTTCCTCCCGCGGCCCAGGTCCATCTGCTCAACGCACAACGCGAGCTGATCACCGCGCTGATGCTCATTTACGAGCATCGGGTCACTGCCGCGCCCCCGCCCACGCGACGCGGGCGCCCTTCATCCCAGCAGACGTCCCGGCGGCGGACCCCAAGGCGCGTGGGCAAGATTCCCATCGAGTGAACGGCTTCGTCGCCTTCGTGCTGGCCGCGCTGCTGCTCGTGCCCGCCCTGCTGGTGGCGATCCCCGTCCATGAGATGGGCCACGCCGCGGCTGCGTACCTCCAGGGCGACCGATCGGTCAGGTACTTCGGCTACTTCAAGCCCGACCCGCGCCGGTTTCTCGATCCCCTTGGGGTGATCGCCGTTTTCATCGCCCTGGTCGGCTGGGGCAGGCGCGTACCGGTCCAGCCGAACCGAATCAGCTCCATGCGCCAGCGGCTGCTACATCAGCTCGGCGGGCCGGCCGCGAATCTCCTGGTGGGGATCGTGTTCGGCGTGGTTTGGCGAGCTCTCAACGCGGCTGGCATTGGATTCGATCTCGCCTTCTCGCCGGGCCTGATCGGCGCCGTGGTCTACGTGATCGTCTTCCTCAACCTTTCCATCTTCGCTTTCCAGCTGTTGCCGATCCCAGGCCTCGACGGCTGGGACATCGTGGAGACGGTGTTCAGGAGCCGCAATCCGCGCTTCTTCATGGACGTTTCAGCTCGCCGGCGCGAGATCTGGATCGGTTTGATAGTCATCGTCTTCCTCTTCCAGATCTTCCAGGGCGCCAACCTGCTCTCTCTGGTGATGTCGCCGCTCTACACCCCCGCGAGCCTAATCTCATTGGGTATATGCGAGGGTTACGCGATCCCCGGCCTGGCGGGCCTTCACCCTTGCCTGCTGTCGGGACGCTGATCAACGAACCCGGTTATGCGGCTCTCGTAAGCGATTTCGGGCGCGTCAGGGTGACCGAGGCTTTACGGGAGCAAGTCGACCGGGAACGAAAATCGGAGGCACTGTCGGCCGCCGAGCGTCTCAGCCAGGTCGAGGCGCGCCTTCGCGTGACTGTGGCGCCCAAGCTTCGCCGGGTCATCAACGCCAGCGGCGTCATTCTTCATACCAACCTCGGGCGGGCGCCTCTCTCACGCGCTGCGGTTGAAGCGGTGGCTGCCGCTGCGGGCTCGTACAGCAACCTCGAGCTCGACGTCGACACAGGCCGCCGGGGCGAGCGCTCGTCGCTCGTGTCCGGATTGCTGACGTCCCTGTTCGCGTGCAAAGCGGCGCTGGTGGTCAACAACAACGCTGCGGCCGTGCTGCTTGCGCTGACAGCACTGTGCAAGGGGCGTGAGGTGATCGTGTCGCGTGGACAGCTTGTAGAGATTGGCGGATCGTTCCGCATGCCTGACGTGATGCGTGTCTCCGGCGCACGCATGATCGAGGTCGGCACCACGAATCGCACCCGTGCCGATGATTACGAGCAGGCGGTTACAACGCGGACCGCGGCACTACTTCGAGTCCACACTTCCAACTTCCGAGTCACCGGTTTCACCGAGTCCGCAACGTTGGACGACATGTCCGAGGTAGCTCGCAAGCATCAACTACTGCTGATCGACGACCTTGGGAGCGGGGCTATCGAGCCAATCGAGGACGAGCCCACAGTGTCTGATTCGCTGAGGGCCTGCGACCTGGTGACGTTTTCCGGGGACAAGCTGCTCGGTGGCCCACAATCAGGAATTCTTCTTGCGGCGACCGAGGCGGGCGTTGCTGCGGTCCGAAAGATGTCGCGCCATCCGCTTGCGCGGGCTGTGCGCATCGACAAGCTCACGCTCGCCGCACTGGAGGCGACTCTCAAGCAGCGATTGACGGGCCGCCTCGATGAGATCCCTGTCGCCAGGATGCTGCACGTGCCGGCGTCGGATGTTCGCCGGCGGGCGGCCATGTGGTCAGTAAAGCTCGAAGAACGAGGTGTCCGCACGCGCCTCGTCGGGGGTGAATCGGCGGTGGGTGGCGGCTCCGTGCCGGGTCGAGGCTTGCCCACCGTATTGCTTTCGCTGGAAGGGCCAGCCTCCCGCATTGCGACTGCGCTCAGGCACGGAGATCCACCAGTGATCGCCCGCATCGAGAAGGACGCATGCTGCCTGGATCCGCGGACGGTCTTGAGAGGTGAGGACGAAACCCTCATCGACGCGGTGGAGGTGGCCGCGCGGAGCGTTACACGGTGACCGATCAGTCGTTTGTGGTCGGCACCGCCGGCCACATCGACCACGGCAAGTCGACTCTCATCACCGCCCTGACCGGCATCGACCCGGACCGCCTCGCGGAGGAGAAGCGGCGGGGCATGACGATCGATCTCGGCTTTGCCCACATGCGGCTGCCGAGCGGCCGTGAGATTGGGATCGTGGATGTCCCGGGCCATGCCCGCTTCATGCGCAACATGCTTGCCGGCACGCATGGGGTGGATGCTGTGATCCTCGTCGTAGCAGCTGACGAAGGTGTGATGCCGCAGACGCGCGAGCACCTCGAGATCGTCGACCTCCTGGATTTGCGCCGCGGCATCGTCGTGCTGTCAAAGGCGGACCTCGTCGACGAGGCGTGGCTCGAGCTGGTCACGGCGGAAGTGCTCCTGACGCTCGAGGGCACCGCGCTGGAAGGAGCGGAAGTGCTCCCGGTGTCTGCCGCCACCGGCCAGGGCATCAGCGAGCTGAGCGCGGCGTTGGACGCCCTGCTCGACAAAGCCGAGACGAAAGTCAACCGTGGGGTGCCACGCCTGCCCATAGACAGGGTCTTCACGATGAGTGGGTTCGGCACGGTCGTAACCGGGACGCTCGTCGACGGAGACCTGAGCGTCGGAGACGAGCTCGAGGTGGTGCCGCGAGGGCGATTGGTGCGCGTCCGAGGGCTGCAGCGACACAACCAGAGCGTCGAGGCGGCTTCTCCAGGGAGCCGGGTCGCGGCCAATATCACCGGCGTTGAGAAGAGTGACCTGGCGCGTGGTGACGTGCTGGCCTCGCCCGACACGGTCAAATCGACGCGCCGGATTGACGCTCACCTGCGTGTGCTCGCATCGGCGCCGCGAGCATTGCGACATGGCGCTGAGATGCTCCTCCATACGGGCACCTCTGAGGTCGGCTGCCGCGTCATCGTGCTGGCCGCGGACGGAATCGAGCCTGGAGGGGAAGGTTGGGTTCAGCTGTACCTCGAGCGCGCCATCGCCGCAGCTGCCGAAGACCGCTTCGTCCTCCGCGTTCCGAGTCCTGCGCTGACGGTGGCCGGAGGTCGTTTCGTGGATGTCGCGCCGCGCAAACACTCTCGCCACGATGTGACTGTTGGCGAGTCGCTCGACCGGCGCGCGGCAGGCGAGGTGATGCAGGAAGAGCTTCGCAAATACCCTCGTGGTGTTACCGCGGCAGCGCTCCTCAAGGCGACGTTGGCGCAGCCATCCGACATCGATCGCCTTCGCGCGCACCGGGTTGGTGAGTGGCTCTTTGCCGACGGCGCGTGGGACGCCATAAGACAACTGGCGACGACTGAAGTCGAGGCGTACCACGAAGCTCATCCATTGCGAGCGGGGATGGCGCGAGAAGAGCTGAGGAGCCGGCTAAGGCTTCCGCCCAGCTCCTTTCCTGTGGTTCTCGCTAGTTTCCTCGAAGAGGAGTTGCTCGAGGAGCGTGATGGCGAGATTGCCGCGCCCAAGCACCGCGTCGCGCCTGAATCGTCCGATGGCCCTTCCGCGCGATTGGTCGACCTGCTGGGCGCTCTGCCCTTCGCTCCACCCTCGCTCCGCGACGCGATGGAACAGACAGGAGCGGGGCCCGAAGTCGTGAGGGCGCTTGCGCAGCGAGGCGACATCGTCAGGTTGAGCGAAGACTTCGCCTTCACGAAACAGGCGTACTCGAACGCCGTGGCACTCGTCAAGGAAATCATCGCCACCACTGGGTCGGTCACCGTCGCTCAGCTGCGCGATCGCATGGGTGCCAGCCGCCGGCCGGTGCTGGCCCTCCTCGAGCGTCTCGATGCTGAGAAGGTGACCCGACGCGTCGAAGACCACCGGGTCCTTTTTCGCTAACCTTCGGCCATGGCGCGCATACGCGGCGACCAGGATGGGACTTACTGAATGCGAATAGCCGAGCTGCTCGGTCGCAGCCGGCCGACAATCTCATTCGAGTTCATGGCACCTCGCGACGAAAGCGAGGTGGAAGTTCTCGAGAGGACCATCGCGGCGCTGGCCGGCCACGCGCCTGATTGGGTATCGGTGACGTACCGCTTGCGCACCGGGGACAAGACGCTGGATCTTGTCACCCGCATCAAGCGCCAGTACCACATCGAGGCGATGGCACATCTCACCTGCGCGAACTCGTCGGATAGGACACGCCAAATTCTCAACTGGATGGAGAGGGAGGGCGTCGCCAACGTGCTCGCTCTGCGTGGGGACCCCCAGGACTCGGATGAGAGCTTTTTGCCGCCGGATCCCGACCTTGCCCACGGCTCCGACCTGATCGCGTTCGTGCGACGAAACGGATACGGGTTCGGCATCGGCGCCGCATGCAGCACCGAGAAACATCCCGAGAGCCCCGACCTCGATCACGAGTTCCGCTACATGAAGCTCAAGGTCGATGCCGGGGCGGACTTCCTTGTCACGCAGCTCTTCTTCGACAACCGCTTCTACTTCGACCTGGTGGCGCGGGCCCGGGCCGCCGGGATCAACGTTCCGATCGTGCCGGGCCTGATGCCTGTGCCGAGCCGGCGCTCGCTCGCGCACATGACGGCGATGTCAGGGGCCACCGTTCCCACAGCGCTCCAGCACGCGATCGATGAGCAACCCGACGACGATGCAGTCCGCAAGCTTGGGGTGCAGCATTGCATCCAGCAGTGCGCACAGCTGCTCGAGGCAGGGGTCCCCGGGCTGCACTTCTACACATTCAACCGGGCGCGCGCGCCGATCGAGATCCTGGCCGCCCTTCGAGGCCAACAGCTGATCGCGTCCTGATTCGAGCGCCGCGCGCTACAGTCCACTGATGCTTGCCGGTATCGACCTTGGCGGAACTCAGGTCCGGGTTGCGCTTGCGCGGTCCGACGGCCAGCTGATCGCAAGCTTCAAGACCAGCACCCCGCTGCTCGGTAGTCCGCAACGGGTTGTCGACTGGGCCGCGACAGAGATCGAGAGCCACCGAGGTCGCGAGAAGGTGCGCAGCGTGGCCATAGGCGCACCAGGTCCAATCGATGTCAAGCGAGGCATCCTCGTCAACCCGCCGAATCTCCCAGGTTGGCGCAATGTCCCGCTCGCGGCGATGCTGAGGAGCGCCATCGGCGCCAGTGCCCACGTCGCGAACGATGCCGATATGGCGGGGCTTGGAGAGTTCACCCGAGGAGCCGGCCGAGGGACGCGGAACATGGTTTACATCACCTGGTCGACGGGAGTGGGCGGCGGACTGATCATCGACGGAAAGCTGCACCGCGGCGGACACGGCACGGCGGGCGAGGTCGGGCACATGATCATCGACCCCAACGGGCCCCTGGACCAGTGCGGTCAACACGGCTGCCTCGAGGTGTTCTGCGGTGGCGCAAACCTGGCCCGGGAGACAGGCCACCCGGCTGCCGAGCTGTTCGCTGCTGCCGCGCGCGGCGACAAGCATGCGGGGATGGTGGTCGAACGGGCGGCGCGCTACATGGGGATGGCCCTGATCAGCCTTACGAACGTAGTGGACCCGGAGATGTTCGTGATGGGAGGGGGCGTTACGCGTTCATGGGGCCTGGTGCAGCCGATGATGTTGGAGACGCTGCGCTCCTCCCCGTTCATCAGGCCGGCCCGCCGGCCCCTCCTGCGCCGAGCTCGCCTGGGGGACCGCGCCGGTCAGGTTGGAGCTGTCGAATGGGCTCGGATCAACCAGTAGACGACCGCCAGCTGCTCGGTCTGCTGAAACGAGCCGCCGACGATCTTGGCGTCAAGGCGTGGATCGTCGGCGGTTACGTCCGCGATCACCTGCTCGGTCGCGTGCAACCCGACCTCGATGTTGTCGTCGAGGAAGGCGCGGCACCTCAGCTCGCGGCGCTGTTCGCTCAGCTGACAGGCGCGGGACCACCTGTCACGTTCGAGCGATACGGCACGGCACAGGTCACGCTGCCGGGACACCTGGTGGAGTTCGTTGCTGCTCGTTCCGAGTCCTATTCACCGAACTCCCGAAAGCCCGACGTGCGTGCAGCGACGCTCGACGAGGACTTGCGCCGGCGGGATTTCACAGTCAACACGCTGTTGATGGATTTCGACGGCAACATCCACGACCGCCTGGGCATGGCCCGGGCCGACCTCGACGCTCACATCCTCCGAACACCGGCCGATCCGATCCAGACCTTCAACGACGATCCTCTTCGGATGCTCCGAGCCGTACGTTTTGCCGCCCAGCTGGGCTTCGAGCTGGCGCCCGAGCTGCTGCCGGCGATGCGGCAGTTGAGCGGCCGGCTCGTCTCCCCGGTGATCTCGACCGAGCGCATCTCCGAAGAGCTTCGAAAGATGCTGCTCTCCGAGCGGCCGCGCCTGGCCCTGGAGCTGCTTGACGCAGCGGCACTTCTCGAGATCGTGCTGCCCGAGCTGGCCGCCTGCAAAGGCGTTGCGCAGAGCGGCTATCACACCCATGACGTGTACGGTCACACTCTCCTGGCAGTAGGTCTGACCCCGCCGGATCTCATCGTCAGGCTGGCCGCGGTCTTCCACGACGTCGGCAAGCCGGCCACCGCAACGCCAGAGGGAGCATTCACCGGGCACGAGGAGGTGGGAGCCGTAATGGCCAGGGCGGCGCTCGAGCGCCTGCGTTTCCCGCAGAGGGAGATCGACGCTGTCGTCACGCTTGTCCGCCTGCACCTTCGTCCTGTGTACTACCGGTCAGAGTGGTCTGACGGCGCGGTTCGCCGGATGGCGCGGGACGCGGGTGCACAGATCGAGAGGCTGATGGCGCTTGCCCGGGCCGACATCGGGGCGTCGGCTTACCCGGAGCCGGAAAAGCTCGACGAGCTGGCGGCGCGCCTGGCAACGGTGCTGTCGGAGAAGCCGACCCGGCTGGCCGCCCCCATCGACGGAGAGGACATCATGCGTGCGCTGGGCATCCCACCAGGACCGGCTGTCGGCCGCATCAAGGAGCGGCTTGGCGAGCTGATCATGGACGGCGAGATTGAGCCCTCGCGTGAGGCGGCCCTGGCCTACCTGCAATCCCACCGCAAGCTCTGAGCCCTGGCCGCCAGCACCAACCTCCGCTCCCAAAGGGACGGGAAAATGAACGTTTCCGCCATGGCCTGCAGCGGGTATGCTGCGGACCGTGGGACCAGCGGGGGGCTGGGTAAGGGAGGTCCAGATGACGGACATCGGGGTGGAAGCGATCGGTGTTGCCGGGAGTAATGGGGGGCCCGACCCACATGGCGGCGATCAGAAGTCGACGGTGCTGGGGCGCGATGACGCGCTGTCGGGGCGGCTGCAGCTGAAGAGCGGTGGCCAGATGCTCGGCAACTTCAGCGGCCAGATCGAGTGCGATGGCGACCTGCTGATCGGTCCCGAAGCGCACGTCGAGGCCGACATCCGCAGCGAAAGGGTGACGATCGCCGGGTTCGTTCGCGGAAACATCGTGGCGTCGAGCCGACTCAAGATCACGAGCACGGGTCGCCTGGAGGGTGACGCCAAAGTCGGAGCGCTGGTGGTGCAGGAGGGTGGGGTCCACCACGGGGTGATCAGGGTTCATCCCGAAGGAGTTCCCGATCACGAGGACCAGATCATCGTCGACTCCCGCGCCGCCGTAATTCCAATCAAGAGCCTCCCCAACCCGGTGGGCCGGGTACGGAAGTTCTGGGGTGAGTTCTTCTAGGAGCCGGTCAGCTGCAAAGCGGTCGGGCGGCGCTCGCGCGCCGGCATCTAAAGGGGCTGCGCGCGTTCGCAAGGCGCCCGCATCGGTGGCGAGGCTGCGGGCGCCTCAGATGGCCCCGATCATCTCCGCGAAACCGCGGCCGAGCGGCCCGCGACGCTTGAGCGACGTGCCGCTTGATGAAGATGAGGTGCTCGTCGACGGTTTCGACGGCACCCTCGACGGGGTCAAGGTTCGCATCACTGCCGTGCTCGAGCGCACCTGCGTGTACGTGGACGGCACAGGGGACAGACGGTTGGCGAGCAAGAAAGACGTCTGGGTTGAAGCGGACGAGCTGCCCATCCGCCGTCGCGGCGTCGGCTAGCTCGGATACGCTACCCGTCGAGGGTGGCTAGTTAATTTGGACCAGGAAATGGATCGAAACCTGGCCCTGGAGCTGCTCAGGGTGACGGAGGCAGGGGCCCTCGCCGCCGCTCCGCTCCAGGGCCGAGGCGACAAGATGGGCGCTGACGGGCGCGCCGTCGAAGCGATCCGAAACGCCCTCGCATCGGTCGACATGAGGGGCACCGTCGTGATCGGCGAGGGTGAGAAGGATGAGGCGCCGATGCTCTACTTCGGCGAGCAGATCGGCAACGGGCTCGAGCCGGAGCTGGATGTGGCGGTCGATCCGATCGAGGGCACAAGCCTGACCGCCGCAGGTCTGCCAGGGGCGATCTCGGTGATCGCGCTCGCCGAGCGCGGGACGATGTTCACGACTCATGTTCACTACATGCAGAAGCTGGTGGTCGGCCGGCGGGCGAAGGGAGTCATCGACCTTGACATGCCGGTCGAGTGGAACCTTGTCCGCATCGCGAAGGCGGAGGGACTGCCCCCGCAGGAGCTGACGGTGGTGGTGCTTGAGCGCCCGAGGAACGACGACATCGTCGCCCAGATCCGTGATGTCGGCGCACGCATCAAGCTGATCCCCGCCGGGGATGTCGCGGGCGCCCTCGAGGCGGCGCTCGAAATGAGGTTTGGGATCCACTGCATGATGGGCTCGGGCGGCGCAACCGAAGGAGTCCTCGCCGCGTGCGCAGTAAAGGCCATCGGCGGCGACATGCAGGCCAAGCTCCTGCTGCGCGACGACGATGAGCGAAATGTGGCTGTCAAAGAGGGGCATCAGCCTGACAAAGTCTTGTCGATCGATGACCTTTGCTCCGGCAACAACATCTTCTTCGCCGCCACTGGAATCACGTCAGGAGAGCTGCTCAAAGGCGTGCGTTACGAAGTTGTTTACGCCTACACGCAGTCGATGGTGTTGCGCTCGGCTTCAGGGACCATGCGCATCGTCGACGCATACCATCCGATCGACAAGCTTCGCGCCAAAGAGCTGCTGCCGGAGCAGGTCGTGGCGCGGCCGGGTACCGCCTGAGCGCCACCGAAGCCGGGCAGTTCCTCGCTGCAGCCGGCAAGTCACTGAACCGGGAGCAGTGGCAGTGGATTGCCGTCGCGCGCATCCTTTCGCGCCAGCGGCCGACGACGGCGTCTGTCGAGCAAGTGCTGGATCCTTTGCTTTCAGGGGCAGACCAGTCAATGGTCAACGCGTTCACTGGCGGTTTCAGGGTCACCCAGATCACGCAATCGATCAACAAGATGCTGCCTGAGCCTGCGGCTGCTGCCGCAGCGCTCGAGTCGGCCCAGGTCGTCGCCCTGGCCATCCTGGTCCGGGAGCAGCTCTACCCGATCCAGTTCGATTCACTCTATCGCCCATTTGCGACGATCCTGCCCGGTCCTTCGTATCAGCCGCCGCCGCCTGTCGATCGCCAGATCGCCGCGTTTCTACAGCGACTCCCGTCGCTGTCCGGTGAGGCCGAGGCAGAGGTGGCGACTGTCGCCAAGGTGCTGGGCAAGCCTCAAGAAACGACTCCGATCGCCGGTGCGGTTGGTGGAATGCCAGTCGGGCCCGAGGTCGATCCGGCGGCTCTTTACGCAGCGGCGTGGAAGGCCGCCATCGGGACGGCGAACCAGATCGGGCGCACCAACGCTTTTCGCGCGGCGCAGGACGGGGCTGAGCAGAAGGCTCCGCACGATGGCTCGGGGATCGTCGGCTCGGCAGGGGTGGCTGCCGGCGCCATCTTCCTGCGCGATGCGATGCCGATCGAGCAGGTGCTTCTTCTCTACGAGCCTTTCGCGGCAGCTTTCCCTTACGAAAGTTTGCTGTAAGCAGCCGAGGCCCAGCCCTTGCAGGGCCCTCCCTCCTCCGAAGCGAGCCTCCTGCGCGCTACGCGGCGTTAAGGATCGGCCTTACTGAATGCCCCCAGGCCCACCGCACCTGACGCGCAGGCTATTTGCGCAAAGCGTCGGCCGCAACCCAGCCTGTTAAGGCGTCGGACCCAGGTTCACTCCCACTGCGAGGTGAGGTGACTCGATGACCAGGGCGATCAATCCGCCGTCGGAGCCCGTTTCGTGCCACTCGCCGGCTTCCCAGAAGATCGCTTCACCGGCGCCGATCGCTGTGCGTTCCTCATCCTGGCCACGAAACCAACCGTCACCCTCGACGATGGCCAGCAGCTGAGGGCCTGCCGCTTCATGGAGCCCGATCAAGCCGCCAGGTGGCAGGCGCATGCAGCCCACGTGCAGGTAGCCCGGTCGGAGTTCCAACTCTGAACTCTTGAACAGACGCGAGATCACGAAATTGCTGCCATGCTCGGTGACCTTCCGGCCTTCCGCGGCGCTGAAGCGGAAGGTGCGCGCTATGCGGTCCTGACTCCCGCCGCCTTCTCGAGGCCCAGTTCCTCGACCGCGGCCTCGCGCATCTTGAACTTCTGGACCTTGCCGGTGACTGTCATCGGAAACGACTCGACAAGCTTCCAGTGCCTCGGGACCTTGTAGGAGGCAATTTTTCCTTTGCACCAGGCTGCGAGCTCCTCACCGGTGACTGCTGCGCCCTCGCGCGGCTTGACCCAGGCCATTACCTCTTCGCCGTATTTCTCGGAAGGCACACCGATAACCTGGACGTCCGCAATGTCGGGGTGGCTGTAAAGGAACTCCTCGACTTCGCGAGGATAGATGTTCTCGCCCCCGCGAATGATCATGTCCTTGATCCTGCCGACGATGTTGAGATAACCCTCCTCATCCATCGTGGCGAGGTCGCCTGTGTGCATCCAGCGTGCGGCGTCCACAGCCTGCCGAGTCGCCTCCTCGTTGTTCCAGTAGCCCCGCATCACGATGTATCCACGGCTGCAGAGCTCGCCAGTATCGCCGCGCTGTACGACGTTGCCTGTCGAAGGGTCGACGATCTTGATCTCCACGTGTGGATGTACCCTGCCCACCGTCGAGACCCGCCGGTCCAATGGATCGTCGGTGGCGCACTGCGTCGAGACCGGCGACGTTTCGGTCATCCCGTAGGCGATCGTCATCTCTGGGATGTGCATGACGGTCTGCACCTTCTTCATGACCTCGACCGGACACGGTGAGCCGGCCATGATGCCGGTCCGGAGCGAGGTGAAGTCGAACTCCTTGAAGCGCGGATGGTCGAGCTCGCCGATGAACATCGTAGGCACGCCGTAGAGCGAGGTGCATCGCTCTTTCTCCACGGTCTCCATCACGGCGACGGGGTCGAAAGCCTCGCCCGGAACGACCATTGTCGCTCCGTGCGTTGTGCAGGCAAGGTTGCCGAGCACCATGCCAAAGCAGTGATAAAACGGGACTGGAATGCAGACGCGGTCGTGCTCGGTGTACTTCAGCGTTTCTCCGATGAAGTAGCCGTTGTTGAGGATGCTGTGATGGGTCAACGTCGCACCTTTCGGAAAGCCCGTCGTGCCTGACGTGTACTGGATGTTGATAGGGTCGTCGAACTGCAACGAAGCCTCGAGCTCGTGCAGCTCGTCTGCGCTGATCTTGGCCGAGTCGCGCTTCAATGCCTCCCATCCGTCTTCCAGAACGAGAGCCTCGCGGAGCTCCGGGCATCGGCCTTTCACTTCGGCAAGCATCGCCACGTAATCCGCCTGGCGGAATCCCGCGGCAAGGATGAGCAGGCTGATGCCCGACTGATTGAGCGCGTACTCGAGCTCGGAGGTTCGGTACGCAGGGTTGATGTTGACGAGGATCGCGCCTATGGCAGCAGTTGCGTACTGGACGATCACCCACTCGTACCGGTTGGGCGACCAGATTCCAACGCGATCGCCCTTGCATACTCCGCGCGCCATCAGCCCACGGGCGATCAACTCGCATTGCTCGACGAGCTCGGCATACGTGGAGCGATAGCCCTGGTGTGCCACTACAAGCGCCTCGCGTACACCTACACGCTCGCAGGTGCGTCGCAGGTTTTGAAAGATGGTTTCGCCCAGCAGCGGGACCTGGTTGGCGCCGTGGACGTAGCTGAGCTTGCTCATGCTTCGAGAAGCCTCCCGTCGCGGAATTCGAGTTCCATTGTGCGCCTCATTCTCGACACGCTGTGCTGGAAAAACGGACCACTTGACACCTGCCCCAAAACCGCGCATTTTGATCTCAATTCGTTCGACGTCGGATCCATCGCAGTCCGCGCGAGGTTGGCCTCCAAAAGTAGGCAACGGCCGCAAGGCGCAGTAAACCAAGAAGCGTGTCACCCGATGGAATACCGGCCGAGGCGGTGTCCGCTGCAGGCGCCGCCTCGTTTTCTTGTGTGACCGCCACCGCATAATCGCGTGCGTGATCGGCGAGTCGCCCTCAAACAAAGCGACTCGCAAATATCCACTCGAGAATCGCCGCTTTCGCACTGCCCTGCTCGCAATCACCGCGGTTCCGATCGCCGCTGTGTACTTGTGGCGAACTTTGGCCTTGCCGATCCTAGAGGGATCCTTGCCGGCCGACTTCAGCGCCAATTACATGGCGGCGGCAGCCCGCATCGCGTCGGGGCACGATCCCTATGACCTTTGCGTGATTCAAGGTTGCGCTCCGTCGCCTGGAACATTCACGCCCCTGCCGCTGGCGGGAGCGCAGTACGTGACGCCGCTTCCTGTCGCTTGGATGCTTCAGCCGCTTGTCGGTGCCGATGCTCACCTGCAGCTGGCGGTCGTCATCGGGCTGCTGCAGGTCGCGCTCGTGGTTTTTCTCTGGACCACGATGCGCGCGGTCGGCGTGGCCGACTGGCAGGTGGCCCTGCTTCTTGTGCTGGTTGCCATCGCATTCGAACCTGTCGTCGGCAACTTCGACGAGGGCCAGGTGAACCTCGTCCTCCTCGGATTGAGCGGCATTTGGCTTCTCGCCTGGGTGGCCGGCGATAAATGGTGGGGAGGCGCGGCGGTCGGCATCGCAGTGGCGATCAAGCTGCTGCAAGCACCGCTGGGACTCCTCCTTGTCTGGGGACGGCGATGGAAGATGGTGCTGGCTGCGGCGCTGGCCGGGGCTGCCCTGTGGCTTCTGGCGGTGCCCCAATATCTGCCTGAATACCTGTTCAAGATCGCACCTGTGCTCGCGGGCGGTACTGGCTTGTTCGAGAACCATTCCCCCGGTGGCACCGTGGCCCGCCTGTTCGACCCAGGCACATTCCTCGGAGCGGTCCGCGATACGAGCCCTGCCGCCCGCGTCGTCACGACGTTGATCGCGTTTGCGGCCCTCGCCGTCACGTTCTGGATGCTTCGAAGTCCGCGGTCAGATCGGACGGGGCGCGCGTTGGAGGCCGCTGCGATGGTGTCGGTTGGTCCACTTGTGGCGAGCTACTCGTGGGGCACACATCTCGTATTGCTGCTGCTGCCAATGTTCGTGCTCATCACCTGGGCGCTGCCTCGCCGTGATTGGACTGTGCTCACCCTTGTCGCGGCCGGTTGGGCACTGATCGGACCCGGCCACAACTGGTTCCAGATACTCCTGGTGTCGGGCTTCGCCAACATGACTGTGCTGCGAGTTATGGCGGAATTCGGAGTCGTCGGCATTACGTCGATCTGGATCGCGAGCCTGCTGGCGCTGCAGCGCCAGCGAGCTACCTTACGCTCTTGATCCGGCTCACAAAAACGGTTCCCAGCAGGAAGAAAACTATCGCGCTGGCGAAGACTGCCCGGTAACCCGAGTTCGGCGATACTCGGTTGAAGTAGTCGAGCAAGAAACCGCCGATGGCTGGGGCAATGGTTTGCGGAAGCGTCTGGGCGACGTGGAAGAGGCCCATATCTTTCGCTGACTTCGAGCGGTCAGGGAGCGTGTCGCAAGCGAGCGCCCAATCGACTGCGTAATAGAGGCCGTAGCCTAAGCCGTAAATCGCTCCAAGGGCAAGCACGAGCGGGATCTGTGTTGGGTAAAACGCGATGAAGATCAGGGCTACCAGACTCTGCGCGGCACCGCTCAGGTAGACGAAGATCTTTCGGCCGAGGCGGTCCGAGAGCATCCCGCCTGTCATTCCAAACGGAATTGCAGCCACGAAAACTATCCCCAGCCAGTTGGATGTGAACTGGTCGGCGTTATCCACGCGGACGATGTCGTGGAAGAAGGGAGATAGGAAATAGGCGACGATCGTGATCGCGGCTGTGACCATGAGACGGGTGAAAATCACCCAGCCGAAATCGCCGCTCCAGAGTGGCGAGATGAACTTTCGCGCCGACTCGAGCAGTGGCCTTCGGGCCCCATGAACGACGCGGGTCATGCCCTCGCCGCGGGATGCGATGAGCGCTGGGATCATCGTGAGAATCGTCACGGCGCCGATGACTGCGTATGCCCACAGGAGCTGGTTGGCGCCCGCCAGGACCGAGGTGGTCAACACACCTGCCAGTCCGCCGGCCATGTTCATCACCGCAAGAAAGCCGCTGGCCCGGCCGAACTCATGGTCCGGGACCACGTCGGGGATCACGCCCGCGTAGGCCGCACCGGCGGCATTGGCGAAGAGCTGAATCCATAGATACCCGACGAACAACTGGGCGTAGCTGCCGGCGGTCATCATGATCCCGAGCCCGACGAGGTTGAGGACGGTGCAGACGAGGATGACCGGACGCCGGCGTCCCCAGGGGGTATAAAAGTAGTCGGACATCTGCCCGACCAGCGGCGGCACGCCCACCGCAAAAATCGCGCCCGCGCCGACCATCAACCCCAGCGAGGTGCCGAATGAATCGTGCGGGACGAGGTCGCGAAGCTGGCTCTGAATGAGGACGAAGCCGATCGGCAACCAGTGGAAGTTGAAACCGAACCACAGGCTCGCGAGCGCGGCGTGTTTGCCCCACCCTAAATTGGCAGCGGCCGGACGCACGGCCGGGGGGCCGGCAGCCGATTGCATGGCCGTAGGCTAAGTTAAGTAGCTTCCCCGTGGCCGCCGAAACGCGTTAGGCTGTTGCGGCCCCCATGCATCCGATCCTTTCGCGTGCCAAAGAGCTGCTGGTCGATGTGCCGAGGCATGGCAAGCTTGCCTATTGCCTCCTGCGCGACGATCGGGTTCCGATCGCCCCCAAGGCGGTGCTGCTGGGCGCCCTGGTGCTGATCGTCAGCCCGATCGACCTGCCAGCCTGGATCCCGCTGATGGGCGAGCTCGACATGCTGGCCCTCGGCGTGTTAGCAGTGAGCACATTCATCGAAGCGTGCCCTGAGGCCGTCCGGCGCGAGCATGAGGCGGCGCTGAAAGCGGGGGAGAGCCTGTTCGACAGAGACTTCCGCGACACGGTCGGCGCGGCGCGGTCAGGCGGGGGGCGGCTGTTCAACAGAATCCGTGGGCGCGTATGGCGCCGGGATCCTTATCAACCGGCATCGGAGGGCTAGGCGAAATTGCGGGTGATGCTTACCAAAGACGTCGACAACGTCGGCCGCGCGGGCGACGTTAAGGAGGTCACCGACGGGTACGGGCGGAACTTCCTCTTTCCGCGAAAGCTCGCGGTGCCTGCCAGCCGGGGCTACGAGGCCGAGGCCAAGAGGCTGAAGGACGCTGCAATCAAGCGGGAGACCAAGGACCGCGTCGAGGCCCAGGCGCTGGCGGATGAGATACACAACAAGACGGTGGTGGTGCGGTTGAAGATGGGGGCGGAGGACAAGGCGTTCGGCTCCATCACCAACCAGGACGTCGCCGCGGCGCTCAAGGCGCAGCATCGGGTCGAGATCGATCGACACAAGATCGACATGAAGGAACCCATCAAGACGCTGGGCGAGCACCAGGTTCCGCTGAAGCTGCACCGTGACGTGACGGCCCACGTCAACGTGATCGTCACCCAGGACAGATAAGGGCTTTGTGGGCCGCGGCAACCACCCAGACCGCATCTCGGGGCTCAGGACGCCGATACGCGCGTCAGGGGGCCCGGCCCGTCGTCGTCACGCATCAACGGATGCGCTCCTCCTAGTGCCACCCCTTCCTTCGTCTCGACGCCCTGACCGGCGACCTGGCGGTCGCCTGCCCCGACCTGCGGCCCGTGCGGTCGCCGTGGCCCACTGACTGAATGCAGACGATCCCTCTCACACCCGGGAGGGTGCCACCCCACGACCTCGACGCCGAGATGTCGGTGCTCGGATCCATTCTCCTCGACCCCCTCTCGGTCGCCAAGGTCCTGCAGTTCCTGCACCCAGAGGACTTTTACCGGGAGAACAACGGCCAGATCTATCGGGCCGCGCTTGACCTTTTCTCCGCCGGTGAGCCGATCGACAACGTCACTCTGGCGGCTCAGCTGCAAACGATGGGGATGCTGGACCGGGTGGGGGGGAGGACGCAGCTGGCCTCGATGCAGAGCGCGGTGCCGACAGCGGCCAACATCGAGTACTACGGCAGGATCGTCAAGGAGAAGGCGTACAAGCGGCGCTTGATCTCCGCTGGCTCGAACATCGCCGGCTTTGGGTACGACGACGGGGTCGAGGCGGAAGAAGCGATCAACCAGGCGCAGTCGCTCGTGTTCGGCGTGGCCGACGACCGCGACCAGCGCGAGCTGGCTCGACTCTACGACCTGCTCGGTCCTGCGATGGAGCGGATCTCGCTGCAGATGGAGAGCGGGCAGGGCGTCATTGGAGTGCCGTCAGGGTTCCACGACCTGGACCGGATGACAGGCGGTTTCAAGGACTCGGACCTGATCATCGTGGCGGGCCGGCCTAGCATGGGCAAAACGTCCCTGGCTCTCAACATCGCGCTGCATGCGGCCCTCGAGTCCAAGAAATCAATCGCGATATTCAGCCTGGAGATGTCCAAGGAGCAGCTGACCGAGCGACTGCTGACTGAGCAGGCGCAGATCGATGCTCAGCGTTTGCATCGAGGTCTTTTGAGCGAGGCCGAGTACGACCGAGTTTCCAACGCGCTGGGTCCGCTGGGGGAAGCGGCTATCTACATCGATGACACGCCTGCGATGGACGAGCTGACGTTGCAGCTCAAAGCTCGGCAGGCGAAGATGCGGCACAACATCGACTTGATCGTCGTCGACTACCTGCAGCTCATGCACGGAAGGTCGCGTGGCGATGACAACCGGGTCCAGGAAGTTTCGTCCATCTCACGAGCCCTCAAGGGTTTGGCTCGGGAGCTCCGCATCCCTGTGATTGCTATCTCGCAGTTGAGCCGTGCGCCGGAGCAACGGCCCGACAAGCGTCCGATCCTCAGCGACTTGAGAGAATCCGGCGCGATCGAACAAGACAGTGATGTTGTCATGTTTCTTTATAGACCCGAGTACTACAAGTCAGACGAGAGGCCAGGGATCGCCGAGGTCATCCTGGCCAAGCACCGCAACGGTCCCACCGGGATGATCGAGCTCAAGTTCCGCCGCGACCACACCCGCTTCTACAACCTGGAGACCCGCCGGCCCGAACCCGGGACGGAGTAGCCCAGGATGGTCATCATCCTGGTCGGCGGCCAATGGGGCGACGAGGGCAAAGGCAAGGTCATCGACTACCTCGCCGCCAAGGCGCAGATGGTCATTCGCTCCCAGGGCGGCAACAACGCGGGCCACACAGTCATCACCGAGGACGGCGAGTTCAAGTTCCAGCTGATCCCCTCGGGCATCCTCTACCCCAAGTGCACATGCATCATCGGCAACGGGGTGGTGGTCGACCCCATCGTTCTTCTGCGAGAGCTCTCGCAGCTGCGCGAGCGCAACATCGAGCCGAACAACCTGCTCGTCAGCGAGCGGGCCCACATGGTCATGCGCTACCACCCCCTCTTCGACCAGCTGGAGGAGGAGGCGCGGGGCGATGACCGCTTGGGCACCACGTGGCGCGGTATCGGCCCCGCCTACGCCGACAAGATCCGCCGCATCGGTTTTCGCATTGGCGACCTGCAGAAGGAAGGTTTCATGCGCAAGAAGCTCGCCTTCGTGGTCGGGCAGGTCAAAAACCCGATCCTGTCCAAGCTCTACGCCCGCGAGGCCTACGACTGGGAAAGCATGCTCGACGAATACCTGGGCTACGCCAAACAGCTGGACCCATACATCAAGGACACCTTTCCGATCATCCAGGACGCGCTCGACAGCGGCGCCAACATCTTGCTCGAAGGGGCCCAGGCCACGATGCTCGACCTCGACTTCGGTACGTATCCCTACGTGACGAGCTCCAACCCGACGGCCGGGGGCGCCCTGACCGGCAGCGGCATCCCACCAACGAAGGTCGACCTCACGATCGGCGTCTTCAAGGCCTACACATCACGCGTTGGGTATGGACCCTTCCCGTCCGAGCTCCTCAACGAGGTCGGCGACCAGATCCGAGAGCGGGGCCACGAGTTCGGCACCGTGACAGGCCGGCCCCGCCGCATCGGCTGGTTCGACTCCGCAGTCGCTCGCTACGCAGTGCGTCTTAACGGAGTCGGTTGCGCTGCCCTTATGCGCCTCGACATTCTTGACGAGCAACCCAACCTCAAGATCTGCACCGCCTACGACTTCCGGGGCGAGCGCCATGACCACCCGCTGGCCAACATCTCGCACTACAAACACTGCATCCCCGTGTATGAGGAAATGCCGGGTTGGGAGACCCCGATCGGCTCCGCCCGCTGCTGGGAAGACCTGCCTCAGCGGTGCAGGGACTACATCGAGCGGATCGGCGAGCTCATCGGCGCACCCATCGAGCTCGTGGGCACTGGGCCGCGCCGCGACCAGTTCGTGACGCGCGGCCGCAAGCTGTTCGACTGACCTGCCCGTTCCCGGGCCTGTAACCAAACCCGCGTCTGGCGTGTCTTGACCTATGTGGCTCAAGCAGTGACCGCTGCTGGGGAACGGCCCCTCTACGATCTGGCCCGCACAGGCGACGAAGCCGCATTTGAGGCGCTGATGAGGCCCTTGATCGAGCCCGGCCTCCGGCTCGCCCATTCGATGCTGGGCGACCGCTGGGAAGCCGAGGACGCCACCCAGGAGGCGATAACCCGCGCCTGGCGCAAGCTGGCTCAACTTCGGCCCGGAATGCCCGTGCGGCCATGGTTCCTGGCGATCGTCATGAACCAGTGCCGGAACGTCCGGCGAACCAGGTGGTTCAGCACGGCGCGGATCGCCGAAGTGTTTCAAAGCCACCGCGGCGGCAATGCCGACATCGAGAGAGTCGATGTCGCACGCGCGCTGGCCCGGCTGCCGAGCCAGGACCGGCAAGCGCTCTTTCTGCACTTCTACCTCGATCTCCCTGTGGAGGAGGTCGCTCTAGTGCTCGGAATCTCAGCATCGGCGACGAAGGGCCGGATCTACAGGGCCTGCCGCCGCCTGCGACCTGATCTCGAGGAGGTCAAGTAAATGGACGAGATGCGGCGAAACGTGAATGAGGAGTTCGACAAACGCCAAGCGGAGCTTGGAGATCTTAGCGGGGCGAGCGAGAGGATTTTGAAAGGTGCGTTTGCGGCACGCGATACGCGAGGCGGCAACCGTATGCAGTTCGCGGCGGGGATCGCCGCTGTATTGATTGGGGCGGTGGTAATTGCAACGTTCGTCTATATTCGCGCCGGCACCCACTCGATCCCTGCGGGGCCTCCGCGCTCGACATCACCCACCCATCTGACCCAACCCCTAGACGTGCCCGACAGCACGCCAGTGATCCTCTACCACGATCCTGCGAACTCCGACCAGATCGACGGCATCACCTGGGACGGCCGCAACTCGGGACGAGTCGGGCAAGGGGGCGCTCCCGGCGGGACCTCGAATCCTGCAGGCTCCCTGTACAGCACGGCCGCTGACATACGCGACCGCACAGGCACGGTGGTGGGTCCCCTGGCAGACAAATCTCCAAATGCGCTCCACGTCTTCTGGGCCGACGACGAGTTCCATTACTGCCAGGTGGTCAGATCCGGGGAGGACGGCATCACCAGTCCCGGGTTGCTCCAGCTTGTCCTACCGGGCCGGCCACCATCGAACATCGCCCGGATCGGGATCTTCGCGCCTGCGAGTCAAAACCGCCCGCCTCCAATCGTTGTGGCCTGCAGCGTAGAGAACGATCGGGCTGTGGTGTACGCCGGAAGCAAAGGCGGCCTGACTGTTCAAGACTGGGTGGTCCAGCTCTCGACTGGGCGCATCCTTTGGACCCACTCAATCGACCTCCCCACGCCACCGTCAGGAGTCGGCATCGCAGCGACTCGTGACGGGCGATTCGTCGCTGAATCGATCCTTTCAGCGACACAATCTGCCGCTACCATTTACGGCCCCGATGGTTCGGCCGTAACCGACCTCGCCTCGTCGTCGGTCGCCGCATTCTCGTGGGACGGCTCGTTGGCGGTGACGCTGCCAAACTCAGGCGCCCCAGTCAGGTTGATTCGCTGGCGAGACGGCTCAATCGTCTGGACGGGTCCCGCAAATGCGAACTTCAGGACAGCCAGGGCAGAGCCCGGCGGTGGTCGCATCGCGGTAGGCCTGACTGTGAACAACCCCGCTGACGATATCGAGGAACGGCTGGTCAACCTGTATGTCGTGTCGACTGACGGAAAGTTGAGCTGGGAATTAAGCAACCTCAACCTCAACTAGCGCGCTCTCGGCCCCGTCCGCGATCATTGCTGGTTGTCTTGAAGGGCCAACCTCCTGTCGCCGCTGAGCTGAGCTGGCCCGAGGTTCACTCCTTTCGGCTTGCCCGCCATCACCTCGCAACGCGCGCGCCGAAGAAGGATCTCACCCGCGTAGTCGGTGACATCGGTGGCGTGCAGGCGCAGGTGATGTCAGCCGCCGAGCTTCAGGCCGGAGTACGAGTCGACTGCACAGTAAAGGACGTACGCGTTGCTCTGTGGAAGGACAAGACCCTGGTCAAAACCTGGCTGATGAGAGGCACTCTCCACCTGATCCCGTCGGAAGACCTGCCGCTCTACACCGCTGCGATGCGCACGCGTTGGATCCGGACCAGCAACGCATGGCTCAAGTTCGTGGAGCTCAGCGCGACCGAGCTCCAATCGCTCGTCGACGCCATCGGTGAAACGCTCGACGACTCGCCCCGCACGCGCGAAGACCTGATCGCCACGGTGGGGAAGGGCAGGAGCGAGCGAATCCGGCTGCTGCTCAAGTCTGGCTGGGGCGGAATCCTCAAGCCCGTGGCACGGAGTGGCCTCCTCTGCTTCGGGCCTAACCGCGGGCACAGCGTCACGTTCGTGCGCCCGCAGCGATGGATCGCGTCCTGGCGTGAGATGGACCCCGACGAGGCCCTTGTCGAGGTCGCCCGGCGCTACCTTCGAGCGTTCGGGCCGGCCACCAAACGAGACTTCGGACGATGGTGGGGCGCCTGGCCTGGCATGGGGAACGCCGCCTGGGCCGGCTTGTCGAACGAGCTCGTTGGTGTCTCGATCGAAGGCCGGCGCGCCGAGATGCTCGCGGAAGACCTTCCTCGAATGTCAAGGACTTCAGCCGGCAACTCCGTCCAGCTCCTGCCGGCGTTTGACCCATACCTGCTCGGCCACGACACACGCGACCACCTGGTCGATGCGGCCCACCTCGCCAGGGTGAGCCGCACGGCTGGGTGGATCTCAGCTGTCGTGCTCATCGAAGGACGCGTCGCGGGGACGTGGACCCACTCGATAGCAAAGGACACTTTGCGCGTTGCATTCGTACCGTTTCGGCGGCTCCCCCCCAAAGCACGGCCTGCGATTCGCCTCCGCGCGCGTGAGCTGGCCGCCACCCTCGGGCTGGCCAAAGTCGAGGTTACAGTCGCCTAGCCGCTATTGACTACCCGAAGCTGAGCCTCGCGCTGGCGCAACCTTCGATTTCTCTGCCACCGTTCTCTGCCTATCGACGCCACCCAGAGCAAGACAACAACCACCGCCATCACGGCCTGGACACCGGCGACAGTGAGGATTGCCGCCTCGATGCCGTATCCACGCACTCGAAACCCCACCGCCAGCAGGCCCGCGCTGAACCCCAACAGGGGACGTATCGCCCACGACGTCGGGAGGTAGCGCCGGTCGGCGAGCATGAGGCCGGCCACAAACCAGGTCGGACCGTTGTCCAGCTGCGCCACATAGTCCCAGTGAAACCACCATATCGCTGCCGCGCCGCCGGCCAGGGCTCCGATGGCGACAACGAAGCTCAGCCTGCGGGCGTAAGCCAGCCACGCGATCCCGATGGCCACTGCCAGCAGCGACGTTGCAAAGACGGGTCCCGCGACATTACCCACGTAGAGCGTGACTGGGTCGTACGAGCTGGGCAGAGCCTGTTGCCCAAACCAGAGAGTGATCGGGTCAGGGAAAGGCCTGCCGCTTGCCGGATTGATATAAGCAAGCGGGGCACCCCTTGTGATCAGGGCGACTGCAGCGAAGGCAAGAAGGCCCGCCTGTGCTCGAATTGAAGGGATGTAGCGAGCACGCAGCAGCTCGAGTATCACCGCCAGCGCAGCGATCACGATCGATGTGGCGAGCGCGGCCCCCGCTCCCACCAGCGCGACACCGAAAACTGCGGCGATGATAGGGCTTGGTTGTGGCCGCGGAACATCGTGGCGCCAGACCCAACGGGCGATCAGCTGTCCCGCTATCCCGCACGCAACAGCGACAGCAAGCATCTCCACCGCCTGCAGCTTGAAGATGATCAGGCCGGCAGCCACCGGTGGGGCAAGAGCGATCGCTGTGATCAGATCGTCAGGCAGCGAAGCAGGGCTGAACGCGGCCCGGTCCAGATAGGCCGCGGTCCGGTGCAGCCAGGCCTTGGGACGAGCCAGCACTCTCGGATTGTAGGCAATCATCCGCGCCGGCAACCTCGACCTCCTGCCGCGCCACCCGTCGGCGGACCGCATTGGGTGATAATCGGCAAGCTCGTGTCGCTTCCCAGCAAACGTCTTCTCGCGACGCTTGTGACGCTGCTGGCCTGCGCGTCAGCAGGTGTCTCTGTGCTGGGTGCCACCCCGCCACCCTCAACCTGGGTGGCGCTAGCCCCGTTACCGCTACAGGGGCAAAGCGCGATCTTTGCGCTGGCCGTCGGTCCCACGAACAACCAGGTTCTTGTTGCGGGTACTGGCGCGGGCTCTTTGCTGAGAAGCGGCGACGGCGGATCAACCTGGAAGGTGGCCGGCAATGCCCCCGCCGGTGTACTTACTGTCGCGTTCAGCCCTTTCAAGGGGGGCCTCGTGCTGGCCGGGACGCGAGGCGGCGCGTTGGTGAGCAAAGATGCAGGCACGACGTGGGCCACCGTCAAAGGCCTTGAAGGACGCTCCGTCCGAGTCTTCGGGTTCGCTCTCACGTTCGTAGCGGCAGGCACAGATCGTGGTGTGTATGTGAGTGCCGATGGAGTCACGTGGAGACCGTCAGGTCTCCCGAAAACCAGCATTGGATCGCTCGCGGTGACGGCAATCCACGACCCGGTGCGCCTGGTGGCCGGGGGTGATGCGGCCTCCACGAATGGCGGCATGCCGCTGTACCAGAGCGCCGATGGGGGTATCACGTGGGCGCAGATGAGGCCTTCGATCAGTGGCAACGTGGTGTCATGTGTGGCGGCCGGTCCGCTGCCTCCGAAAAGCACTGTCAGGCCTTTGATCGTTGGCACCAACGCGGGTCTCTTTACGTCTCGCGACAACGGCGTGACGTTCGCTGCCAACAGCGGAGGCGGCCTCCTACCCTCCACCGATTACACACAGATCGCTTTTGTCACCACCCACTTCGATCGGTACTACACGGCGAGCGATGGTGGGGGGTCGGCGTCAGGAGGACTCTGGAGGACGGTCGATTCGGGCGGCCACTTCACCTCGCTCGCCCCGCCGATGCCGTCGGTGACCGCGCTGGCGGTGTCGAATGACGAAGCTCCAATCCTGTACGTGGCAGGTTTCAGGCCGGCCGACCAGACGGCGGCCCTCTGGGCCTACCACGACACAGGGGGCCCGCCCAAAGGACCGCCAGCGGCTGTCACACCGTCGACCAGTGGCAGCCGGACTGCACCTACGCCGACCGGAACATCGGCGATCGCCGAATTCCTGCTGTCGTCGCGGACGCCTTACATCGCCATCGGGCTCGTCGCGATGATCGTGATCATCGTCGCTGTCGTCTCCCATTTCCGCGGTCGTCGCGGCTAACTCACTAGACTCCCTCGAGTTGACCGACCCACATAAACGCCTGCGCGAGCTCGGCATCGAGCTTCCCGTTCCCCCCGCGCCCGTTGCGTCCTACGTGCCAACGGTGCTCGTTCCGATTGGCGACGGGATGTCCCTTCTTTACATCGCCGGCCAGGTATCGGTCCAGGATGGCAGGCGGCTGACAGGGCGATGTCCGGACCAGGTCAGCGTCGAAGATGCGCAGATTGCCGCGCGGGCATGCGCGCTCAACCTGCTCGCGCAGATGGATGGGGCTGCCGGTCTGGCGAACGTGGAGCGAGTCGTGCAGCTGACGGGCTTCGTGCTGTCGAAAGACGACTTCGGCGATCAGCCAAAGGTGCTCAACGGCGCGTCAGACCTGCTTGTTGAAGTGCTGGGCGACGCAGGCCGGCACACACGGCTGGCGCTCGGCGCCAGCGCACTCCCGTTCTCTGTCACTGTCGAAATCGCGGCGGTGGTCGTTGTCCGCGCCGGCTGATCCGAAAGCGCCACCGGCGCGCCGGCCTCGCCTTCTTCTGATCGGCAGCGTCCTCTATCTCGCCGTGATCTTCGGGGTGATGCTTTGGCAGGGCGTGTCGATCGAGCCGGAGTGGGTTCTGATCGTCCTGCTGGTCATTGCTGTGGCACTTGGCCGCGGCCGCAGGTTCATCGCCGACTGGACACCATTTCTGCTGCTGTTCTTCGCGTATGAGGCAATGAGGGGCTTCGCGGCGAAGACGAATTTCGCACCGCATGACCTGTCGGGGATTGAGCGTGCGGTCTTCGCAGGCACCATCCCGACGCTCACCCTTCAACACGCCTTCTACCACCCGGGAGTGATCGGGATCCAGGACCTGATCGGGATGTTTTTCTATTTCATGCATTTCGTCCTGCCGATCGTCGTGGGGTTCATCTTCTGGGTGAACAGTCGCGAGCACTACTGGCGGTTCATCTCCGCCTTGCTTGTGATGTGCTTCCTTTCGTTTTTGACTTACCTCTTCTGGCCGAGCGCGCCACCCTGGTACCAGCTGCATGACGTTGTCAAAATCAATGACGAGACGGTTCACAGGTTGTGGGGATACACCCTGGTCTTCGTCTACCACGGCTTCAATCCAAACCAGTTCGCCGCCTTCCCATCGCTGCATGCGGCCTTTCCGGCACTCGCCACCGTTTATGCATGGCGGCGGTACCGGGCTCTTGGGATTGGTCTTGCCTTGTGGACCATCGCGGTCGGGGTCTCGATCGTCTACCTGGGCGAGCACTACGTGATTGATGCGCTCGCCTCGTTGATCTACGTGGCTGCCGCCACCATCCTTGTCGAGACAATCAGCCGCCGCCGAGCACATCGCGCCGAGAGGTCAGCGGAAGCTACGCCTGCCACACCTTCCGCATGATCGACCGCGCCAGCTTGTCCGAGTCGTGGTGGGAAGGGATCCGAACATTGACCACATCGGACCCGATGAAGCGGATATCGGGATGCCTCAATGAATCCTCGGGTCGGAAGATCACCTGTGATTGTCCACCGGTGGGAGTGTGGGAATTGTTCGAATTGACGATCACGAAATCGAAGATGCTCGAACCGACGTGCTCCTGGATCACCCTCAGGTAGTCGTCAACGTCGTACCCGTCGGTCTCTCCAGGCTGTGAGGCCAGGTTGCAGATATAGACCTTGAGCGCGGGCGATGCCTTGATCGCTTCGACCATTCCCTCGACCAGCAGGTTCGGCAGGATCGACGTGTATAACGACCCCGGGCCGATGACCACAAGCTCTGCATTCAAGATCGCCTGCGCCGCCTCAGGATTCAGCAGCGCCCCGTCCGGCTTGAGGAAAACCTGGCTGATCGGCGCGTTCTGTTTCGGGATCTTGGATTCGCCTTCGACTGTGTGGCCGTTGATCGAGGCGACCAGCGTCACGTCCTGGAGCGTGGACGGGATGATCGTGCCTTTGACAGCGAGGACCTTGCCGGACTCACGCAGCGCGTGCTCGAAGTTTCCGGTGACGTCGGCCATCGCCATGATGAAGAGGTTCCCGAATGAGTGGCCGTCAAGCGACCCCTCTTTGAAGCGATGGTCGAAGAGTTGTTTCATCAGCGGCTCTGCGTCGGCCAATGCAATGAGGCACTGGCGGAAGTCCCCTGGCGGAAGAATTCGGTACTCGTCGCGCAACCTTCCTGACGAGCCTCCATCGTCGGCAACGGTGACGATTGCTGACAGGTTGGAGGTGTAGGTCTTCAGCCCACGTAACAGTGAGCTAAGGCCGGTGCCGCCCCCGATTGCGACGATGCGAGGCCCTCTGCTCTTCAACCGAAAAGCGTGGATGACTTCGACCATGCTGCTGGAGCTGTTTCCCGGGAGGAAGGGACCGAGCACCGATTGCGTGAGCTTCAGGTAACTGAAGATCAGGATGCCGATTCCCAGCGTCGCAAAGATGAGGGCACGAACCGGGTAGGGCCAGAACTGGAGCGTCACGTAGTAGAACTCGCGCGGAAGCTCCAGGGAGCTGTAAAGCGCTTTGAGCCCGTAGGCGAATCCAAGCACCAGGATGAGCTCCGAGAACATGAGGAGCAGAAGCCAACGCTTGATCTCGAGACCAGGCGTTAACCACCTCAGCAGGCGCGTCGTTGATTGGAGCCTTGTGGCCATCTACCCCGCTAGCGAGAACGGTTTCAAAACGTGCAAGGTTACTGTGAACTACGCTTCAATTGAAGTATGGGGACTTTGCGCGGGATACGTCGGCTGGTTCGGCTCACGGCGGTCGCGCTGGTGGTTGGGGCATTTGCGACCGAGCTTTCGAAACCAGAAGCTGAGCGGACGTGGCACGGCAGGGTTTTGGGTGTGGTGCCATACGATTTTCGACCGCCGACCTGGGAGCGGATCCGCAGCGCCTACTGGAACCCCGAGTCCGATCTCCTCTTGAGCGATCGCGTTTTCGGCGTCGGCTGGGCGATCAACCTGCATCGGGCGAAGCTGTTGCTGGAATCCGGTTTCGAGCGCCTGATGGGAACGCCGCCTCCGCTGTCGATCCGCATGAGCTCGCGACCCGAAACCTTGCACTCAACGTCGAGGGCTCGAGACACCCGGGAGTAGCTGCTAGCCGAGGCTGAGTAGCCTGGCGGGTCGACCTCGGCAGGCGACCAAACCTCAACAGGCGACTGAAGCCAGCCTGGGTACTAATTGTGGAAAACCCGTGCTCAGGGTGTCGATATAGGGCTCGTTAGAATAGGCGGCCGACCTATTGGGGAGTGGCGCAACGGTAGCGCAGCTGACTCTGGATCAGAAGGTTGAAGGTTCGAATCCTTCCTCCCCAGCCATCGCGATCTCAGGAGATCAGCGAGGGCTGATTGCACGGTAGACCGGAAAGCGCGACTGCCTGAGCGGTGCAGGCGCGGGCTGGCCTAGCGAACCACCAGGTGGAGGTCGACTGCAGGCGCGCCATCCTGCTTGCCAAGGATGACGAGGGCGGCGCCTTCAGCCGGTCCGATGGTCATCGTCGTCGAGTTGTTGAAGAAGTTCTGGTTCCCGCCAAGTCTGCCGTCGGTGTATTCGGGCAGAGCTCCAACCGCCTTGTCCTTGGCGCCGATTGAACCCGCGACCGTCAGGTTGCTCTGAGTCAACGGGATGCGTACAGATACTCCGACGCCAACCCCGGTGTTGAAGAGGCTGAGCAGGATGCCCACAGTGAGCACCAGGAGGAATCCCCCACCGCTGCACCCGCAACCTCGGCTGCGATATCGAGTCCGCCAGCGCGGGCGGTCGCCCCTTGTCGGGTCGTCCATGTGCCCTTCATCATGGCGCAGATTCGCGCTCGAGGCTTGACATATGCCTATATGGGTATATGATTGCGGCATGGCTCGAGTGGCGACGACGGCGGATGCGTTCAATGCGGTGGCCGAACCCCGGCGGCGCCAGATCCTTGACGTGCTCGCCGGCGGGGAACGACCTGTGAACGACCTGGTCGGAGTGCTTGGCCTCGCGCAGCCATTGGTGTCCAAGCATCTGCGCGTGCTGAGGGAGGTGGGGCTGGTGGATAGCCGTGATGTCGGGCGGCAGCGGATGTACAGGCTCGACGGTCATCCGCTGAAGCCCATCCACGACTGGGTCAAGAACTACGAGCAGTCGTGGTCGCAGCGGTTCGATCGGTTGGACACGGTGTTGGAGGAGCTCAAGAAAATGGAGGATGGTGGCAATGGTTAGCAGTGGTACGGCAGTGGTTACTCTCCCGACCGATACGCAGATCCTGATCACGCGCGAGTTCGACGCGCCCAGGCACCTCGTCTACAAGGCGTATACCACGCCCGACTTGATCAAGCGCTGGTGGAGTGGAGATCGGGGCAATGTCACGAGCGTTGAGGTCGACCTTCGCGTTGGTGGCAAGTGGCGTTACGTGATGACGGCGAATGCAGGATTCGAAGTCGCATTCCACGGTGAGTTCAGGGAAATCGTCCCGAACGAGCGGATCGTATCGACCGAGGTATACGAGGGCATGCCCGACGGCGAAGCGCTGGACACGGCGACGTTCAGCGACGTGGACGGGCGGACGATGCTCACCATCGTCATGCAGCTGGCGAACAAGCAGGACCGCGACGCGATCATCAACTCTGGAATGGAAGGCGGCATGCAGGAAGCGTATGACCACCTCGAGCAGGTCGCGGCTTCGCTTCGCTGAACACGAGCAGAACTTGAACTGGGCCCCGGGAAGTGTTCCCGGGTCCCTCCCACGACTTCGTCGCGGGGACCCCAGCGGTATCTACTCTGCCGCTGGGGTGACCCGTCCAACCTGGTGTTGGCACCAGGCGTACAGCGCGTCGTAAAGGGGAGACTCGAGGGCGATCTTTCGGTGATCGTCCTCACCGTGCACCATCGCAAAGCCGTGCGCGATCGCCTTGAGTCCTGCAGCCTCGGCCGTGATTCCCAAATCAGCTGACACGTCTGCACCGTGGACGATCAGGGCCATGCGGTCGAGCGCGGCGTCTTTCAGCCCGTATTTAAGGATGATCGACTCGAAGCTGCACCTGCCGTCCACATGACCCAGCTCGACTCCGCCGACGTCATAAGGGACTGCGCCATCACGCTCGGCTACAGCTGAGACCTCCTGCGCGGGCACATAGAGAAACTCCGCATCCGGGTCGATGAACCGCCTGATCAGCCATGGACACGCGATCCTGTCGACGTTGGCGTTCTTTCGAGTCACCCACTTCATCGGAAGTTCTCCATGCGGCTATCCGGTTGGCAACGGTATGACCGTTCCTATATTCTCGACCAGTGACGAACCTTCTCTTCGGTCTGCAAATCGCGACCGAGGTTGCGTTCGTGTTTCTAAGCGTCGCAGCTGTCAGTGACTGGTTTCGTCACCGCGATTCACGGCACAGCCATCTGGCCCTCGCATTCGTCTCGTTGACTGCGCTGATCCTGGTAGCGCCGGTCATCCCGAACGCCGGCCCCTTCAGAGAGGGCTTGACCGACGTCGCCCTGGTGGTGTTTCTGCTCTCGGGATACTCGCTGCTCATGTTTCGCGACTCATTCATCCCGCTTAGCACAGGAAACCGCCGAGCGATCAGGATCGCGATTCTCGCGGTGGCTTTGTTCGGCATCGTCGCCAGGCTTTCCGCGGATCCCCAGCAACCCCCCTCGCCTCTACAATCGATCGCCCTGGCTGCCGTGTTGATCACATGGGGCCTCTGCATCGTCGAACCGATCGTTCGCCTGTGGCTCGCCTCAATACACCGTCCGGCTGTGGAGTCAGCGCGACTGCGTGCGCTGTGTCTCGGTTATGGAGCGCTGTTCGCAGAGGTCGCGGTCGGGACGCTCGGCGGCCCTCTTGCTCGACATCCCTATTACGCCTTGTCTATGGACATCGTCACACTCGCCATCGTCCCTCTTCTCTATATCAGCTTCTCGCCGCCGGGCTGGCTTCGGTGGCTCTGGAGGCAGCCGGAGGAGGATGCGTTCCGCGGCGCTCTGCACGATCTTCTGCAATACAGCCCCGACCGGGCCACTCTCGCCCAGCGCGCACTTGTGTGGGCGACGCGCCTCGTCGGTGGTGCCGGGTCGCTGATCGTAGATTCCGACGGATCAATCCTGGCTGCCCAGGAGATGAGCCTCGACGAGGCGAGCGTTGTGGCTGCAGGCGGTGCGGTGCCGCGGCTCATGGAGGTGGCGGGGCATTCCTTCTGGCCGGCGAGCAGGGTCGGCATTCCGCTGGAGCTTCAGCAGGGCGAGGGCAAGATGATCATCCTGTCCGGCGCCTTCACCCCAATGTTCGGAGAGGACGAGCTGCTCCGTCTGCGGCAGTACGCGGGCAGCATCACCGCGGGCCTCGATCGCGTTTCCTTGAACGAGAGGATCGCGGACCTCGAGAAGGCCAAGTCAGAGTTCCTCAGCGTCGCTTCACACGAGCTGCGCGGTCCAATGACGGTGATCAAGGGTTACTTGACGATGCTCGATTCGGGACCTCTTGGCGACCTCTCGCCCCAGATGAGGTCTGTGCTGCCCCTGCTCATCGCGAAGTCGGACGAGGTCACGTGGATGCTCGAGCAGATGGTGGAGGCGGCGCGCCTGGAGGAAGGCAGGCTCTCGCTCAGAAAGCTGCCCGCCGACCTCGTGGCGCTGACGGACCTTGCGATCGAGGATCTCAGTCAGGTACTCAGCAAGCACCAGCTCACAGTTGAAAAGCCGCCGCAAGCGATCATTGCCGAGGTGGATCCCGATCGATTCCAGATCGTGGTCAGGAACCTTCTCAGCAATGCTGCCAAGTATTCATCTGCGGGCACCAACATCGGCGTCAGGATCACCAGCGATAGCGCGACCAGGGTCGCCGTGACGGATCAGGGCATCGGGATCGCCCCGGAAGACCAAGAGCGCCTGTTCACTCGCTTCGTCCGCATCGAGACGAGCTCGACCCAGGGCATTGCCGGAACCGGCCTTGGTCTCTGGCTTTCCAGGGAGATCGCCCGCATGCACGACGGCGACATCACGCTCGAGTCGACGCTCGGCGCGGGAAGCACCTTCACCTTCCAGCTTCCGCTGCACGGCTAGCGTTGGCGGCCGAGGTCCAGGCGCGTTTCGAGGCGCGCCGGCCCCTCGATCTCGGGACGACATTGGCGCCGATCGGTCAGGGCTCCTGGCTGCGTCTGTCACGCCCGGAGGTTTGGCGCGCCACCATGACGCCTGATGGGCCGGCGACGGTTCATCTGGTGCATGCAGCCGGCGGTGTTGAAGTCGAGGCCTGGGGCCCCGGCGCGGACTGGGCTGCCCGCCAAGCAGGCCCGCTGTGCGGTGAGGAGGATGACGACACGGGCTTCAATCCGGGCCACCCTTTCCTGGCCCAGGTCCGCAAGCGAAACCCTGGCCTGCGCATTCCAAAGACGCTGGCGGTTTTCGAAGCGCTCGTGCCGGCGATCCTCGCGCAGAAGGTCACCGGCGAGGAAGCTCACCGGTCCTATCGAGCGCTGGTTGATGCACTTGGTGAGCCGGCGCCCGGGCCGGTTCGCATGACCATCCCGCCTCCGCCACGAGTCCTGGCGCGGACGCCTTACTGGACCTTCCACCGATTCGGGATCGAGCGCCGCCGAGCCGAGACGATCATCGTTGCCGCCCGCAGCGCCGCGCGGTTGGAAGAGACCACGACGATGGACATTCCCGGCGCCTACAGGCGGCTCCAGGCTTTCCCTGGCGTGGGGCCGTGGACGGCTGCGAAGGTTGCGCTCATCGCCCTCGGCGACGCCGACGCCGTGCCGCTCGGCGACTACAACCTGCCGCACTCAGTCGGCTTTGCGCTCGAGGGCACGGTGCGCTCGACCGACGAGAGAATGCTCGAGCTGCTCGACCCTTACCGCGACCATCGCGCACGAGTGCTCAGGCTGATCGCCACCGCGGGCATCAGCGCGCCACGCTTCGGCCCGCGCATGCCGATTCGCGACATCTCCGCCAACTAGCGGCAGACAGCTACTGCAGCGTCGAGAGCTCGTCCTCGACCAGGGTGATCAGCTCTCGCATGCCGGCGCTGTCAAAGATCAGGCGCGCGCCGGCGGCCTTGAACAGATCGGGCAACGACCGGGTCCCGCCCAATGAGAGCGCTGCTCGATATTTCCGAACCGCCTCTTTCGTGTCTTTCAAGCTGTTGCGCCACACCTGCAGCGCGCCAAGCTGGGCGATGCCGTATTCGATGTAATAGAAAGGGCTCGAGAAGAAATGCGGCTGCTGGTACCAGCGCGCAATGCGTTCCTCGTCCAGTCCTTCCCAATCCACTGCCTGACCCTCGAATCGCCGGCGCAGCTCAAGCCATTTGGCGTCGCGTGCGTCCGCGTCCCGCCCCTCCGCGTCCAGGTATATCCAGTGCTGGAATGCATCGACTGATGCGCAGTGCGGAAAGAAGAGCACTATCCCTTCCAGCAGCTCGGCGCGCGAGCGGCGTTCCTCTTCCTCCGTGTAATAGCCGCCGCTGCTCTTGTCGATGAATGGTGAGGCGAGCAGCTCCATTGACATCGAGGCGACCTCTGCCATCTCGGAACCAGGATGGCGCTGGAACAACAGGGGAAGGCGGGCCGCCTCAAACGAGTGGAAGGCGTGACCGGATTCATGCAGCAAGGTGCGCACGTCGTCGTCGACACCTACCGCATTCATGAAGATGAGCGGCTGCTTTCGGAACGAGAGCGTCTGGCTGTAGGCTCCGGGCGCCTTGCCCTTGCGGTTTTCCAGGTCGAGCAGCTTCGCATCCACCATCGTTTCGTAGTAGCCACGGAAGTCCGGGTCGACGTGGCCGAAGACGCTGGCTGTGCGATCGATGAAAGTGCCGATATCGGCGAACGGCTGGAGAGCCGGCCTGCCGAGAGGGTCGACTGAAGTGTCCCAGGGTCGCAGATTGTCGAGCTTCATCAGCCGGCGCCGCCGGCCGTGGATGCGCTCGACGGCCGGCAGGACGGCCGCTTCCACCGCTTCGTGGAAGCGCATGCAGTCCTCCGGCGTGTACGCGAAGCGGTTCTTCTCCTGATGAATGTAGTCACGGTAGTTGTCGAATCCGGCGTTCCTTGCGGTCTGCTGGCGGAGGTCGTACATGCTGTCGAAGATGCGCGCGATCGAGTCGCGCTTCTCGATGTATGGCTTGGCTCGGAGCTTGAAGGCGCGCTCGCGAATGGACCGATCGGCCGACTCCAGGAAGGGAAGGAGCTGGGAGGGCGTCTTCTCCACTCCGTCCCATTGGACAGTCATGGCGCCGATGAGCTTTGACCATTCGGTGGTCAGCCTCGAGAGCTCTGCCGAGAGAGGGACGTTGGCTTCACTGAAGATCTGCATCTGGTTTCGAAACCGCTCCACCATGGTTTCGAGGCCGTCGCGCACATAGCCCAGACTTACAAGCCGCTCCTGAAGTCGCACCCTCTGCTCCTGTGCCTTGGGCGAGATCTGCGTCCCAAATCTAAGCTGGGCCGCCTCACGCTCCGGATCGGAGGTGTCGCACGTGTAGGCGAAGCTCGCCAGGGCTGAAGCCTCCGATAGAAGCGACTCGAAGCGAGACCAGTCCTCCAGCCACTGCTCGACATTGCCTGCATCAAGCGGCCGGGAACCAAGCTCCTCATAGAAAGGGAGGACGTCCTCCCACACCGCCTCCTTGAAGGCGTCCGGCGACTTCGGGATAGCTTTCAACACACCCTCACCCTGAAAGAAAAAAACGCAGCCAAAGCAATCGTACAGGGGGCGCTACGCTTCGACGGTGACGAGTCAAATGCGCCTGCCTGCCGAGGTGCTGGCTGCCGCCGAGTCTGCGCTCGGCACCAGGCGCTTCGGGAGCGAGTTTGCCTGGATGAGCTGGGCCGGCACCGTTTGGCGCCTCGGTGGCGACTCCGGCGCGGTCTTCGTCAAGCGGGCGGCGGACCTCGCCGGCGAGCGGGACCGGCTCGCGTGGCTGGCCGGCCGCCTACCTGTGCCGGAGGTGGTCGGTTTCGTCCACGCCTATGGCGACGACTGGCTGCTCACCCGCGAGCTGTCGGGCATTCATCTCTACAACGCATCGCTCGGCTGGGACCCCGAGCGTGTCGCCAGAAGGTTCGGCGAGATACTCCGCGAGATCCACGCGACGGATGGCTCGGGGTGCCCGTTTGGGGAGGAAGCGCCAGGCCACGTTCTCATTCACGGCGACTACTGCCTGCCGAATGTGTTGGTCGAGGCGCGGCGAGGAGCCGGGCCGTCCTTCTCCCCACCTGGTGGGGAGGCCGCGCAAGGCGCGGGTGAGGATGGTGGCTTGGCCGGGCTGGTGGACGTTGGCCGGGCAGGGCTCGGCGATCCGCGCGACGATCTGGCCGCGGGCGTCTGGACGCTCCACTACAACTATGGTCACGGATTCGCGCCGGCATTCGTCGATGCGTACGGAGCGCCACCGATGACCGCCAAGGAGATTGAGGCGCTACGCCGTCGATACGAACGCCCTCACAAAGGCAAGACCGTGTCGACAGCCCGCCAGCAGTACCACGCGGCGACCGAGCGATAAGGCCGGAATCGATCGCCCTCTGGCTGCAGGGCGCGAGGCGTGGGCAGTTCTTTGAGCTTGTGCACGAGCGTCCAACCTTTGCGCACTCCGTAATCGTCCACAGGCCAGACATCAAGGCGGCCGAGCTGAAACATCAGAAACATCTCGGCAGTCCAGCGGCCGATGCCCCGGACCTGAACGAGCCGCGTCACCAGGTCGTCATCTGACAGCGACTCCACGTCGTGCAGTGGAACTGTCCCGTCGCCGACTTTCAGCGCGAGGTCCGCCACGGCGGCAGCTTTGGAACCACTGAGACCCGCGGAGCGCATTGCCCCTTCCGGCAGCGCCAGAACGGCCGCGGGGGAGAGGCCGTCGGAAAAGAGCTTCAAAAACCTGCCGTGAATCGTCGCGGCAGCGGCGCCCGCCAGCTGCTGATACATGATCGAGCGCACCAGCGCCGCGAAGCTGTCTTCAAGCGGGTCGCGCAGCTCCATTCGTCCGGCCGCCTTGATGAGGCGGGCCATAGCAGGGTCCTTGCGCGCGACCAGCCGCGTGCCATTGAGGAGGTCCTGTCCGGGGATCGAGTCGGTTCTCGTGCTGCTCAGGCGAATTCGGACATGAAATTGTCGAAATCGTCGCGGCTGAGGCGCAGCTCGTCCTCACCAAGATCCTTCAGTGGGCTCTCAGGGATGTGCTCGGTGGTGGCGAAGTCTTCCATCGTCGTATCCAGGTAGAGGAGCCCGGTCACGAGATGGCCCGCGGCGCGTCCTTCCTCGATGACCCTCATCGCAGCGCGGCGGTCGGTGGGGTCGTGATCCTCTCCAAGCTTCTTCAGCACGATGTGCGAACCGTCGTGGAGCTCTACGTCGCGAACAGTTCCGGGCTCATAGTCGACGTGCACCTCCTCGAAGAACGGCACGAACGAGACGTCGGCGATCGACTCCTCATGGTCCTTGACCCAGCTGTAGCTCTTGGTCGAGCCGTCGTGGTCGTTGAATGTGACGCACGGAGAGACGATGTCGAGGATGGCTGTGCCCCGGTGTGCGATGGCCGCCTTGATCAGAGGCACCACCTGCTTGCCATCACCGCTGAACGAGCGCGCAACGAACGAGCAGCCGAGCGTGAGCGCGACAGCGCATGGGTCGATTGGCTGAAACGTGTTGACTGCGCCCTTCTTCTGCACGGATCCGAGGTCGGCGGTCGCCGAGAATTGGCCCTTGGTGAGCCCATAAGTTCCGTTGTCTTCGATGATGTAAGTGCAGTCGATGTTGCGGCGGATCATGTGCATGAACTGGCCGAGGCCGATCGACGCCGTGTCGCCGTCCCCGGATACGCCGAGCATGATTAGCTGCCGGTTGGCAAGTTGAGCGCCTGTCGTGAGCGAAGGCATGCGCCCGTGCACTCCGTTGAATCCATGAGCTGTCTCGACGAAGTACGCCGGGGTCTTCGACGAGCAGCCGATGCCTGACATCTTGGCCAGGCGATGGGGCTCGACGCCAAGCTCGTAAAGCGCTTTGATCATGTGGTTCGTGATCGAGTTGTGGCCGCACCCGGCGCAAAGCGTTGTGGCCGCGCCCTTGTAGGCGTCTCGAGGCAGTCCGACGCGATTGAGTGTTGCGCTCATGCGGGCACCGCCTCCGCCTGGAGGAGGGGCTCGGAGATCGCGATCGCCGGTATCGGCTGGCCGTTGTAGTGCCGGATCGAGCGCACACGCTCGACGAGGTCGGGGGGCAGGTCGAGCCTGATGAGATCGAAAACCTGGCCGTCACGGTTCTGCTCCACCACGTAGACGCGCTCATGCCGGCGGACGAACTCGCCTATCTCGGCCGACAACGGGAGAGCGCGCAGTCGCAGGTAGTCGACGGGGCGGCCCGCGTCGGCAAGGATCTGCCTGGCCTCGAGCACCGCCGCGTGAGTGGAGCCGAACGCGATAAGGCCGACTGCCGAGCCGGTGGATTCGTCAATGACAGGGGCCGGAAGGGCCGCACGAGCAGTCTCCAGCTTGCGGGCGAGCCTGTCCATATTGCGCGCGTACGCATCGGCGTTCTCCGTGTAACGCGCGGATTCGTCGTGGCCTGAACCTCGAGTGAAGAAGCCCGCGGCTGGATGATCGGTGCCTGGCAGCGTGCGGTAGGTGACGGCGTCGCCGTCGACATCCTTGTAGCGGCCCCACTCGCCGGACAGCCGCTCAAGGTCGGCTTTGGTGAGCACCTTGCCGCGGTCGAACGGCCGGTCGGGGTACTTGAACGCCGGCGTCATCCAGAGGTTCATGCCAAGGTCGAGGTCGGAGAGGACGAACACAGGCGTCTGAAAGCGGTCTGAGAAGTCAAAGGCATCGCGCGCGAACTCATAGCATTCCTCGACAGTCCCAGGCAGCAGCACAAGGTGCTTGGTGTCGCCGTGTGAAAGCGTGTAGGCAAATCCCACGTCTCCCTGCGAGGTGCGGGTGGGCAGTCCGGTCGAGGGGCCGATACGCTGGATGTCGAAGATCACGACCGGCACCTCGGCGTAGTAGCCGAGGCCGGCGAACTCGGCCATCAGCGAGATGCCGGGGCCCGATGTCGAGGTCATGGAGCGCGCTCCTGCCCAGCCCGCCCCGAGGGCCATGCCGACGGCCGCAAGCTCGTCCTCGGCCTGGACGATTGCCACGCGCTTTTCGCCTGTCGCGGGGTCGGTTCGATAGCGATCCGTGTAGGCGATCAGGTATTCGCACAGTGACGAAGAGGGGGTTATCGGGTACCAGGCGGCTACCGTCACGCCACCCATCAGAGCGCCCAATGCGGCAGCCTGGTTGCCTTCG
>DATLPO010000157.1:0-17454 GCA_035535675.1 Candidatus Limnocylindria bacterium
TACCTTGGCGGCCTGGGTTTCGGAATGAAGTGGGACATGGGCTGGATGCACGACACATTGAAGTACATGTCGGAGGACCCCGTTCACCGGAAGTTCCACCACAACGATCTAACCTTCCGAATGCTTTACGCCTTCAACGAAAACTTCATGCTGCCCCTCTCCCACGACGAGGTCGTCCACGGTAAGGGATCGCTAATCGCGAAGATGCCAGGCGATGACTGGCAGAAGTTCGCCAACCTGCGCCTCCTCTTCGCCTGGATGTACGCCCAGCCCGGGAAAAAGCTCCTCTTTATGGGCAGCGAGTTCGGGCAGCGTGCCGAGTGGGACGTCGAGAGCAGCCTTGACTGGCACCTGCTTAACCACGCGCCCCATGCGGGCCTCAGCCATTGGGTCGGCGACCTCAACCGGATACTTCGCGAGGAGAACGCCCTTCACGAGATCGACTTCGAGCCTGCCGGCTTCAGCTGGATCGACGCCAGCGACAACGAGCAGAGTGTTGTCAGCCTGCTCCGGCGGGGAGTGGCGCCTGACGATGTGGTGATGGCCGCGTTCAACTTCACGCCTGTGCCGCGCCACAGCTACCAGATCGGGGCGCCGATATCAGGCCATTGGCGAGAGCTGCTCAACAGCGACGCACCGATGTACGGCGGCAGCGGTCAGGGCAACCTGGGCGGCGTCGACACGCGACCCGTGGGCCGGCACGGACACTTGCACAGCCTGACCCTCACGCTCCCTCCGCTAGGAGCGATCTTCTTAAAGCCGGAGAAGTAGCGAGGCCGAAAGCCGGAAAGTATCCACCCCCGGCTAGCTTGAGGCCGGGTCGGTCGCGACGAACTCGTTGGTCGCCCCGCTCTCGGCGTTGATCACGTGCATCACCGCGTTGATCAGGGCCAGGTGGGAGAACGCCTGCGGGAAGTTGCCAAGGTGCCTCCCGCTCCGCGGGTCGATCTCCTCCGCATACAGCTGGAGCGGGCTTGCGTAAGACAACATCTTCTCGCAGAGCTGCCGGGCTTTGGTCACCTCTCCTATCTCTGCCAGCGCCGACACCAGCCAGAACGAGCAGATCGTGAAGGTTCCCTCCTCGCCCTTGAGCCCGTCATCTGTCTCCTCAGTTCGGTACCGCAGGACCATCCCGTCCTCGGTGAGCTCCTGCTGGATGGCAAGAACGGTGGCTCGCACCCGCGGATCGTCGGGAGGTAGGAACCTGACGAGCGGAATGAGCAGCACGGACGCGTCGAGCGCGGTCGACCCGTAATGCTGGACGAAAACACCTCGAGAGTCGACGCCGTTCAGACAGATGTCGGACTTGATCTCGTCCGCGACCCCCTGCCAGGAAACTGCCAGGTCGCGGTCGCCATGAAGCTCGGCGAGGCGTGCGCCCCGATCACAGGCGACCCAGCACATAAGCTTGGAAGAGGTGAAGTGCTGCGGCTCGCCTCGCACCTCCCAGATCCCACGATCAGGCTGCTTCCAGTTGGCAATCGCGCACTCGACTGCGTGCTTGAGGATGGGCCAGACCACCTCGGGCAGGTAGTCGCGCGATTTGGTGTGGAGGTAGACGGAGTCGAGCACAGCGCCCCACACGTCGTGTTGCTTCTGGTTGTAAGCGCCATTGCCGATGCGAACCGGGCGCGAACTCTCGTAGCCGCCGAGGTGGTCAAGCGTCTTCTCCGCCAGCTCGTGCTCCCCACCGATGCCGTACATGATCTGCAGGTCTTTCTGGCCGGTCGCGACGTCGGCGATGAAATAGAAGAAGTCGTTCGCCTCTCGTGCGAATCCCAGCGTGTAAAGACCCCAGAGCATGAAGGTGCCGTCGCGAATCCAGGTGTACCGATAGTCCCAGTTGCGCTCGCCGCCGATGGTCTCGGGTAGCGAGGTGGTGGCGGCAGCCAGAAGCGCACCCGTCGGACTGTAGGTGAGCCCCTTTAGGGTGAGCGCGCTTCGCTGCAGGTAGCTCTGCCACGGGTGCTCGGGAAACTCACCATGGTTGATCCACTCCCGCCAGAAGTCGGCAGTCCTCTCGACCCGCTCGAACGCTTCATCGGCTGTCGCCGGAGCCGGGTGCTCGGCCCAAAGTTCCTTTGAAGCCGAGTACTGCGATCGGGGCCAGCAGAGCGCGACGTAAGCCTTCTCGCCCTGTCTGAGCGTCTGCGTCGCATGCGCGCCAGGCCCTTCGAAGCCCATCCGGAGGTCGGTGATCAGGCGAAGAGGGACGTCCTCCTTGACACCCGTCGCTACCGCCTCGCCATATCCCGATCCCGAGTACTCCCACCTGGCAGCGGTGCGGCCGTAGTCGAAGACGGGACTGCAGTCAAGACTCAACTCAACGCTCCCGACCACGCACTTTGCAGTCCGCAGCAGGATGTGCTCCGCCTCGTAATCGGTGGGGGGCCGGCGGTGCGTCCCGGAGCGGCGCTGCTCGTGATACCAGGGGCCGATGCACAAGGCGTCGCGCACGATCAGCCAGCCGGTCCGGGTCCTCCACGTCGTCTCGAGCACAAGAGTGCCGGGCAGGTATCGGCGGCCGGCCGGGACGCCGACGCCAGTGGGACCGAACCGAAAGCTCCCCGCGGCGCGGTCGAGGACTGCAGCGAAGACGCTTGGGCTGTCAGGTCGCGGTAGGCACATCCACTCGACCCTGCCGCTCGGCGCGATCAGAGCGTTGATCTCGCAGTCGGACAGGAAGGCATAGTCGCCGATGGGGGGAAACGAGCTTGCAGTCGGTGAAGCGATCGGTGAGGCCAAAGGGCGCGGTTGGTCCCGGTGGCCGTCCCCGTTGACTGCCGGTTTGATCGCGTGGCCGAGATCTTCGACGCGGGCCTTCTTTGCCGTCCTAGCCGCTCCCCAGCGTGAATTCCAGAGCGCACAGCATAGGCCGGTGTTCCTGAGATTGGGCCGTTCCATGGACTGAGCTGACCGGCCCCTCCGGCGGACTTTGCCTGCCACCTCCCCCGCGAGCGGGGAGGATGTTCACGGCTCGAGGGCGTTGCGGATGCGTTCGAAGACCTCGTCGACCTCACCGACCCCGTCGATCTCCTCCACCCTTACCCCCGCCTTGCGATAGTGGTCGAGGACCCTGGCGGTCAGGTTCCTGTACTCGTGCATTCGCTCAGTGATCGCGTCGCGCGTGTCGTCAGCCCTGCCCTCCACCTTGGCCCGGTGCAAAAGGCGCTCGACAAGGATGTCTTCCGGGACTTCGAACGCGATCACGAAGTCGACCTTGTGGCCTTCCGTCGCCAGCATCGCGTCAAGCGCCTTTGCCTGCTCGAGCGTGCGCGGGAACCCGTCGAGCAGCACGTCGGAGCTGACGTTCGGGTCTCGCAGGATGCCCTGGACGATGCGGATGATCAGGTCGTCCGGCACGAGATCGCCGGCACGCATGATCCTTTCCGCCTCCTTGCCGATGTCGGAACCCCGCTTGACCTCAGCGCGCAGGATGTCGCCGGTCGACAGATGTGAGAGCTTGAATTCACGCTCCACGTGCGCTGCCTGGGTACCCTTGCCGCTGCCGGGCGGCCCGAAAATCAGCCCGATCATCCTTCGACGTCCAGTTTCAAGGCCCGCCGCCGCTCCCAGAAGCTGCGCGACTCGTCGTCCAGCAAGGAATGGAGGGCTGGGTCGGGCCCTGACGGCGCCCCTTCCTCGCTCAGCTGCAGCCAGCGCCTGGTGATCTCGGCGTAGAGGTCCGCCTCGGTCCAGCCTGGCATCAGCTCGAGCACTCGATATTTGCGGATGAGCTGTGCGATGGGCGTGTAGACGTTGTCGTACCAGCTGGCGGCAGCCTCTTGCAACGAGACCTCCCGGCCGCTCTCCAAGCCCATGAAGTAGCGATGACCGAGGATGTGCCTGGAGATCTCGTCGTATCGACCCAGCCGGCTGCACTCGAGCCGGGCTTCAGGCCGCGTGCGGTGAAGCTGGGTGCTTTCCAGGAATGCTGAGTACTCAGCCGCTCGCAACAACGCCGATGCATCGACGTTGGGGCCCAGGGGAGCTCGCGTCTTGACTTCGACTACGCGTGCATTGATCACATCACGGCCGAGGCTTCGAGCCACCGAGACCCGATGGTGCCCATCGATCACGTAGTAGTAGTCGTCGAGCTTATATACATCGATAGGGGGCAGCTCGTCCCCCTCGACCATCGCCGTGTAGATCCTCGACCAGCGGTCCCTGAGCCGGCGGCTGACGGGAAGGAAGCCAGGGTCGAAGTCGGCGGCCTTGGCATCGGCGGCCGCCGACCCGACCACCTTGTTGAGGGGTATCTCCAGCACGCCGCCGAAGGATTTACCCTCCAGCCCCGCCGCCGCCAGCACCCGATCCAGTGAAGGCAGCCGGCGTGAACGGCGGGTGAGCGCCGCCTGGACCGCTCGGCGAAACGCCTTGAAGCGCGCGCTGTCGAAGTCCTCACGCGCCCGGAGGCTCTCCAAGTTACTGAGTGGACCCTGCTAAAGCAGGGCCAGCTCGGTCTCGGCGTCGAAGAAGTGCAGGGTTCGCGTGTCCAGACCGAGTTTCACCGTGTCGCCGGGATCCACCTTCATGCGCGGGTCGACCCGGGCGGTGACAGCGTCGCCGCCGACCTGCCCATAAAGGAACTGGTCCGAGCCGAGCCGCTCGACCACGTCGACCTTCATCTGCATGCTGTTGGCCTCGTCAGTGATGCGATCGGTCAAGGCCTCTGGTCGGAACCCAAGGGTGCCCTTCTTTCCCGCCTCGAGCGGCTTCGGAAGCTTCACCGTGAAGCCAGATGCCTTCGCCGACCCGTTTTGAGCAGTGGCCGGAACGAAGTTCATGGTCGGGCTCCCGATGAAGCCGGCGACGAACAGGTTGGCCGGGTGGTCGTAGATCTCGCCCGGCGTACCGACCTGCTGAAGGATGCCCGCGTTCATGATCGCGATCCGATCGCCCATTGTCATGGCCTCGACCTGGTCGTGAGTGACGTAAATGAAAGTCGTCTCGAGGTCCCGGTGAAGCTTCTGCAGCTCGATGCGGGTCTGGCCGCGCAGCTTTGCGTCCAGGTTGGAGAGCGGCTCGTCGAGCAAGAAGACTTTCGGGTTGCGCACGATCGCACGACCGAGGGCCACGCGCTGCCTCTGGCCGCCCGACAGCGCCCGCGGCTTCCTCTTCAGGAAATTGTCGAGACCGAGGATCCGAGAGGCGTTGGTGACGCGCTTGTCGATGTCCGGCTTCTTCATGTGTTGCATCTGGAGCGGGAACGCCATGTTGTCGTAGACGCTCATGTGCGGATAAAGCGCGTACGACTGGAAGACCATAGCGATGTCGCGGTCCTTGGCGGCAATGTCGTTCACGACGCGGTCGCCAATACGGATCTTGCCTTCGCTGATAGACTCCAGCCCGGCGAGCATGCGCAGCGCGGTGGACTTGCCACATCCGGAGGGTCCAACCAGGACCATGAACTCCTTGTCCTTGATCTCCACGTTAAAGTCCTTCACCACTGTCAGGTCGGCTGTGTATCTCTTCACAACGTGGTCGAATGTGACTGATGCCATGTCTTTGTATTACCCCTTAACAGAGCCGGCCAGAATGCCGCGGACGAAATAGCGCTGAAGGCTGAAGAACACGATAAGCGGCACGATCATCGAGAAGAAGGCGGCCGCGGTCAACAGCTGGTAGCCCTGACCCAACGATCCAACCAGGTTCGCCAGGGTAACCGTCAAAGGCGCAAACTCGGGCGTGCCGCCGACGTATACCAGGGCGACCAGGTAATCGTTCCAGATCCACAGGAACTGGAAGATGATCAGCGAGGCGATCGCCGGCACCGAGAGAGGAAGCACGATGCGGAAGAAGACGGTGAGTGTGCCGGCTCCATCGATCTCGGCCGACTCGAAGAGATCGGTCGGGAGCGCTCGGAAGAAGTTCGCCAGCAAATAGATCGCGAAGGGAAGGCCGTAGCCCGTGTGCACGAGCCACAAACCCACGAAGCCGACATTCTCCGGGGTTAGTCCGAGCTGGAGAAAGAGCTTGAGGATGGGCACGAAGGTCGCCTGAAGAGGCACCGCCAGCAACCCGACCAGCGCGAGAAAGAAGAAATCGCGACCCCAGAACTTCATCCACGAAAACGCATAGGCTGCGAAGGCAGCGATCGTCACCGGGATCACCGTCGCCGGGATGGTGATCATGAAGCTGTTGAAGAAGCTGTTGCCCAGGTTGCTGCTGTCCAACACCTGCTGGTAGTTGTCAAAGGTGAACTTGAACGGCGGCGATAGGGCGGTCCACCAGCCGCTGCTCGCGAAATCCTCCAGAGGCCTGAACGAGCTGACAAGAAGACCCAGAGTCGGCACGATCCAGACGAGCGTGATGCCGATCACTGCCGCGTGCAGGAGGATTTTGGAAAACACCTGCCCAATCCACTCAGGCGAGAATCTCCTTTCCGCCGCAGGAGTTGCGACCTGCTCGCTGGCGATCGTCATCGCCTTGCCTCCACAGCCCGGAACTGCCTCAGGTTGAAGATGAGGACGGGTATGACGGCGACCACGAGGACCACCGCCACGGCGGCGGCATTCCCGGTGTCGGGGATGGTGATCAGCTTGTACATCCGGTTGGCGAGGACGTCGGTGTCGTAGTTTCCGTTGGTCATCACATAGACGATGTCGAAAGCCTTGAGCGCAAAGATGACCAGGGTGGTTCCGACGACGACGATCGTCGGCATCATCAACGGAAATATGACCCTGCGAAAGATCGTCAGCTCGCCTGCGCCGTCAACCCGTGCCGCCTCGAGGAGATCTCCGGGTATGCCCTTTAGCGCAGCGGACAAGATCACCAGTGCGAAACCGACGAAACCCCACACGCCGGCCACGATCAATGCCTGATTGGCGACGTTCGGGTCCTGGACCCATAGCCTCGGATCCTGGTGGAAGACACTCAGGACGGCGTTGATTGTTCCAGTTTGCGGCTCACCCGGCGGCTGGTAGCTGTACATGAACTTCCAGATCAAAGCGATGGCAACGAACGAGATTGCCATCGGCATGAAGATCAACGACTTGATCGGGCTCTCGTATGGGACCCGGTCCGTCAGCACCGCAAACAGTAGGCCGAAGATGAGCACCAGCAGCGTGAAGAACACCAACCAGTAGAGGTTGTTCCTGATCGCGATCCAGGCGCCGCCGCTCGGAAAGCCGCCGAGCTGGACCGCGTAGTTGCTCAGGCCGACAAAGTTGTCCTGCTTGTCAAAGAGGCTTCTGTAAGCGGTGCCGAACACTGGGTAGACAAGGAAAGCGGCCACAAAGGCCAGCGCCGGGCCCACCCAGATCCAGGGGCGCACCGAAGGCCGCAGTTTGTCCGGGAGCAACCGGACGAGGTACTCGCCGCCCACGATGTAAGCGGCGAGCACCGCCGGCACTCCGATGATTACAGCAACGAGCGTGGGCACATCCGCCAACAGCTGGCTGAGATCCACGGCCTAGATGCCCTCCCTACGTCCTACTTATATGCGGTCGCTTGCACTGCGTCGAGCTTGGCTAGGATGGAGTCCAGCTTCGACTGGTCGCTTACGAAATCGAGCACTGCCTTCCAGTACTGGTTTCGCATATCGGTGGGCATCAGGTCACCGGCGTCGAAGGCGAAGATCTTCGCCCCGGTCATGACCTGCGCGACCTGCTTGGTGATCTCGTCAGGGTAGTTGGCCAGGTCGAAGCTCTTGTTGGGAGAAAGCTTGCCGCCCCGCTTGACCCAGATCGCCTGCGCCTCAGGCGTGGTGAGGTACTTGATCAGCGCGCGGGCCTGCGACGTGTCCTTCAGCATCGAGAAAGCGTCTCCGGCTCCCACGTGGGCGCCCGCGAACTGCGAGTTGACGTCGGGCAGCGGGAAGAACTTGAAGTCGTCGCCGGCCTTCACTCCGGCGTTTTGCTTGACAAAGTTGTCTGTGATGAAGGATGCCTGGTTGTGCATGTAGCACTTGGGTGGCTTCTTGAACAGCCCATCGCCACCGTTGACGAAATTAGTGGACAGGATGTAGTTCTTGCCTCCGTAGACGTTTGCGTTGCCGGGTCCGAGGACGGTGCCCCACGTCTGCCAGGCGGCCTTGATCGCGGGGTCGCTCCACTTGGTCTTGCCCTGCCACCAGCTGTTGTAGACGTCGGGGCCGGCCTGGCTCAAGACGATCTCTTTGACCCAGTCGCTGCCCGGCCAACCCGACGCGGCCTGGCTCTCGACGGCGATGCACCACGGCGTGGTGCCGGCGCCCTTGATCGTGCTCTGCAGGTTGATCATCGAGTCCCAGCTGTCTGGAACCTGGTAGTTCTTGGCGGCGAAGTTCTTGGGGTCGTACCAGATGAGGCCCTTGACCGCGGCCCACGAGAAGATCTGATACAGCTTGCCGTTGATCTTGCCCAGCGAAATCCAGCCCGGCGCGTATTGGGCATTGAACGTGGACATGTCGAGGATTCCGTTGTCCAGCTGAACCAGCTTGCCTGCGTTGGCGAGGGTGGTCAGCGTGCTGGGGCTTGGCGCTGCGGCAATCTCAGGGGGGTTGCCGGCCTGAACACGAGTCTGGAGGATGGCATCGAGGTCGCGCGTGCTCTCGTAAAGGACCTTGATCCCTGTCTGCTCTTCGAACGGCTTGAGCACAGCTTCGAAGGAGGCCTGCTCTGAGCCGGACCACACGGCAAGGACATGCACCGAGCCCTTGCCGGCGGACGATCCGCTCCCGCCGCAGGCAGCCAACACGGCCAAGCCGGCGAGCAAGGCAAGTACGCGGATGCTTCCCAATCTAAGACCCATCATCGAGTCACCCCCAAAAATGCCCAGCGCGGGCCCCCAATCCGATCTCCGGATTCTAACGTGCCGATTTGGATCTTGTCGACCACGAGTTCGTCTGGCCGACGATGCTAGATTGGCCGGCTATGGCCAACAATTTCCCTGACGGCTTCCTTTTTGGTGCGGCCGTCGGCGCGCACCAGGTCGAGGGCGGCAACACCAACAGCGATTGGTGGTGGTGGGAGCACCGGGAAGGCACCGTCTGCAAAGAGCCCTCCGGCGACGCCTGCGACTTCTACCACCGGTACGAGCAGGACATTGCAATGCTGGCCGGCTTCGGCTTCAACGCTTTCAGGTTCGGGATCGAATGGGCTCGCATCGAGCCGGTCGAGGGCGAGTTCTCGCGCGCACAGCTCGACCATTACCGGCGAATGCTCGAGGCCTGCCACAAGCATTCAGTGACCCCGATCCTGACCTTTCACCACTTCACCCTGCCCAAGTGGCTCAACGACCTTGGAGGATTCGCATCAGACAGTTTCCCTTCGCTTTTCGAGCGCTACTGCGACAACGCTGCCGCGGCGCTTGGGGATGCTATAGGCGTCGCCTGCACGATCAACGAGCCGCAGGGCCTAGGCCAGAGCGGATATCTCCTCGGCATCAATCCGCCAGGCCACACTGACGACCAGGCGGGCGCGCAGGCTGCGGCGGATCACCTGTTGGAGGCGCATCGCGTTGGGGCGGCCGCCATCAGAGCCCATACCCACGCGCCAGTCGGCGTCACGCTCGCCATCCCCGACATCCAGTACGAGGACGGTGCTCAGCCGGGAAAGTCCTCTCTCGAGCTCGAGTCGCAGATCAACGACAGGTTCTTCGAGCTGGCGCGAGGCGACGACTTCATCGGGGTGCAGACGTATTCCCGCTTTCGGATCGGGCCCGAAGGCCCTCGCAGCCCAGGGCACGATTGGAGCGATTGGACCCGCGAGAACGAGGAGACCGACCTCACCACCCAGATGGGCTACGAGTACTACCCCCAGGCGCTCGGAGGTGCAATCCGGCGCGCATGGAAGAGCACAGGCGGAATCCCGATCCTCGTCACAGAGAATGGGATCGCCACCTCGGCCGATGAGAAGCGGATCGCTTACATGGATGCCGCGCTGCGGGAGGTACAGGCGTGCACGGCGGAGGGCATCGACGTGCGGAGCTATCTGCACTGGTCGCTGCTTGACAACTTCGAATGGGCGTTTGGTTATGGGCCAACCTTCGGCCTGGTGGCAGTGGACAGGCAGACCTTTGCCAGGCAGCCCAAACCGAGCGCTGCGTGGCTTGGCGCTGTAGCCCGTTCGCGACAGCTACCGTAGCGTCCCGGCGACGAGCGTTTCCCTCATTCTTATGCGGGGGATCTGATGCGAGCGCCTGTTCAAACAACAACCGGCCTTGCGGCAGTGCTTCGCGGCGTGGTCGCCGACATGCAGCACGCCTCGAAAGCCGATATCGTCTCCGTCTTCCTGTACGAGGAGTCGACCCACACCTACTACGCGCCTTTCGCCACAGGCCAGCCACAGGAGAGCCTGCTCGACTCCCTGACCGACATGCGCGAGCAGCTGGCCCGTTACTCGGCTGACCTGAACCAGGGCAAGGTCCCTGACGACTTCGCAGTCCACCAATACGGCTCAACGGTCTGGCTGACAGTGATGCGGCAAAAGCTCGTCGCCAGGGATGCTCCTTCCGAGATCGACAGCACCTTCATCCGGCGCTACCAGGTCCAGGCGACAATCGGCCTGCCGCTGCTGGTCGGCGAGAGGCTCCTGGGCATCGTGTATCTCAACTACCGCGGTCGCGACCAGGCGCCCGACGGCGCCAGGCTTGCCGAGCTCGAGCGGCGCGCGGCAGGCGCGGCGACAGCGATCGCATCAGTCCTTGCCGCGGCAGAGCGCTCTGCGCTCGACGGCATCGGCCGGCTGGCAGCGCTTTTGACAGCATCGGTGGATGACGAGCGCGCTGACATCAAGGAGCTCAGGCGCCACCTTTCCATCGCGCTGGCGGAGCTTCTCCTGGCCAGCGAGCTCGACGCTGCCGCCATCTACCAGTTCGCCTCGCAGCGCACCAGCCTGGAGCTCGTCACGGCGCACGCCCCAGTGGCGGCGCCGCCCCGTATCGACCGGTCGGATCCTGGGGCGCCCTGGCCTTCGGTTTTGACAGAGACAGTCGCCGCGGTGACCTCCTCTGCCGACCTGCACCCGGTGGCCACATACGCGCTGGGCAGCGAACAGGAACCACATGGCTACCTCGTGGTGCTGAGCCGCGATCGGCTTGCAACTGTGCGTCGTGCGCCCGCCACCGACCTGTTGCTCAAGGCCGGCGCGGAGCTGATCGGGAGCTCGCTGGCCAGCCAGCGGCTCATCACGGACCTCGAGAAGAGCAACCGGCTGCTGGGCGCATTGGGAGACATGACCACTGCGATGCTCAAGCCGGGCGCCTCCCGCCAGGAGGTGCTGGAGGCGGTCACCGGCCACCTCACCGACGCGACAGTGCCCGAGTTCGACTTCCATTTCGCCAGCGTTTACCTGCTGGACGAGCGGGCCGGCGAGACAATCGTCAGCGCCGCCGCGGGCGCGGCAACCACGGCCGCCATCGACTCGGCCGAGACGTCGAAAGGGGGAGCGCGCCGCGCTCGTGTGCCTCGCTGGGTCCTCGAAGAGGAACGCGTGCTGGCGCCTGACGACGTGCTCGTGCACGTGGCGCGGACCTGGCAGGTCGCGGTCGTCGGACCGCTGCCGGCCGGCGGCGCAACCGACCGGGCCGACGTGGTCACAGGCGCACTTCCGGCCCTGTCGGCCTGGGCCGACGTTCCGGTGGTGCGGAGCGACGGCACGATACTCGGCCATGTCGCCGCATGCCTCATCGGGGGTGGTCCCGAGGCCCACCAGCCTGGAACGGGACAACCGCCGTTCACGCTCGCCGGCGAGGTTTTCGAGAAGAGCGGGCACGCCGACCTGATCAGGATCTTCCTACCCTTCGGGTCGGATCTCAACAGCCGGGCGACGGGCGTGCTGGAGGTCGGTTATCACCGCTCGCACGACCGCCGGCCCGACTGGGGCCAGATCGAGGCGTTACGCGCTGCGGCCGCCCAGGTGGCTGTGGCCGTTGAAACTGCTCGCCTGTACGAAGAGGCGCGACGCCACGGAGAGGAGCTCGAGCTCAGTGCTGACGTCAGCCGGGCGATCGCATCCTCCATCGACCTCGATCAAACCCTCAGGCTCGTGGCGCAGGGCCTGGTCCGCCTGGTCGACGCGTCGCTGTGCCAGATCGCCCTCTACGAGGAGGATCGCGAGGGATGGTTTGGCGCAGCGGCCTCCGACCAGGAAGACCTGTGGCGGCGACAGCACGGGGAGCGCTCCGAGCCTTCGTTCCTTTTCCAGGTGCTCGACCGTGGTGAGCCGCTGGTAGTCGAGGACACGAGTTCGAGCGACATCGTCAGCGCCTCGTACGTCAAGGCGTTCGGGGCGCGGTCGCTCCTGGCCCTCCCGCTGGTTGCGGACGGCCAAACGATCGGCGCCGCGGTCCTTGCTGAACGCGACCACCTGCGAACTTTTACGCCCGAGGAGGTGGAGCGTGTCCAGGGTCTCGCGCTTGGCGCCGCCGTGGCGATCAAGAACGCGCGGCTGCATGCGCTCGCTGAAGAGGAGCGCCACCTTCAAAAGGATTTCGTTCTTGTCGGTTTTGGGCAATGGGGCCAGAAGGCGTACCAGCACCTCCAGACGCTGAAGCAGTTCTTCAACTTCCGCATCCACGTGGTCGAGCAGGATTCGCCAGGCGCTCGCGAGCGGCTGGCGGCACGCGAGGAGGAGGTCAAGACGCACGGGGACGCCTTCTACTGGGACGGCCCCACCCTCCCCGCGCACGACCAGCTGCAACGTGAGCTGGAGTCGAGCTCGTACGTGATCACTTACATTGCGACTCCGGCTTCAACCCACCTACCCACGCTCGCCCTGTACTACGACCTCAGCGATGTGGTGCTGATCGAGAAGCCGCTTGGCGCGCCGCCTGATGAGTACAGGGAGTTCCTCGACAGCGCGCCGGGCGGAGTCGAGATCGTGGCCGCCGACCACTATTACTTCAAGCTCGAGGTCCGGCTGCTGCAGCTTCTGCTCACCGAGGAGAGGACCCTGCGCGACTTCCTCGACAACGTCGAGGAGATCCGCATCGAGATCCTCGAAGAGCAGCCGCTGGTGGGTGCCGCCGCGGACATCGGCGTCATCGCCGACCTGATCCCTCATGCATTCGCCATCATCTCCCTGCTCACACCGATCGATCGCATCCACCTCGATGCCGAGGCGCCCTTGCTGGTCGGCCGGCACGAGGGCCTCACGGGGCAGAGAGAGAGCTACGCGCGCATGAACGCATCGTTCCAGAATCGCGGGCGAACCGTGCGACTGGTGATCGATGTCGGCAAGGGAGCCGAGAACGCCAAGTGGATCAAGCTGAGTGGCGAGCGACGCGCAGGCGGGCGCAGCCCGAGCTACAAGTTCGACTTCGGCAAGGGTGAGGCGATCGACGGCACTCAGGCGACGGTGCGTGCTGCGGTGCGCAGGATTCGCGAGCCGGGCGTCCCTGACAACGCCCACCTGAACATGCTTCGGCACGTAATCGAGAAGCGGCACCCGGCCGTCGGCATCCTTTCGATCCGCGAGGCGATAAGGGCCAACCAGCGGGTGCGAGACCTGGAGGCGATGGCCGTCGACCTACTGGCACGCGGCGAGGTGACGAGCTACGCGCTGGGCACGCGTCCGGCATTCGACACAAAGCGCCCTGTTCCGACGCCGGTCGCAAGTCAGCCGACCCACTAGCACCATGCCCGCCGATCCGATGAGTTGGGAACCCCGTGCCCTCTCATTTCCTATCGGTGATAAGACTCTTGAATTGCCCTTTCGTAGACCGATTGGTAACCATCGGCCATCTGGCCAGGGCCGAAGCGTTCGGCCGCGCGCTTCACGCAGCGTTCCAGGTCGATCTCGCCAATGCGGGCGAACGCCGCGACGAGTCCATCCAGGTCATCGGCCAGCCAGCCCGTGATGCCAGGCTCGACCAGCTCGCTCGCGGCTCCGCGCGCCATCGCGAGGACCGGCGTACCGCTCACCATCGACTCGACCATCGCGATGCCGAACGGCTCTTCCCACTGGATGGGAAACACCATCGCCTTGGCACGGGAAAGCAATCGAGCCTTCTCCGCACCGACCACGTTTTCGTGCCAGGTGACCTTGTCGCCCAGGTGTGGCTTGATCTCACTCTCGAAGTAGGCTGTCGCGTCGTTATCAACCTTGCCGGCCAGAACAAGGCGCAAACCCAGACGCCGAGCCAGCTCGATGGCAAGGTGCTGGCCTTTGCTTGGGGTGATCCGAGCCAGTTGGATCAGGTAGTCGTCCTTCTCGTCGTGACGGGATACAGGGTTGTACTCGGACGGATCGACTGCGTTATAGACCACCCTGCGCCAGCTGACGCTCGCCACCTGGGCTTGCTGCGAACGGCTGATGGCAACGAGGTGGACCCTGCGATCGACCGCGGCGAGGAAGTCCCCCTCGGCCTCAGTGAGATCGCCATGCAGCGTGGCGACGACAGGCGTCTGCAGCCCGCTGGTCGCGGCAAGGAGAATCCCGGTGAACCCCGAGTGGTCATGGACCACGTCAAACGCACGCCGCCGCACCAGCTGGTAGGCGCGATAGAGGAACAGGCTCTCCCTCGACACCTGGTCCCGCGTTCCCAGCTGTTCTGACCAGCTCTCAGGCGCCACGGCGGCGACCTCGAACGGACCCTTGGACCCCTGCTGTCCGACCACGCAGACCTGGTGCCCCCTGAGCTGCAGCTCACGCGCGAGGTTGTATGCCATCAGCTCGATCCCGCCGTACCCGACTGGCGGCACCGGATACCACGGGCTGACGATCATTGCGACGCGTCGAGGAGTCACGTTTCTACAACCCCCGAACGGGCTCCGATCCCTTGAACCGTATTCAGAGACCCATCCAGTCAGGCGCACCGCGGATGACTTCAAGACCGGAGGGCGCGTCAACTTCTACAGTGCACGACCCATCGTCCGCCCGATGGACCTGCAGGCGTATGCGGTGCTGTCCGACCTGCAGCGCTTCCACTGTCAGATGCTGGCACCAGGGGGGCAGCGCCGGGTCCAGGTACAGGCGCCCGGCGGGCATGTCCGGCTCGAGGCCGAGCAGGACACGAACCATCTGTACCACAGCTCCCGCCGCCCAAGCCTGCGGCACGTTGGCCATTCGATACGGCACTGGGACCGTGAACTCTTCTTTGGGCAGCCCGGAAAAGAGCTCCGGCATCTGGATGTCCTCGAAGCACATGACAGCGGTGAGCAGACCGTCCATCATCTGCCAGGCATGCTCGACAAGCCCATAGCGGCGAAGGCCCGCTGCTGCGATCACTGTGTCGTGCGGCCATACGGAACCTCGCTGGTACGAGTGCGGGTCATAGGAAGGGTGCTGCTCGGACAGCGTGCGCAGGCCGTATCCGCTGAAAAGATCGCGCTGCAGCAATCGTTCACCGGCAATGCGCCCGCGGCGAGCATCGAGAATTCCCATCCACAAGCAGTGACCCGGATTGGACGTCACAGTTCCGACAGCCCGCTTCTTCCCGTCGATGGCGAAGGCCACCTCGCCTGAGGTTTCGAGCCAGAACGTCTCGTGGAATTTTCGCCTGAGGGTCGCGGCTTCTGACCTGAGCCGCGCGGCCCGCTCATCGTCACCCCAGGCCTCGAAGAGGGGGGCCATCTGCACCTTCGCGCCGTAGACGTACGCCTGCATCTCGCAGGTGCCAATTGGCAGCTCGGGAGAGACTCCGGTCTCGTCAAGCACGCCGTCGTGGGCGTCGCGCCAAGCCTGGTTTCGATAGCCGCCGGGAGAACGTGGACCGTATTCCTGGAAACCGTCCCCGTCCCGATCGCCATATTTATCGATCCAGTCAAGGCAACCCTCCGCTACGCGCTTGAATGGCGCCAATGCTTTCGCGTCGCCCAGCCACCGGTGATGCTCCGCGAGCAACAGGAGGTAGAGCGGGGTGGCGTCGGCAGTGCCGTAGTAAGGGCGATGAGGCACCAGTCCGAAATGCGCCCATTCACCGACGCGGAGCTCGTGAGGGATCTTGCCTGGCTCCATGTCGCGGACCGGGTCGTCGGCATCCGCCTGCCACCTGGCAAGGTTTTCCAGCGTGCCGTTTGCCACCGATGGCTCCGCGATCATGGCCTGCATCGAAGCGATCAGCGAATCCCGGCCGAACAGAGCCATGAACCAGGGCAGCCCTGCCGCCGGCATCCAGCGTTCTGAGGCACCATCGTGCTCGTGCAGGCGGAGCGCGGCGAGATCCTCGATCGCGCGCTCGTACGCGAACTGGAGACGAATGTCAGCAGGCTGGATCCGCGTGACCGACCTCTGCCAGCTCTGCGCCTGAAGCTGCGGCTCATCGGCGCCCTCGCGTTCGATCTCGCATCGTGACGCAAGCTCCGGAAGCGCGCCGTCACCGGTCAGCAGGTCGTACTGCAGGCACACGCGCCAATCCTCGCCCGGCTTGAGCTCGACCGGAAACCGCAGCGATCCGTTGGCGTAGCTGACGCCGGCCTTGTCGGTGAGCGTGCGTACGACGCAGCGCCGCACAAAGTCTTCGTGCCGGTAATGAGCCTCGAGCTTGTTCGGCCCGACCCACGATGTGTTGAGATCCGCGCGGCGCTGCCACTGCTTGAAGCGCACCTCGAACAGGTCGGCGAAGTCGCTCTCCAGTGCGATCTCGAGCAGCAGCGTGAGTGGCGCTCGACCATAAGTGTGGAGGACCAGGTCCTCGTGGAGGCGGTGAAAGCTGACCAGCCGATCGACGGTTACCGCCACACGCGCCCCGCGCATATCGCCAGAAGGGCCTTCGACGTTGTCGGCTATCAGGTGCCACCTGGCGTGTCGGTAAGTGAGTTTCACAGACGCGACCGACTGAGGGCGGCGGCCGTTGAGCCGTACCTCGTGGCGCGAGACGAATCGCGTGTCGGCGGCATAGAGTCCGGATTCGCCTGCTTCGAGCGGCACAGCGCCTGACTGGTCGGTGACCATGAAGGTGGCGCCGTGGTTGATCTTCACCGCCGGGTTCGGATGGACTGCGGAGATCAGGGTGCGCCAGGGTGCCTGGCGTGGCTCGCCTCCCGGTTTGGCGAGCGGCGTCGTTGGGGCCTTTGGGCGCTTGGCGCGACTAGGTGTCGTCATCGGAGTCGCCCCCTACGTTACCAATCGACCTTGTCGACAGTGGCCGGACGCGCCATAGTATCTGGACATGCTCGACATCAAATCGACCAAGCTGTTCCAGAACCTCCCCGAATCTGAGCTCAAGACCATCGAACGTCAGCTGAAGATGGTCCAGCACCCCAAGGGTCATGACATCGTCGTGCGGGGGGATGGAGGAGTCGGCTTCATGATCATCACCGACGGCACGGTGACAGTCCGAACCGCCAACGGCAAGGAGCACAAGCTCGGGCCTGGGGACTCGTTCGGCGAGATGGCCCTACTCGACCACGAAGGTCGAAGTGCAACCGTCAAGGCAGAATCAGACGTGTCGCTGGCGACGATTCCCGAGTGGGGTTTCAAGGCATTCCTCGAGGAACACCCCGAAGTTGCCTACCGGCTGCTGACTGTGCTCAGCCAGCGACTTCGCCGATCCGAAGACCCGGACTAGCGCTCCGCGGCGCTTCGCGGT
>DATLPO010000158.1:0-4623 GCA_035535675.1 Candidatus Limnocylindria bacterium
GCACCGGCGATCGCACCGGCCGCCGTGATCATGCGCTCGCCCTGTAGCTCCCACATCAGGTTCTTGAAGCCTTCGCCCTCGTCTCCGATGAGGTTGGCGACAGGCACGCGGCAGTTTTCGAACAACAGCTCCGCGGTGTCCGAGGAGTGCATGCCCAGCTTCTGCAGGGTCCTGGTCACCTCAAAGCCCGGCGTGCCCTTCTCGACGAGCAGGAGGTTGTAGCCGCCGTGGCCGCGTTCCTTTCCTGTCTTGGTGACCACCAACGCCCAGTGGCAGCGCGCCCCGTTGGTGATGAAGATCTTCCTGCCATTGACCACGAAATGGTCGCCATCGCGTTGGGCGACGGTGGTGATGCCGGCGACGTCTGAACCGGCGTCAGGCTCGGTGATGGCGATGGCGGCGATCTGCTCGCCGCGGATGGCGGGAACCAGCCACTTTCGTTTCTGCTCGTCTGTCCCAAATTTGAACACCGGTGGCGTGGCCATCTCTGTCTGGACTGCGACAGCCATGCCCAGCCCGCCGCACCCGGCTCGCGCCATCTCCTCGGAGAGGACGATCGCCGAGAAGTAGTCCCCGCCCTGGCCGCCGTACTCGGGCGGGTACCGCAGACCGAGGAAGCCGAGCTCGCCGAAGCGCTTGAATATCGAGTCGGGGAAGGTCTTCTCCTCCCACTCCTCGAGGTGAGGCTGAACCTCCTTCTCGAGGAACCTGCGAGCGTGGAGCCGCAGCTCCTCGTGCGCGTCGCTGAAGTACATCGGGTGGAGTTTAGGCTCGGACGAGGCTCCTCCGGCTTACGGTATGATTCGCGGCCGGGTTCCCTTTTTGAAGATCACGCGCGTCTGGGAGTTGGATTGGGCTCTGTAATCAAGAAGCGGCGCAAGAAGATGCGCAAGCACAAACACAAGAAAATGTTGAAGAAGACCCGCTGGGCGCGACGTGCTCACGCGTAGGATGGCTTCCTGATGGGCTGGTGGATCGTCCTTGGGATCGTCGTCGTCGTCGTCCTATGGCTGGTCTTCACCTACAACGGCCTGGTCACGCTGCGCAATCGGACCCAGGAGGCCTGGTCCGAGATCGACGTCGAACTGAAGCGGCGCCACGACCTCATCCCCAACCTGGTCCAGACGGTCCAGGGCTACATGCAACACGAGCGCGGCACCCTCGAGGCGGTCACCAATGCACGCGCCGGGGCTGTCGCAGCGGGTGCCACGGGCGACCCGGCCAAGATCGGGGCAGCCGAAAACATGCTGACCCAGAGCTTGCGAAGCCTGTTCGCGGTGTCGGAGAACTACCCCGACCTGAAAGCGATCTCGGCGTTCACCAACCTCCAGGAGCAGCTCACAGCGACTGAGGACAAGATCGAGTTCTCGCGCCGCTTCTACAACGGCAACGTCAGGGACTACAACATCAAGCTGCAGACCCTCCCCACTTCTCTGATCGCCGGCGTGCTGGGCTTCAAGGCCTTCGGCTTCTTCCAGGCCGACGAGAGCGACCGCGCAGTGCCGCAAGTCAATTTCGGCAACAATCCGCCCATGGGTGGCCCATCTGGACCGCCCGCGGCTGGGCCTTCAGGGCCGCCCCCCGCCGGTTCGTCCGGCCCGCCTCCACAAAGCTAGCCACCGGCCGAGCGCAACCAGTCGGCGGCAAACCGAGTGGCGAAAGCAGCCACCGCTTCCGGATCACCCGTCTCGATGTCCAGCTCGTGGTTGACTCCTAGCCCGCTGAGCGTCCAGTTGGCGGAGCCCAGGACCAGCGTGCCGTCGAACAACCCGATCTTGGCGTGCAACAGGGTGCCCTTCGGCACCGAATACCAGCGAACTTCGACGCCGCCCGATTTCAAAAGCGCATACGCATGCCGGTTGTACGGCTGGTTCGGATCCAGAAGCACTTTCACGTGGGCCCCGCGGCGCTTCGCCGCCGCAAGCCCGGCGATGGTCGCCGGGTCGGTGAGCGTGTAAACCTCCGCCAGCACCCTCACACGAGCCTCCGCGAGTGCCCTCTCGAGCATGATCCTGATCTCCTCGCCCGGCATGGTCTGGGCAACCTGACCGGGGATCGGCGCGAGCGGAGCCGGCCTGCCGCCGGCCAGCGCCCAGTCTTGCTCGAATATGGCAGCCAACCGTCCGACCTCGATGGCAACGCGGGTTTCCAGCACGTAGTCGTGGTTGCGATCGCTGTGCGCGCCCCAGTTCATCCCTCCGACCACCGCCTCGCCGTCGGCGATCAGGAGCTTGACATGGTCGATCTGGTGGCGCCCATCGTCGACCGGGTAAGCACGCTCCGGCACGCCAAGCCGATCCAGCAAGTCGGCAGATTGCCGGCTGGCGACGACTGTCGGGTCGGTGATCACACGAACGTCAACCCCGCTTGCGTGCCGTGCTCGAAGGGAGAGCACCAGGTCGGCGCGGCCGAGCTCGTATACCTCCACCAACACCCTTCGGCGCGCCGACTCGATGAGTCCGCCGACAAGCGCGAATATGCTCGCGTCCTGCCACAGGCGAACGGGCTCGGAGAGACCCGAGCCCGCGGCCGGCTGGGCGTCCGAAGCTAGCGACGCCGGGGGTAGGGGCCCCGCGCACGCCAGCACGCATACGACCAGCAACAACGATGCGAAACGCGCCATGGCAGCTGCCAAGGTAGGTTGCCGGGTGGCGGGCGCCAACCCAGCCTGTTAACGCGACGTCAGATCAGCTCGACCTTCATCCCTGCGCGAGCGCCAAGGAGCCGGTCCGCCCGCGCCTCACGCACTCCAACTTCGAGATAACCCATGCTCCCGACATAGACGAATGGCTCATTCGGCCGTGCGTCTGAATATGTGGTCGCGGTCGCAACTATGTCGTGGTTGTGAATGCGCATCCGGCGCACCGGTGGCTTGACATTGGTGATCAGGTTCCCGAACCCGTCCGTCCACAACACGCGAGGCGCGTGGTCAAGCATCTGAGGCGGGTCTGTCGGGTGGCCCAGAGACTCGAGTGGCACCCCGGCCGCAAGCGCGGCAGCAGCCGGCGCGAAGACGTCCCGGCCTTCGAAAGTGGGAGCGCCGCTGGAACGGGGCGCCAGCTCCACAGCCTTCTGCAGTCCGACCTCCTCGATGACTATCGCGAACAGGCCGTTGTCAGGACCGACGTAGTAGAGGCCGCCGGCGCGTAGCGCCAGTCGCCGGCGCGAGCTGCCGACACCCGGATCCACCACCACGAGGTGTACGGAGCCCGCACTGAAATGGCGAGTGCCTGCAAACAGCATGAAAGCGCCGGCGGACACGTCGAAGCGCGGGACCTCATGGCTGACGTCGACGAGCACTGCGTGGGGACACCCGGCCAGGACCACGCCCTTCATTGCCGCGACCAGAGGCGAGCCGGAACCAAAGTCGCTCGTGAAGGTGACGACGGGCGGTCCGGCTACCGCGCCGTGACTACCAGTAGCGTGTCTCCTTGAAGGGGTCGGCCTCGTCGTGATATCCACGCTGCTCCCAAAAACCGAGCCGGTTGCGCTCCATGAACTCTAGCCCGCGGAGCCACTTCGCCGATTTCCAGAAGTACTTCGAGGGAACGAACAGGCGGAGCGGCCAGCCATGATCGGGGGTGAGATCCGTGCCGTTCCACGCGTAGCAGAGGAGGTTTTCCTCGTTGTCGAGCACCTCCAGCGGAACGGATGTCGTGTACCCGTACTCGCTGTGCGCCATCACGTACTTCGCCTCGGGCTTCGGCTTGACGCGCTCGAGGATGTCCTTGATCGGGACGCCCGTCCACGTGTCGCCGAGGCGGCTCCAGGCGGTGACACAGTGGATATCGGCGACCACGTCTTTAGAAGGCAGCGCACGCAGCTCGCCGTAGTCGAGAGTCAGCTCGTTCTCGACGGCGCCGAACACTTTGAAGTTCCACGTGGCGATGTCTGTCTTGGGCACAGGACCGAAGTGCAAGAGCGGCCACCGGTCGGGCGCTGTGAGGGTCTGGCCGGGCGGGATGCGCGCCGGATCGACACCTTCCGGCAGCTTTTTACCCTTGAAGAGAAAGGCCATTGCGCGAGTATAGGAACCGGGCGCTCGCGCCCAGTTGTTCCCGAAAGGATCACGATCAGGGCGCCGCTATACTGGCCCTTCCGTCTCAAACCGCTGGGGTCCCCGCGACGCAGTCGCGGGAGGCGGCGCCGGCGCATGTGGGTCCGTAGCTCAGTTGGGAGAGCGCGTGAATCGCACTCACGAGGTCAGGGGTTCGAATCCCCTCGGATCCACCAACCACACAGAGTCATCGGTCCGCGTCCCAAACAAGAAAAGGTGCGGATTCGTCAAGAGCCGCGGCCACGCTCTTGGGCACCACCATCCGCCAAGCATCCAGCACCAGCTCGCGCATTTCGCGTTCGTCAATGGCCGCGAGGCGCACGTCCACCCAGTGGTAGCGGAGGTCTGACTTCGACGGCTGCATGAACTTCTCAGGAGAGCCACCCACGAGCCAATCCCGCTGTTCCTTCGGAAAGGCAAATCCCATCACCGTCTCGTCGCGAGAGAACGCGAGGTAAACGATGCGACCCACTCGGAACTTCACGCGACCACCGACCCGCGCCTCGTACGAGCGTGGCAACCTCTCAGCGAGTCGTCTCACGTCCGCGATCGTCACCATCAGAGCT
>DATLPO010000159.1:0-43335 GCA_035535675.1 Candidatus Limnocylindria bacterium
GGCGCTTGCGTCCAGAACTGGTAAACCGGGTTGGGGCAGCCGCTGGCGGTGGCGCTGAAGGTGACAGCCGTGCCGACCTGCTGCGGCGAGGCGGGGCTCGGCGCATTCCAGGCTACCGACGTGCACGGGATCGGCGGCGGAGGTGGCGGAGGAGCCGTGCCGGAGGTCGTCACCGCGTAGTTCTGGGTGGTCCACTGCGGGAAGCCGAAGAACGAGAATCCGTTTACCTGGTTGGTGCCCCAGACGACGCCTGCGTTGAGCGGGTCGGGGCTCGCACCTGAGTAGTCGCCCCATCGACACGGGGGACCGTAGGGAGAGGTGCAGCTGAAGTCCACGTCAGCCTGCACGCTCGTGGCGAGGACGATCTCGCCGCCGCCCATCGTTCCGAGGGGCGTCGCGGAAAGCCGCGACTGCGCGGCCGCCAGCGGCAACTGCGTTGAGCCTCCTCTGTTGTAGAAGACGGCGGCGTCGTTGCCGGCGATGGAGGGAGAGATTGACCCGTTCCATATGAAGTCGGTGCCGCTCTGCACCTGCCCTTGCTGGCGCACGGCATGCGTGGCGGGCAGGATCTCGTACCAGCGCACGACAGAGCGGCCGCCGGGCCCGTCGATCGTGTGCTGTGACCAAACTGCCTCGGCGCCCCCTGCGTCAGGGTCGGCGTGCGCAACGGCCTGGGTCAAACGCGCGTCAAGGGTCTCGAGGGTCGGACCGCCGGGCTGGGGGGCCGCTTCAGGCACGTCGAAACTGCCGACCGTGAAGTCGCCGTCGGCTACGAGCACAGGCGCGTTTCCCTGCCGGGCCGCGTGCCAGACCATGATCTTGGTCTGCGGGCCGAGCGGATCACCGGTCCTCGGGGGCAGCGGGCTGTGTCCGGCAAGGATGTATCCCGAGCTCGAAGGGTCGGACGTGTTAGCAGGGACTGGTGTGAAGGCGGACGTGCCATCCGTGTTCAGCAGGACATGCTGTGGGTCGGCGAACGACGCCATTCCGGGTGCCGAGCAGGTTGTGTTGCCGGCAGCCGGCTTTGCCACCGCCCAGATATTGGCAGTGCTGAAGATGTAGTTGCCGGTGCTGTCGTCGTACAGGTTGGCTCCGAACAGGACGAAGTTGTCGTCGTGGCCGAGCTTTGGGTAGTCCGCGAGCTGGTTGCCGGTGGCGATTCCGAACCGGCACCATCCTGCTGCAAGGTCGCTGGGATCCGAGGTCTTCGACCACCCGAAGACCAGGTTGTTGTTGTGGGTTGCGAAGGCGACCGCGGCGTAGAACCACCGCCCCGCCCGTGGGTCCCATTGGATTTGCGGATCGCTGACGTTCAGGCCGCCGGCCGCCGCGACAAACGCGGCCATGTCCTGCTGACTGAGCTGGTTCAAGTTCCGGTCATAAACGCGGATCGTTGTGTTGACGAACTCCACATAGTTGTTGGGCCCAACCGCACCGGTGCTGTCCGGAGGGGTGCAGCAGAAGCCCTCATCGAGGACCGAAATACCAGGCTGGTTGATGCCGTTGAACAGCCCGGTCTGCGGACTCGCTGCCGCACCGCTCGCACCCGAAGTTGGTGTGCTGCTGGGCAATTTGGCGCCGGGCTTGCCGGTCGCTGCCTGCCTGGCCTTGGCGAGAGCCGCCGGGTTGCTGCTAAGGAACGGCTTCTGTAGTCGCTTGGCCTTGGATCGACTAATGGGTTTGGAGCTGAACTTGAGCTCAGTGACGGTCGGGTGCCCGACGGGGGAGATGATCGTGCCACGCGATGACGGCCCGGCCGACTGCGCGGTCACGGTCCAGCCGGCCGTAGCGGCCAGCGCCACCACGAACGCCAGCGCGGCGAACCTGGATCGCCGCAACGATCCCCCTAAAGCGGCCATGCCCCTGCCTCCGACGACGGCTACTCCCCACGGCAGCGTGGGATCGGGACCGCCGCGTGTGCACAGTTAACGCCGGTGCGCTCACCTTTGGTTGCTTAATTTCGACCTTTCTTGAAGAGCCATTCCTGTCGTATGACGCTGGCGGCACCCGGGGGGGGTGAGCCCGACTGAGAGCGACGGCCTTAGACTGGCGCTCGTGAATAGCATCGGCGACGCGTTTGGGTACCCATTCCGCGACCCGGCATGGGTCGGCAAGATCGTTGTCCAGGGACTCATCCTCATCATTCCGATCGTTGGCCTGATTGCAACAGCGGGCTGGATGCTCATTACGCTCGACAACATTCGTGCCGGCAGGCAAGAGCTCGCTCCCGCGGGGTTTCATCTGAGCCGGGGCATTGGCCTCTTCGGTGCCTGGCTGATCTATGCGGTTGTTCTGGCTATTCCCGGCGGCGTAATCAGCGGGATCGGCAGCGGGATGAATGCAAACCAGGACTTCTCCGGCACCCCGTTCACCGCGCTTGGCTCGCTGCTGAACTTCGCTGCCCAGCTCTTTCTGTACTTCCTGCTGCCATCGATCATCCTGATGACGTACCAGCGCGGCTTCAGCGGGGGGCTGGACGTTCAGGCGGTGTGGCGGCTGGCGACCAGCAACGTCAACAACAGCGTGATGGCGGGTTTGATGATGTTTGTGGCAGGCATCATCGCCGCACTTGGACTTGTTGCCTGCTGTGTTGGAGTGTTCTTCACCACCGCCTACGCCTCGGCGGTGATGATCGGCGTCACATCATGGTTCGAGCGGGCGCAAACCATGCCCACAGGAGCTGCTCCAGCCGCATAAAGGTGAGGGGCGGGCCCACCTTCGTAGACCCGCCCCTCCAGATTCAGCTCAGTGACCCGGGCAGAGCTTCACCTTCGAGTTGTAGTTGGCGAACATCCCCGCTGGGTTGGGTCGCCAGATCCATGCGTGCAGCGCCCACAAACCAAGGGCGTCGTTGCGAAAAAACGAGTGTCCAAGCAGGCTCGGCGGAACGCTCGAGGTCCACTGGTCCTGCGGAATGATGTACTCGACCGCCACCAGCTGAAGGCGGTCCCCGTCGACCTCGTAGACGAGAGCCTCCGGTTCGGACGCGTTCACCACATTGTCAAGCGGCCCCTTGACATAGTGCTGGCCCATACCGCCAACACCGGGGCTGTCGAAACATGGGAGCAGCCGCGCGTACCCCGCATGTTCCGCCTGGTTGACGTCGTGAAACTTCGCAGTTGCGTTGCGCACGTCGGCGACGCTTGCCTGCCCACCAGAGGCTTGCGCCTCCGGCATCGCCAGGGTTGCCGTCAAAAGCAAAGCCGCCACAAGCGACCTTTTCAACCACCGATGCATCCTGTGTCTCCTTTTCCAATTCATCGAATCAAAAACCGCCGGCTCAGCGGTAGAAGTACGGGTCGAGAACGCGCACGGGCGTGATCTCGTCGGCGGGCAGCTGGTTCAGCTTGGCCGCCTTTCGAATCGCCTCCGGGCTCGGTGCGTCGTAGATGCAGAACGTCTTTTTGTGATCTTCCGTGACGTATGAGTGCACCCAGGTCACGCCCAACTCAGCGTTGGTGCCGACCACCGACATGCAGGCCTGCGCTCCCTGCTCCGTCAACGGGATCTCGAGCCCGTCGGGGAACGAGCGCTCCACCATGAACCTCGCCATCAGAACCTCCCTGCGTTGTGGCGATCCGGGAGGATCGCCTTCCGCGTCAGGCTATGGCGACGCCACGCGCCTGCCATCGGGGAGAAGGCTCAGGCAGTGCTCAGTTCAGATGCTCATTTCGTGTGAGCCACGTCGCCACCTGGACGCGGGAGTCGAACCCGAGCTTGTCAAGGATGTGGTGCACGTGGTTGTCGATGGTGCGCTCTGATAGGTAAAGGCGGCCGGCGATCTCTTTGTTGCTTAGGCCTCTCGCGAGAAGTTGCGCCACCTCGTGTTCGCGGCGGCTGAGCTTGGCCGGGGCCGCGGCATTCACCAGGTCCTCAACACGATCAAGTTGCTCGGGCCCTGCCGCGAACAGGCTCCATGACCCGGGCACGCCGGCAAACTCGCGGCTCCCCCGATCTGCAAACTCCAGGCCCGAACCAACCACCAGGTCCTTGACTGTGCTGGAAACGAGAACCTCGCCGGGCTGGGCAGCGTCCATCACTGTCGAGGCAACGTGGAGGGCCACCCCCCGTGGACGGCCGCCGCGGATCTCGCACTCGCCCGCGTGGAGCCCCGCCCGGATGCGCAGTCCTAGATCGAGCAGCTGATCGCGAACGTCGAGAGCGCAGCGCACAGCGCGGGCGGTGCCGTCGAAAATAGCGGTGATTCCACGCTCGCCGGCCTCGATCTCGCGGCCGGCGTAGTGAGCGAGGGCCTTGCGAACGACTGCATGATGACGGTCGACGAGCTCATTCCAGCGCTTGTCGCCAAGCCAGACAGCGTGAGCGCCGGCCTGCGTTACGTTGGTGCAGAGGACTGTCGCAAGCATCGTCTCCGGGGCAGTCGCGGAGCGGACGCCAGTGAGGATCTCCTGCACCTCGCCAATCACGAGGTCGGCGTCCCCGAAGTAAGGCCAATGGTCAATGGAGTCCAGCTCCAGGAGCTTGGCTCCAGGGATGTGCTCGGCGAGATACCGACCGGCCTCGATGGGTGCGACCCGATCGCCGCGAGCATGGACAATCAGGGTCGGAACTCGGATCGCGGGGAGAATATCGCGGATGTCGATCAGGCAATTCATGCGCAAGAGGTGCTCCGCGTCGCCGGGGCTCGCGCTCATCTGCTTGAACGTGCGCCACCAGTTGGCCACTTCAGGGTTATCGACCTGGCTTGGCGCATAACGCTCCATACCGACGGCCTTATCCCAGAGATCCTTAACCCGCGAGATGCTCAGCTCGAGCTGGTCCTCGGTCATGCCCCATGGATAGCCGGGTCGCCTCAGCGCTGACGGGTAGCTGCCGTCGATGATCAGGCCCGCCGTCCGCTCGGGATAGGTGGCGGCAAAGAGCGCCGACATCACACCGCCCTCGGAGATACCTATGAGCGCAGCCCTCTTCGAGCCGACCGCGTCGAGCACGGCGCGAACGTCATCCATTCGCTGCTCCAGCGTCGGTAGTGGGTGCACGCGGTCCGACATTCCGCAGCCTCGCTTGTCGAACAGGATCAGACGCGAGAACGAGGCAAGGCGATTCAGGAACGTGGCCATGGCCGGCAGCTCCCAGACGTAGGCGAGGTGCGAGACCCAGCCCAGCACAAGCACGAGGTCGATCGGACCGTCGCCCACCACCTGATACGCGATGTTGACGTCGCCGCTCCGAGCGTACTTGGCACCCGTGAACATCTCGATCAGCCAGTCTAGATGTCGCGGTGCGGTCTGAGCGGGAGCGAGCTTGCTTACAGGTGTTGGACCGTTATGGCGGTCGCGCCCAGCTCTAGCGGAGCGCCTGCAACTCCGCGTCGGTGAGCTCGATCTTCAACGCAGCAAGGTTCTCCTTCAGGTGCTGGAGCGACAGCGTGCCTGGGATCGGAAGCATGGCCGCCGAGCGTTTGAGGAGCCACGCGAGCATGATCTGCCGCTTGGATGCCTGGTGCCGGCCGGCGATCTCGGTGAGGGCGGCGCCACCTTCCCCGCGCAGGGGATAGAACGGCACGAAGACGATGCCCTCGCCGGCGCAGTAGTCGACTACATCGTCGTACTTGCGCTCTGAAATGTTGTAGTGGTTCTGGACTGCGGTGATGGGCACCACCCGCCTGGCGCGCTCGATCTCGTCTATCTCGACCTCGGAAATGCCGACGTGGCGGATCTTGCCTTGGTCCCGGTACTCCTTGATGGTGGCGAGACTCTCCTCGATAGGAGTTTCCGGATCGACGCGGTGCAGGTAATAGAGATAGATGCTGTCGGTCTTCAGTCGGCGAAGGCTCTGCTCAAGCTCGGCGCGCAGCACCTCTGGGCGGCCACGCCCAGCGCCACCGAACCCGCCTTTGGTGGCCACGATGCATCCTTCGGGGACCGGCGAGAGAGCCTCGCCGACGGTCTCCTCACTTTGTCCGCCTGTGTAGAGGTGGGCGGTGTCGATCATCTGGACACCGGCGGCGACCGCTGCTCTGATGAACGCGACGTTGTCAGGCGTCTTCGTCAGTCGGTTGGTGCCTAAGCCGATTCGAGCCACATCGATGTCGCCAACCCTCATTGACTCCTCCACATTCAGTCGATGACCGCGGATTCTTTCGCGCGCTTCATCTCCGCGCGGGTGGGAGGCTCTGCCCCCTCGCGGGCGCAAGTCAAGGAGGCCGCGAGGCACGAGAACTCGAGCGCCGATTGCAGCTCGTTGCGCGAGAAGCTGAGTTGTGTCTCCAGACGATCGCGCTCGTAAAGCCAGGCCAGGAACGCGCCGCTGAAGGCATCGCCGGCGCCGATCGTATCGACAACCTCGATACGTGGTGCTTCGACAGCGATTCGAGAGTCAGCGGCGATCGCATAAGCGCCGTCGGGTCCGAGCGTCACGATCACGAGCTGGGCGCCGCGCTTCAAGATCAGGTCCGCTGCAGCCTCATATCCCAAATCGGGGCTGAGCCAGCGCAAGTCGGTTTCACTCAACTTCACTATCGTGCTGAGCGCGATGAGCCGGCCCAGGCGGTCGCGATAATCACCCTCACCGGCCAGCGCAGCCGGCCTGATGTTGGGGTCCAGCATGATCAGACGTTTGCCACTTTCGCGCTCAATAAGCTCTGCCAGCGTTGACGCCATCGGCTCGAGGACCAGGCCAAGCGTGCCCACGTGGATGGCTGTGACTTCAGGCGGAAGCTGGGCGGGGATCATTTCCGGAGTCAGGTTCGGCGCGGAGGTGCCGTCGACGAAGAACTCGTATTCAGCCCGCCCGGCGCCATCGACTGTCGCTGCAGCCCTGGTGGTCGGCTCGGTGCCGAAGCTGGCCAGCGCCAGACTCGCTCCATCCGCAGTCAGCAGCTCGGCTAGGCGGCGGCCCAACGCATCGGTAGAAAGGTGGCCGATAAACGCGGTTGGCACGCCAAGACGCGCAAGGGCTCGAGCTGTGTTGAAAGGACCGCCCCCGGGCATCATTCGCTGTGCACCGTCGGCGTCCTCGATGGCGTCGATCAGTGCTTCGCCGCAGACGGCGATCATTGATAGTGCGGTGGTCAGGTGGGGTGTTTTGAATTGCGGATTCCTTGTAAGAGAGCGAAGCCCCCTTGTGGGTGATCCACCTTCTTACGCTGGCTCAATAAGCCTGCCGTTTTTTGACAAGTCCGGGTCGGTGCATGCAGCAAGGTTGAAACAGCAGGGCCGTCGCTTCCCGCTTTTCATTTTCGAGACACTTACTTCGACCCGTCGTTTGCGCGTATCAGGGTTTTGCGTTGCATTGACCCAGCGAACCCATTCCCAGCGTGCCATTGGCGTAATACCTTTCCATAGGTCTTGAATCTTCTGAGGGGCAGCTGCCAGTGCTGTCTCAAGATCCTGTGGCACGTTCGGCTCCGGCCAGTCTTTGAGTGACTCAATTTCGAGCGTCGCCGTGTCACCCTCGCCCAAAGCAGCGGTTCGTTGGAGCTTTCCATCGATCCTCATCCAGTGGCCCAAATAGCCGTCTGGTTCCAACACCGCCTGGAACCCATGGCCATTGATCGTTCCTCGTACTGCCACCTGCCCGCGCGACGGCAGTTTCCCGCTCGCTTTCTCAGGCAAGCGCAAAATCGTCCGTTTGTCGATCGTGGACAGCGTGGCGTCAAAACGAATTGTTGGCACCCCTAAGCGCTGACTCATGGTAGTCATCTATTTTGCAGTCCTACGACCTACTACAGAATCTGGCGTCCGTCAGCCGGCTTGCGGAGCGAACAGGCACAACAGCTCGTATGCGATGTTCGCGGCGCCGATCGCCGTGACCTCTGCGTGATGGTGGGCGGGATGCCGACTAGCGCTGCCGCCACCGGGTAGGATCGAGGCGTTGGCCGCCAAACGTACCGGGGCACCCCATAGGTCCGGGTCGTGGAACGTTCTGAAGAGCGCTTACCACGCCTTCTCCGGGCTGATGTGGGTAGCGCCGCGCACGCCCTCCCTGCGCCTGGGAATCGTCGCGGTGATTGTGCTCGCGGCGGGCGGTTTCCTTCTGCGGTTCACGAGTGTCGAGATCGCGGTGCTCGTGCTCGTGGGAACGCTCCTGCTGGCGGTCGAGACGCTCAACACCTCGATCGAGATGCTTTGCGACTTCGTGCAACCGCAGCAAGACCCGAAGATCGGAAAGATCAAAGACGTCGCGGCCGGCGCCACGGCGGTCACCGAGATCGGCGGCGGGATTGTGGTGGCCATTCTGCTCTGGCCCCACATCTGGGCGGCGCTACAGCGGTAAGGGTCACCTAGCGACAGATACCGCTACGTCGGCCTGCTGACTGGGTCTCCATTTGACTCAGGGGCGGGCTGGGGACTTGGTCCTCGCAGGTTCCCCTGACGACGGTTAAGCGCCTGACCGCGCCAGGGCCTCCTCCATTTGTGCGCGGAGCATTCCCGCGCCAACCACCATCAGGCCAAGCTCGATCAGCCGGCCCTTCCAACCCTTGCCGTGGCGCGCGACAGTTACATCGACCTGCGTGCCACCCTTCGCGGTTGGGGTGAGCTTGTAATCCCAGCGGCTGCCGGGACCCCACGTGTTGGAGTCGATGGTCTCCACGGCCACGGAACCCGTCGCGGCATTCCAGGTGTACTTCTCGCGTTCCCAGACGCCGCCTGCCACCGAGCTGCCTTCGGTCACCTCAGCCCAGCCGGGGCCCTCGGAGTGCACTTTGAAGTGCTGGTCATCGATGTTCGGCCAGATCTGCGACCGCCGTGGTCCGAAATCGGTCAATGCGCCCATCACGGAGCCAGGCGACAGCTGGGTCTCAAGCCGGAAGTGGACCTGGGCCATCGGTGAGCTAGCTTACCGCCGGTCGTCGAACAAACCGCGGGGAAGCCTTGTGCACCTGGAGGGGCCGCGGGCAGCACGGTCCGATGGCGAGGGATTGGCGTTGACGAGTACACCGATGGCATGGAGCTCAAAGGGGCGCGTCTTCAACACGCGTCACTGGATGAAGAGACCGTCATTTGGCCCAGTCGGGCCGGGACCCGGACCCTAGGGCAGGTGGGCCGATTGGCAGGCGACTGGAACCGCGCCGGGCTGTTGACTTAGGTCAAGAGCCGTCCAATAGCTCAACGAGAGCCTCGAAAGGGGCCACATTCAAAGGAGAAACAGCATGGACAAGTCAATTCGGTGGCGGATCGTCAGTCTTCAGGCGATGTTGGTAATCATTCTGGCTTCGGCCTCGGGCTTCCTTTTCTACGAGGGCAGCTTCGTCACCACGATGGTGCACAACGAGCTTGTCGCTCAGAAGATCTTCTTCCCGGGTACCGACCAGATCAAGGCGGGCGGTGCACTTGACCCTGCCAAGTTCTCGGCTGAAATCCGAAACTACGCAGGCCAGCAGGTCGACAACGGCGACAAGGCCAGGGTCTACGGGAACGACTACATCGGCGTTCACCTGGCAGGCATTGCCGGCGGCATGACCTACTCTGAAGTCAGCAGCGCGGCCAGCAAGGCAAACAAAGACCTCGCTGCGACCCCGACTACTGACCCGAACTACACAACCCTTCAGACAACCGCAGCGACTCTCAGCAGCCAGAAGACTTCCCTCTTCCAGGGTGAGATGCTTCGAGGCACCCTTCTCAACTCGTGGGGTTGGTGGATGGTCGGCAACTACACCATCTACGCCGCACTTGGACTGATGGTCGCGGCGCTGGGCGTGCTCGGCGCGCTCGTCTTCGAACTACAGGTCGCATCGCGCAAGGTCGAGACATTCAAAGCCGTGCAGAAGATCGCTACTGCGTGACAGCTCATCAGGACGGCGACACTCCGGCGGGCTCGGCCCGCCGGAGTTCTTTTTTGTGGGAGGTTCGGGCGATCCACGCGCCGGCCGCCACGATGGGCGCTGCAACACCGCTCAACCGAGTCGTAGTTAGATAAGCACGACGTGGCGCTTTCCAATCCCGTAGCCCGGCCCGCTGCCGCAGATCGTGAGCCCGTCACCAATCCTTACAGCACCCTGCCGAATTGGCTTTACCCGGCCTTCGTGGTCCTCGCGCTCAGCCTGTTCGGTGGCTTTGCAGTCTGGGTCGTTTTCTTCCAGCACGAGGGTTACTATGCCCCGTACCTCAGTCCCTTCTACTCGCCTCTGATCAAGGTTGGGCCGATCCCGCCCGGGGTCTGGGTGGCGTGGGCTCCATTGGTCTTTCGGCTCACCTGCTACTACTACCGCAAGGCGTATTTCCGATCGTTCTTCTGGCACCCGCGGTCATGTGCGGTCTCTGAGCCGAAGCGCCGCTACAGAGGGGAGACGGCGATCCCATGGGTCTTCAACAACTTTCACCGGTTCGCCTTTTACGCGACTGTCGTCCAGGTTGGATTCCTCTGGTTTGATGCGATCCTCGCCTTTGACTTTGGAGGGAGGTTGGGCATCGGACTCGGAAGTGCGCTGATGCTCACCAACGTCATCCTGCTTTCTGGCTACACGTTCGGCTGCCACGCCTTCCGCCACCTCGCCGGCGGAGAGCTTGACTGCTTTTCTTGCTCGCTGGCGGCGCGCGCCCGGCACAAGCTCTGGAAGGGCGTAACGGTTCTCAACATCAAGCACGACCGATGGGCGTGGGCGAGCCTTTTCTCGGTGGCGGCGACCGACATCTACATCCGCCTGCTGCTGGCGGGCGTCCTGCAGGATCCACGGTGGGTGGCTTGAGCGTTCCCGCCTATGAGACAGTCGAGACCGACGTGCTCGTCCTCGGCGCTGGAGGCGCCGGCTTGCGCGGCGCCATCGCCGCAGCTGAAGGCGGCGCTCGGGTCCTGATCGTTTGCAAGTCGCTGTTGGGCAAGGCCCACACCGTGATGGCCGAAGGCGGCGTCGCTGCGGCCATGCACAACGTCGCCTACCAGGACTCCTGGGAGGTGCATTTCGCCGACACGATGAAGGGTGGCAAGCTGATCAACGACTGGCGCATGGCCGAGCTTCACGCCAAAGAATCGCCCGAGCGTGTGCTGGAGCTGGAGCGGTGGGGCGCCGTTTTCGATCGAACCTGGCAGGGCCGGATCCACCAGCGGCCGTTTGGAGCCCACACGTATCCACGCCTCGCCCACATCGGAGACCGCACAGGGCTCGAGCTCATCAGGACTCTCCAGGACCATGCGGTACACACCACCGGTGTGGAAGTACACATGGAAGTGACTGTCTTCAAGCTTGTGAAGTCCGATGAACGTGTCGCCGGGGCGCTCGCTTACCGGCGGGCCGATGGAGCCCTAATCCTGTACCGGTTCGGCGCCCTGATGCTGGCGACCGGCGGAACCGGGAAGATGTACAGGGTCACGTCGAACTCGTGGGAGAGCACCGGAGACGGCACCGCCCTTGCATACGAGGCAGGCGCTGAGCTTCGCGACATGGAGATGGTCCAGTTCCATCCGACAGGCATGGTCTGGCCGGCGGGTGTTCGCGGCATCCTGGTCACCGAGGGTGTTCGCGGCGAGGGTGGCGTCTTGCGGAACAAGGACGGGGAGCGCTTTATGGAGCGCTACGACCACGAGCGGATGGAGCTGTCGTCCAGGGACATCGTCGCTCGCGCGATCAATTCAGAGGTCGGCGCCGGCCGCGGCACACCGCACGGGGGAGCCTACCTCGACATCACCCACCGGAAGCCCGAGTACATCAAGAGCAAGCTCCCGTCGATGTACGAGCAGTTCCTGAAGCTGGCCAAGGTCGACATCACCAAGCAGCCGATGGAGGTGGCGCCAACCATCCACTACGCGATGGGCGGGGTGCGAGTGGTGCCCGAAACGGGGGCGACCACGGTCGCCGGGCTGTATGCGGCAGGGGAGGTCGCGTCAGGACTGCATGGCGCCAACCGCCTCGGAGGCAACTCTTTGAGCGATCTCCTGGTCTTTGGCAAGCGGGCCGGCGATGCGGCAGCAGATGCAGCCCAGAAAAGCCCGAAGGCATCAAGCATGAAGGTCGACCCTGCCGACATCGAGAATGCCGTCACTGCGCTGATGGCTCCCCTCGACCGCCTCGCGGGCGAGAATCCCTATGCGCTCATGGCGGAGATCCAGGACGTGATGTCATTGCACGCGCCGATAGTTAGAGATGGTGCAGGCCTGGCGGCGGGTCTCGAAAAGATCGAGGGACTGCGCGATCGGGCGGAGGTGTGCGGGAGCGGCGGCTCGAAAATCCTCGCCTTCAATCCCGGCTGGCACACCGCGTACGACCTTCGCTCTCTGCTCGTCAATGCCGAGGCCCTGCTGCGCTCCGCAATAGAAAGGAAGGAGAGCCGTGGCGCCCACGCCCGCTCCGACTACCCGAACACCGACGACCAGCTCGCGTCGGTGAACTGTGTCGTTGAGAAGACTTCAGACGGCATGCATGTCAGGGCGGAGCGGCGACCGCGTATGCCCGAGCACCTCGCCGATGCAATCGATCGATCCTACGCTCGCTACACGCCCGAGGCTGTGGAATGAATGGAAGACTCTAGCCTCGACCTGCAGGTGTGGCGCGGCGACGCGAACGGGGGAGGGCTGGTCTCGTATCGCGTGCCGGTAATGGAGGGCATGGTTGTCCTCGATGCGGTGCTGTGGGCGCAAGCGAACAGCGCCCCGGACCTCGCCGTGCGCTGGAAATGCAAAGCTGCCAAGTGCGGCTCCTGCTCTGCCGAGATTCAAGGTTTCCCCCGCCTCATGTGCAAGACGCCGATCGCCGACTACAAGGGCGCGGTCACCGTCCGGCCCATGAGAGCGTTCCCGGTGATCAAGGACCTCGTCACCGACGTGAGCTGGAACTACGAGGTGAACAAGCAGATCCCGCCCTTCACACCATCCGAGAAGGACCTTGCAGCGAGCGAGCCGTGGCGGATGCAGCAGAAGGACGTGGAAAGGGTGATGGAATTTCGAAAATGCATCGAATGCTTCCTGTGCCAGGACGTCTGCCATGTTCTGCGAAACCACGACGCAAAGAGCGCCTTCTACGGACCCCGGTTCATGGTCAGGATCGCCAGCCTCGAGATGCACCCCAAGGACGTGCTCGACAGGCGGCGGCAGTTGAAGGGAGATGCCGGTCTCGGTTACTGCAACGTCACCAAATGCTGCACCGAGGTGTGCCCTGAGCACATCAAGATCACTGACAACGCGATCATCCCGCTCAAAGAGCGCATGGACGACGTTTACTTCGATCCGGTCCGCTCGCTGCTTCGGCGGCTCGCCGGTGGCGGTGGAAAACCGACGGATCGCTGAGGCGGCGGCGCCGCCATTAGACCCTGACGATTGGTGACTATCGGCCCCTGTAGTTTCGTGCGATCGGCTCAATACTCCCGGTGTGTTTGTCCAGCATTCAGTTCATATCGACAGCCCGGTTGAGACTGTCAGCTCCGTGTTCGCAAAGGGACCCCGCAAGTGGTTCCCACTCCTGGCGAGCGCCAGTCGTACCGCGGTCGGCCCGCGAGTCGCCGGAGTCGGAATTCAAAAGAAGGTGGTTGTCGAGGTAGGCGAGCCGTTGACCACGGGCAGCTGGACCGAGGTCCCAATCACCTGGCGGGCGACCTATATCAAGCGGCTGTTTCCGGTCATGACTGGAAAGGTCGAGCTCGCGCCAGTAGATGACCGCGTCACCAGACTGACGGTCTGCGGCATGTACCAACCCCCACTTGGGAGCCTTGGCAAACACCTCGACGATGCGCTGATGCACAGGGTGGCCGAGGCTACTGTCAAAGAGCTTGCCGAGTCGATCGCCAAGCGGCTCCAGGCGGCTCAGGTCGACGAGCTGGCGGCGGCCGACTGACCCGGTCGTTCGGCCCTATCGCTTAAACCCAGTCAGCTATACCGACCCAGGGGTCGTCGTGTGGCGCGCGAGATATGCGGCGGCTTCAGCCCGGCGCGCCACCTCCAGCTTGGAAAGGATCGTTGACACGTAATTCTTGACAGTCTTCTCGGCCAGCTTCAGCTCCTTACCGATCTGGCCGTTGGTCAGGCCTTTTGCGATCAAGCTGAGGATTCGTTCCTCCTGCGCGGAGAGGCGAGCGAGCTTCTCGTCGCGCATGTTCTTGCCCTTGCGCAGCCGCTCGAGGACCGATCTGGTCACCTCCGGGTCGAGGAGGCTCCTGCCGGCCCCGACCTCGCGGATGGCGCGGATCAGCTCACCGCCTCGTATCTGCTTGAGGACGTAGCCGGCGGCGCCGGCCATGATCGAGGCGAAGAGCGCTTCGTCGTCGGCGAAAGAGGTGAGCATCAGGACCTGGGTGTTCTCGAGTCGGGCCCGAATCTCGCGCGTGGCCTCGATTCCACTGCCGTCCGCAAGGCGGACGTCCATCACCACAACGTCGGGCTTGGTCCTGACCGCCTCATCGATCGCCTCGCGCACCGATCCCGCCTCTGCGACGACCATCAGATCGTCATTCGCGTTGATAAGGGATTTCACGCCGTCGCGGACCACCTCGTGGTCGTCGACAAGCAGAATGCGGAGGCGGTCCTTAGACATGCTGTCTATGGTCGCACCGACAGCGTCAGACCGGGAGAGTCAGGCGTAGTCGCGTGCCTCTCCCCGCATTGCTGGTGAGGCGTACTGCGCCCCCCATGGCCGCCGCTCGCTCACGCATGTTGCGCAACCCATTGCCGGCTGAGTCGCCGCGGACGTCGAATCCAATCCCGTCGTCTTCGATGGTGAGGACCGCCTTCGAACCTTGCCGCGCCAGTCGGACCTCAGAGTGCTTGGCCTGCGCGTGCCGGGCGACGTTGGACAGCGCTTCGCGCGTGATCTGGACGATCTCGTGTGATCTCGCTGAAAGGTCGGCTGCCAGGGCTGCGTCCACATTCACCTCGATGAGCACATGGGAGCTGGCCTGCACTTCCTCACCAAGCGCGCTCAATGCCTGGTCGAGCTGCCGGTCGGCGAGGATGCCAGGTCGCAGGCCGAAGATGTAGTTGCGAAGGTCGCGAATGACCCGATCGAGCTCGCCGACAGCCGCCTCAATTCGATTCCCGGTCTCCGGCGAGACCGCCTGCAGCGCGGTGCTCTGAAGGCCCATGCCTACTGCGAACAAGGACTGGATGATGCCGTCGTGAAGCTCCTTGGCGATGCGCTCCCGCTCGTCCATCAGCCCCAGGCGCTGGAGATTCCGCTGCGCCCGTCCGTACTCGATCGCCACTGAGGCCTGGTCCGCGAACGTCTCGACGAGTCGGATCGTTCCCTCATCAAAGAGGCGGCCGCCCTTCAGATTCGCGACCATGAGCGTGCCCGTAGCACGGCCTCGGACCCGAAGCGGTACGAAGATCGCGGGTCCAACATGGCCGAGGCGGATGATGGGTTGGTAAGCGTGGCCGTGGGCAGTGGCATCATCGGTATGGAGCGGCTTCCCAGTCTCGATAACCTCCCCTGAGATCGACTTTGCCGCCGGCACCGACTGACCTTGAACTTGCTGCGCGTAGGCCCCGACCGCAGCCACCACATCCAGCAGCCCGGCACTCGAGGTGGTCGTGAGGATTTGGGCTGCGTCTGCACCCGCCAGCTCCCGCGCGTGCTCTGCGATCGACACCAGCAGAGAGTTGGCGTCTCCTCCTTCGAGGATGCCGAGCGTGACCTCGCGTAACGCCTCGAGCCATCCCTCACGGCGTTTGACCTCCTGGTACAGAGAGGCGTTGGCGATGGCCACACCCGCCTGCGTCGCGAGGACGAGCAGCGAGCGCTCATCTTCGGCGCTGAACTCCCGTGCCCCGCGCTTCTCGGTCAGGTAAATGTTGCCGAAGGTCCTGCCCAGCGCCTGCACTGGCGCGCCGAGGAATGAGCGCATGGGAGGGTGGTTGGGCGGAAATCCGACGGAATCAGGGTGGTCCTTGATGTTCTCGACGCGGATGATGTGCGGCTCCCGGATGAGGAGTCCGAGGAGCCCCAGGCCGCGCGGCAGCGCACCGATGGCCTGGCGCTGCTTTGCGGGGATGCCGGCGGTGATGAAATCAATGAGCTGGCCGCCCTCGCCGATCACCCCAAGCGCCACATACCGGGCATCGGTGACCTCTGCAGCCAGGTCGACGATCCGCTGCAGAACCATTGGCAGCGAGAGCTCGGACGACAGGGCCAGTCCCGCCTCCAGGAGAGCGTCCTTGCGGTCGCGGCCCTCGGTCATCGTTGGCGAATCTACGCCATGACGACCGGCCCTGCAGGGTCGGGTCTTTCGGCCCTATCAGGCCTCCGTGTTCGCTGGCACCCTTTGGCTATGGGCATATCGAACGGGTTTACAAATACAGAGGCACGTCGCGGCGCAGTCACTCACACGGCGCGGCGGGTTGTCCTCGCAATCGGCGGCATGAGCGACGTGTCAGTGGGAGTCCGAGCAGCGTGCGCGGCCGCCGCGGCGACCGGATCGAGAGTAATGGTCGTTCACCTCGCCCAGGCGTTGGTCGGGGCCCCGGGCTTCACATCCATTGAGTCAGACAGCGAGATCAAGAGGACGATGGTCAAAGCGATCCGGCTCCTTGATGCAGCGGGGATCGAGGCTTTTGGAACAGTCGCGCGAACAGGCCCAGACGCGCGGACCCTCGTCGAAATAGCGACCAGCTGGAATGCTGACGTGATAGTGACCGGCTCTGGCCGGATGCGCGAGGTCAGATCCATCTTGCTCGGCTCCGTCACCCCCGACCTCTTCCGGGTGCCCAGTCGCTCAACCCGTGTGCCGGAGCTGGTGCCAGCATGAAAGTTGCAAGACAGGTCCTTCCCCGGCATCGGACAGTGTCGGACGTGATGACAACTCGGGTCCATGTCACAGGCCCCCTGGCGCCATTCAAGTTCCTGGTCCGCCTGATCGAGGAGAACAGGGTCAGCGCGATTCCGATTGTCGACGAGCAGGGCGTGCCGATCGGCATCGTCTCAGAGTCGGATCTTTTGCTCAAAGAGCGGCGCCGCGAGCTCTCATCGGCCGACTTGCTGCACCATCAAAAGCGTCGTCACGCCAGGGCGAAGGCAGATGGCGCAGTTGCGTGGGAAGTCATGACCGCGCCAGTTGTCACGACCGAGCTCGACACCAGCCTAAGCCAGGCAGCGCGCCTGATGGACGAGCGCGATATTCGACGCCTGGTGGTGGTCGACAACCGCGGCAGGATCGCCGGAATCGTCAGCCGAAGCGACCTACTCAAGGTGTTCCTTCGCACCGACAAGGAGCTGCATGATGAGATCGCGGGCACGTTGATCCCCGCTCTGCTGACGTCCTCGGCCGAAAACGTTGGAGTCGATGTCCGGCTGAACATGGTCACTCTCTCGGGTGCAGTGGACCGCAAAAGCGATGTCGAGATGTTGACCCGCCTGACAAAAGAGCTGGATGGGGTGGTGGGAGTTGTCGACAAGCTGACCTTTAAGTGGGACGACACCTCAGCCGTTCCCGTGCCGCCGGCGTCCCTACGGCGTGACTTCAGGCATATCTAAACCAGCATCGTCCCGAACCTGGTCTGGGTCGTCAGTCCTTAATGACCCGGGTCCTTCGACCCTCGAGAGAAGCGCTCGACAGGAACAGGCTGGAGATCGGCGGTGTGACGCCAGCTCAGTCAGTAACGACTAAACAAAGGAACGACCATGAAGGCACTCGTTTATCACGGTCCCGGGAAGCGGTCCTGGGACACAGTCCCCAACCCGACCATCCTCTCGCCGACCGACGCCATCGTGAAGATCGATACGGCCACCATTTGCGGCACCGACCTGCACATCCTCAAAGGTGATGTGCCCGCGGTGAAGGTGGGCACCATCCTCGGCCACGAGGCGGTCGGCACAGTTGTCGAGACAGGCGCCGCGGTCACCAACTTTCAAATTGGCGACCACGTCCTGGTCTCTTGCATCACTTCGTGCGGAAGCTGCCGGTTCTGCAAGGAGGCCCGCTACGGCCAGTGCACAGGTGGTGGTGGATGGATCTTCGGCCACCTCATCAACGGGCTCCAGGCGGAGTACGCCCGAGTTCCGTTCGCTGACAACTCGCTCTACAAGATTCCGTCGGGACTTACCGATGAGCAGGTCCTCTTCCTGTCCGACATCCTTCCGACCTCCTTCGAGGTGGGTGTCCTGAACGGCGGCGTGACACCCGGCGACACGGTCGCCATCGTCGGCGCGGGTCCGATCGGCCTGTCTGCGGTAATGACCGCGAAGCTCTACACCCCCGCCCGGATCGTGGTGATCGACCTCGACGACGGCCGCCTCGCAAAGGCGAAGGAATTCGGCGCTGACGTCACCATCAACAACGGACGCGAGGACGCGATCAAGCGAGTCTTCGAGCTGACCGGCGGTCTTGGCGCCGACGTGGCAGTTGAGGCGGTCGGAATCCCGGCAACCTTCGAGCTGGCCGCGGAGCTCATCCGCCCCGGGGGGAAGCTCGCCAATGTTGGCGTGCATGGCAAGCCGGCAACCCTTCATCTGGAGAAGCTCTGGATCAAGGACGTGACCATCACCACCGGGCTGGTGGACACGCGCACCATCCCACAGCTCCTGTCGCTGATCGAGGGCGGCAGGCTCGACCCCACGGTCCTGGCCACCCACCATTTCTCGATGGACAAGGCGATGGAGGCTTACGACGTGTTCGCCGACGCCGCCAAGACCCATGCGCTCAAGGTCGTTCTGACGGGGACTCCGGTCGCCCCAGGGACGAAGTTGAAGGTCGCGGTTACAGCCTCGGCTTAACTACTACTCCACACCGGTCGGGGCGGCGCTGCCCCGGCCGGTCAATTCGCCCGCCGAACCACCTCACCCCCATTTCACACTTGAGCCTGTCTCCATGACTAAAAGGCGTCGAGGCCTTGCGCTGGATGCCACGTAAGCTGGCTGCGTGGCCTCACACACAGAGAGCGAGCCGCGGTTGTCGGTGATGGCGCCGTTGGCGCGGGCGTACGAGAGGTCCGTCCCTGAGAGCCCAGCCGATGAAGGCCTCTTCGGCCCGCGGAGCCTGGTCTGGCGTGTGCACCGTGACCGCAGCTTCCCGCTCGCCGGAATGCGCTCCCTGATGGTCCAGGCGCTGCATCCGCTGGCGATGGCCGGCGTCGCCGAGCACAGCGATTGGAAGCGCGACCCCTTCGGCCGTCTCGCCGCCACCAGCAGCTACGTGCTGACGGTTACTTACGGCGACACCGCGTCCGCGAACGCGGTGGCGGCGAGGGTGCGCGCCGTGCACTCGTACGTCCACGGCACCGATCCGGCAACGGGGCTTGGCTACAGCGCTGAGGACCCGGCTCTCTTGTTGTGGATTCACGCCGGCATCGTCGACTCCAACGTCCATGTCGTCCAGCGTTACGGTCGTGGGCTCGACGCCGCCGAAGCTGATCGTTACGTCGCAGAGATGGTTCCCTTCGCCGAGATCGTGGGCGTTCCCACTGAGATGGTTCCGACGAGCGTGGATGCCTTGCGCGAGTACATCGAATCGGTTGATCTGCTCCAGGCGACCCCGGCGGCCCGCGATGCCATCGGCCTGGTGCTGGATCCGCCGGACCTTGACGACGCCCTTCGCGAGCTGTGGCATGAGCTTGGACAGGTGGCCATCGGCACCCTCCCCGACTGGGCGCGTTCGATGTATGGCTTCGCCCCTCCGCCGGCTGAGGCGATGGAGCGCGAGCCCGTCCGCCAGCTCATCGGCGCGATCGACCTCGCCTTCGAATCCATGCCCGGAGTGGTCGAGGCCCGAGAGCGGATCGAGCTGCGTACGCGCGGATGACCAGCGTTCGGCCGCAAAACGCGATGCTCCAGTCCCGCCTCAGCCGTGGCGGCGCCCTGGCGCGTCTTGCGCTCCGGATCGGGGGCCGTTATGTAGCGCGGTCGCCCAGATTGATCTTCGCCTCGGTCGAGCGCCGCGGCGAGCTGCGGCACGACCTGGCGCTCAGGTCAGCCGAGGACGTGGCCGAAGAGCTGGGGTCCATGAAGGGTGCCCTGATGAAGCTGGGCCAGATGGCGAGCTATATCGACGAGGACATGCCTGCGACGTTTCGAGGCGCGATGTCCCGGTTGCAGCATCGAGCCCCGCCGATGAGCGCCGAGCTGGCGTCGTCGGTCATCGCCGAGGAGCTGGGCGAGGAACCCGACCGAGTCTTCGCTCGTTGGGACCCGCTGCCGTTCGCGGCAGCATCGATCGGGCAGGTGCACCGGGCCATCACTCGAGAGGGCCGGGCCGTCGCTGTCAAGGTTCAATACCCCGGCATCGCCCGCAGCATCAGGTCAGACATGCGCAACGTGGGACTGTTGAGACGGATCGCGGCGGCGGCGTTCCCAGGGCTCGACGCGCGGTCGCTCATCGATGAGCTGGGCGAGAGACTGAACGACGAGGTCGATTACAAGCTGGAGGCCGACAGCCAGGAGCTGTTCGCCAGGTACTACCTGGGTCATCCCTTCATACACATCCCAGACGTAGTGAGAGAGCTGAGTACGGAGAGAGTGCTGACCAGCGAGCTCGTGGCGGGATCGTCTTTCGAAGACCTGCAAGGTTGGGATCAAGCGGAGCGCGATCTGGCTGCGGAGACGATCTACCGGTTCGTCTTCCGCAGCCTCTACCGGCTGCACGCATTCAACGGCGACCCACACCCAGGCAACTACCTGTTCCATGGGCGCGGACGGGTGACATTTCTCGACTTCGGACTGACCAAGCGATTTACCGACGCTGATCTGGCGCCTCTCGTCGATGGCGTTCGCTTCATGGTCGTCGAGCACGACGCCGAGATGTTCCGTGCCGCAATGGAGCGTGCAGGCTTTCTACGGGCTGGTGCGCCAGTCAGCACACAGGCGATCGTCGACCGCTTCGGCCATTTTTACGGGACGGTGACTCGAGACGCACCGATGACCATCACGCCGGCGTATGCATCGGCGATCGTCAAGCGCTTCTTCGATGCGCGCAGCCCGCTGGCGCCGTACAGCGACGTTCCGCGCACGTACGCGATCCTGCAGCGGATCAACCTTGGCCTTTACGCGGTGCTGGGGAGCCTCAACGCAACTGCCAACTGGAGGCGGCTGGCCGAGGAGATATGGCCGTTCGTGAATGGGCCGGCCTCGACACCGATGGGCGAGGCCGAAGCCAGGTGGTACGAGCAGCGCAAACCGAGAGAGGCAGCGCTCGATCTCACCGCCTGACGACGCGGCTTTCCTGCCAATCGTGTGACCAAGGTAGCGAACGTGATCGACCCCTCCACCGGCGACGTGCCTGCACGCCGCGAAACCGGGGTCGCAAAGAGCGCATAACCCCCGCAAACCCCGCTGGGACAAAGTAAAAAGAGGGTGAGCGCTGCGCTCACCCTCCGCGGGGTGCCGTGGATAATCGGCACTGAGGTCGATCACGGCGATCGCCCCAACCTAAGGACTACCAGACAGCTTCCCGTCGGCGCTACGTACAAGCGGCCAAGCTCGCGGTGGAGGGGGCCGACACCCACCGTATGCATGGCCTGAGAGCCATGCGCTCTCACGGCGACTTTTGGACACGCCTGGCGTAAACCTTACCCATGGGCTTTCGCCACCCTGTTTCATGCGTAGTCTTCGGAGCCGATAGTTGAGCCGCGCGGTGCTTGCAGCCAAAGAGTCGAAGCAAGCAAACCTTCGCGGTCGGCCAGGCCGCCGCGAATCCGACCAGCGTCTGCTGATAGCGGCCATGCTGATCGAGTCTTCAGACGACGCGATCATCGGGAAGACTGCTGACGGAGTGATAACCACCTGGAACCGCGCTGCTCAGCGCATGTACGGCTATGCCTCTGATGAGGTGGTCGGCAAGAACATTTCGTTCTTGCTGCCCCCAGACCGCCTGGCCGAGCTCGATGCCGTCACAGGTCGCGTGGCCAAGGGTGCGGGCGCCAAGCGCTATGAGACCAAGCGAGTCCATAAGGATGGGCGGTTGATCGACGTGGCGATGACCGTTTCACAGATCCGCGATGAGGACGGGACGATTGTCGGCACCTCGACCATCCAGCGGAACATCACCGAGCGCAAACGGACCGACGCCGTGACCGCGGAGATGGCGGCAATCGTCGACTCCTCGAACGACGCCATCATCGGGAAGACCCTCGATGGCGTGATCACCACCTGGAACCGCGGCGCCGAGCACGTCTATGGCTACACGGCAGAAGAGATGATCGGGAAGAGCGTCTCACTTCTTGTGCCGGCCGAACGGCCCGACGAGGTACGAGCAATCATTGCGGGCATGGTTGCGTCCGATGCACGAACAGACCACTTCGAAACGAAGCGCATATGCAAGGACGGCCGCGTGATCGACGTGTCGATGACGGTCTCGCCAATCCGCGATTCCGACGGGACCATCATGGGGGCCTCGTCGGTTGGGCGCGACGTCACCGAGCGCAACGCCATGACAGCGGCCCTGATCGCTTCTGAGCTGCGCAGCCTGCATGCCGTGAGCCGCGCCAAAGACGAGATGGTTTCCCTCGTGAGCCACGAGCTGCGAACCCCTCTCGCGAGCCTGTTGGGCTTTACGGAGCTGCTATACGCCCGCGAATTCTCGGAAGCCCAACGGAAGCAGTACCTCGGGGTCATGCTGAGGGAGGGCCGCCGCCTGACCGACCTGATCAACGACGTGCTTCACATTCAGCGGCTCGAAGCCGGCCATCAAGAGCTGAACCTCGCTCCCGCTGATGTTCAAGCGCTCATCAAGCGCGCGGTCGCATCAGCCGGTGACGACACCGAGAGGCCGATCCAAGTGCAGGTGTCCGCGTCGCTACCGCTGGTCATGGTCGATCCCGACGCGATCCTCCAGGTCCTTGCCAACTTCCTGACCAACGCTCGCAAGTACTCGCCCGATGGCGGCGCCATTCTAGTCACCACGCACGAGGATGGCGGTATGGTCGAGATCAACGTCAGAGACCACGGCCTGGGCCTTCCCGAGGACGCGCTTGGCAAGGTCTTCGGCACGTTCTACAGAGTCGACACAGGGGATCGCCGCATGATCAAGGGCACCGGTTTGGGACTCGCAATCAATCGAAGGATTGTCGAAGCGCATGGTGGGCAGGTCGGAGTGTTCTCGGATGGGCCTGGCCGTGGCTCGCGCTTCCAGTTCACCCTACCGGCCGTGGTCGAGATCCCCAAAGCGGCGGACGTTCTCATCGTTGAGGACGACACTGGTTTTGCGAGGCTCCTTCAGGAACAGTTCGTCGCCCGTGGCATGACCACTGTACGTGCGGCCGACGCCGAGACTGCGGAACGCCTGCTGCGCGAAGGCATGAAGCCGCGCGCGGTGGTGACCGACCTTGTGCTGCCCGGTGTGCAGGGAGAGGAATTCGTCAGCAGGCTCGGAGCCGATCCTGAAGTCCCCGTCCTCGTGGTGACAGTCAAGAGCCTTGCCCCTGACCAGATCTCCGCGCTGGAGAAGGTCGGAGTGACAGCCGTGTTGCCGAAAGAGGCAGGGGCGTCTCAGGCCGCGGTCACCCTTATCAGTGAAGCGCTCGCCACGAAGTTGAAGAGGGATTGAGGCTCAGCACTCCGCAGGCCTTTTTAATACCGACGGCTCTTCTGGCCCCGTCAACGGCCCGGACCACTCCCGCTACAGTCCTCATCGCTGACGACGAGTCGGCCATGCGGCTCCTCGTCCACGTCACCATCGAGTCCAGCGACTACAACATTCTCGAGGCTGCCGATGGCGACGAAGCCTGGGCGATGATCGAATATCACAAGCCCTCCCTCGTGATACTCGACATTCAAATGCCTGGTCGCAACGGGCTCGAGATCCTGGGCTCGATCAAGAGCGATCCGAGCCTCAAAGGAACCAGGGTGATCCTCCTGACCGCCAAAGCCCTCGAGGCCGAAATGATTGGGGGGATGACAGCGGCCGCTGACTTCATGATGACCAAGCCTTTCTCCCCGCTCGACCTCCTGACGCGCGTCGAACAAGCCCTACGCCTGTAACCTCTCTCGCCCCTTTAGGGGGAAAGTCGGGGCGCGGAGCGTACCTTGCGATTCAGCCTCAAGTCGCCGGCCCCGCCTGCGTTCCTCGAGGCGATCGTTCGCCAGCCTGTGGGGACTCCGTGTCCGGTTCAGGCTTCACTTTCGGCAAGGGTCTTCGGGCAGGGTCGGCCGAACGCATGACGAACAGGAAAAGCAATCCGAACACAGCCACCAGCACGGCAACCATGCCGACGGTGGTCATGGTTGAAGCCCAGGGAGGCAGGATCAAGGGCTTGTCAGGCAACCGGAAGCTCGCCACTCCGGGTGCCTTGGGCCCGGTATCGGGTGTGTAGACCATGTTGTTGGTTTCGTCGAAGGCCGCCGAGTTTCCATGCGCCCCAGTGTCAACCGACGTGTAGTAGGCAATCGGATTCCCACCGAATATGCCGATGACGCTGGGCTTGGTTATGTGTGGCGATCCAACCAAAAAGCGATCGACCTTGGCGTTGTAGTTGACGATGTCTCCACCGAGTACCTGCTTGAAGGTTTCCGACTTGCCGGTATTCAAGTCAAAGCTCATGACAAACGTCCTGCACACGATCAGGGCTTTGTTCGCGGTCGGATTGATCGCCATCCCCATCGGCTGGCACCCACCGAGCGAGTAGATATACGCGACATTGCCTGAATCGGGATCGACCTTGAAAAGCGCGTCGGCCTGGGGACTCGTGACGTAAACCATCCCATCGCTCGGGTTGTACCGTGGCTGCTCCAGCTGATACCCGACATCGAAATGGGCTTTGATCGCCAGCGTGCTCGGGTCGATGCTCGTGATCGTGCCGTCGGTGGAGTTGGCGACGTACAACCTCTGCCGAGCAGCTCCGTAGTCGAGCAGGTCGGCGCTCGACTTGCCGGTGGGAACGTCGCCAACGATCGAACCCGTGCTGGTATCGACAACCACCACCGACCCGCCACCTGTGCCCACAAAGAGGCGGTGCAGGTCGGGGGCGAACGCCAGGCCGTTGGGGCTGGAAGGCAGCGCTATCGTCTGCAGGTACTTGGCGCGCGGCCGCGAGATGTCGAACACGTCGACGCCCTTGTCGGTCCTGTCGCCAAGGTAGAGGCGATGTGCCGCCTGGTCGATTTCGACGTTGTCAAAGGAGGCATTCTGGCCCTTGATCGTCGGGACCCCTGAGGTGGCGATGGCGACGTCAGAGCCGCCACAAGCGCTGATGGCAAGCGAGCCGGCAACCATCAGCGTCAGTGCATACGAAAGAGTCTTTCTTGCGTTCAGTTTCAACCTGCCCCTCCAGATATCAACGCCTACGTCTGGTGCGGTATTCGGACTTCGCCAGGGCCCGTATTCGATGATCGCTTGACTTTCCTTTCGGTCGTGCCTGAATCTTATTGAGGTCTAGCGACGTTTCGGGTTGCCGGTGACTGGTTTCCGACTGGGGGATGTGGGGTGGTTAAAGGCTTTCCGAGGACGCTGTACGTTTTTGTTCTAACTGCCGCTTTGGTGATTGCGTCAATCGGTCCAATACCGACATTTGCGGTCGGCAGCGGCAGCGGGAGCGACATACCGATCTTGCGGCCGGGGGCAGAGCCCCTTGAGCAGGATGACGAGGAAGAGGCGCGGCTGCTGCTCCTCGACCAGGCGTTCATCGCATCCCGGACCGCGGGTGACAACCAGCTCTCCGTCCAGGAGGCGGGCGCGCTCCGTGCGGCGGCTGCCAACGCGGCCAAGCAGCTGAAGTCGGCGCCGCCAGCCGGCCCGACCACCTTCAACTCTCCCTGGGAGGCCATCGGTCCTGACCCCCTTTCTCAGAGCGCCCGGAGCTCTGGCGCGTTGAAAAACGTGAGCGGCCGCATCGGAGCGCTTGCGATCCGGAAGAACGGCCAGTTCATCCTTGGCGCGGCCCAGGGAGGAATCTGGCTCTTCAACCCGGCGACGAACCGCTGGACCAACCAGACCGACAACCTGCCATCACTCTCGACAGGCGCACTCGTCGTAGCCCCTTCAAATGACCTGATCGTGTACGACGGCACCGGCGAAGGCGCCCTGTCAGGCGACAGCTACTTTGGCAACGGCATCCTGAAGTCGACTGACGGCGGCGTCACCTGGGCGCACGTTTCCGGCGACTTCTTCCTTGGCGTATCGATCTCCCGGCTGGCAGTCGACCCGGCCAACGCCAACCACGTTTACGCTGCCGTTCTGCGCGGCCGTGGGGGCGCCCGGCGCGTATCCCCGCCGATCCATTCCGCATACGGACTCTGGGAGTCAACCGACGGCGGTGTCAGCTGGACGCTGATCAAAGCGGCACCCTCGGTCTCGCTCGGGGCCACCGATTTGCGGATTGACCCGCAGAACCCGCAAACGCTTTATGCCTCTTTCTGGAGCGACGCGATTTACAAGAGCACCGACGGAGGCGCCACCTGGTCGCCGATCATGACCGGGCTGCCCACTGACGCCGACTATGCCGCGGGGCTGACCCGGTTTGCGTTGTCGATCTCGCACCCCGTGGGGCAGCCGGCCGTTCTGTACACCGGCTTCGATTGGATCGACACCGCTGGCGTCCACCACGCTGGGCGCATCTTCAGGTCCGCCAACGAAGGCGCCAGCTGGTCGGTGCTGCCGACCGGAAGCGGGGCCAACAGCGTGCTTGACTACTGCACCAGCCAGTGCTTCTACGACAACGTCGTCGAAGCGGACCCCACCAACTCGGACGTCCTCTTTGTTGCCGGATCATTCGGGTACAACCTCTCCCCGCAATCAGGTGGCATCTACAGGTCCCTTGACGCCGGTCAGACGTGGAAGAACATGGGCTGGGACCAGCACCCCGACTTCCACGCCCTTGCGTTTGACCCCAACAACTCGAACCGCGTCCTGATCGGCTCTGATGGAGGCGTCTGGTTCAGCAGCAACCGTGGAGGACGCCTGGGCGCCGCTGACCCGCTTAGCGCAGTCGACTGGCAGGACATGAACGTCGGCGGCCTGCAGATCACCCAGTTCACCTCGATCGCCACCAACCCGACCCGCCAGGTACGGATCTGGGGAGGCAGCCAGGACAACGGCACCGAGCGCAAGGCGGCGGCGACCACTCAATGGTTCGACCTCGCCTCAGGGGACGGTGGCCAGGTGCTTGTGGACCCGACCGACTCGACCCACATCTACGGCACGTACTTCGGCATCTCCCCGTATCGATTCACCGACAGCGGCGACGCCTTCTTTACCAATCAGTCAATCGCGAACGGCATCAATCTCGCCGACCGCTCCGAGTTCTACACCCCGTTCACCATGAACCAGAGGAATGTGAACCAACTCTTCCTGGGCACGTACCGCCTCTACCGCACGGACAATGCCAAGGCGTTCTCGGCGGGAGACGTCAGGTGGACTGCCATCAGCCCTGACCTGACCAGCGGCTGCACAGGGGCGGCCCCCAACGGCGCGCGCAACTGCACGTTGTCGGCAATCGGCGTCGGCGGCGGCACAGCTGTTTACACCGGCTCCCTCGACGGCTACGTCTATGTCAGCACTGACGCCCAGGTCAACAACAACTCGACCTGGACGCGCGTCGGCCTGGCAGGCGGAAGCGCCGAAAGCAATGGCAACGGCAGCTCAGGCCTGAAAGGCAATGCCACCTTGCCCCGCCGGCCGGTCGGATGGATCGCCGTCGACCGCAGCGACTACCGGATCGCTTACATCGCCTACAACGGGTACAACGCTTCGACGCCGCACCAGCCAGGACACGTCTTCAAGACGGCGAACGGCGGCGCGAGCTGGACAGACATCAGCGGCAACCTTCCCGACAACCCCGTCAACTCGATAATCCTCGATCCCGCCTACCCGAACACCCTCTACGCTGCAACTGACGTCGGGCCGTTCGTAACCTTCAACGGCGGGGCCAGCTGGTCAGCGCTGGGCACGAGCGGGTTCCCGATCGTGGCTGTCGACCAGATCGACCTCGACCCGACCCACCGCCTGATGGCTGCCGGCACTCACGGCCGCGGCGCGTTCAGGATGACCGACACAAGCGCGCCGGCGCCTGCGCTGGTGCTATCGAAGGTTGACGCCGGGGTCCCAGTTGGCCCTGGCAGCAACATCAACTACACGATCACGGTTCAGAACATCGGCAACGGCAACGCAACGGGCGTGACGATCACCGATCCAATTCCCGCCAATACGACCTTCGTGTCGGCCGACAGCGGAGGCGTGAACTCCGCCGGCACCGTCACATGGTCCGGCAAGGCGGTGGCCTCCGGCGCCAGCATCTCGGTACACCTGACGGTCCAGATCAGCTCCACGCTGAAGTCGAAGACCGCATCGATCATCGACGACGGTTACAAAGTCACATCGACGCAGGGTGCCGCCGCGACAGGATCGCCAACGGTGACGCCGATCGCCCCGCCGTATGCGGTGTCGCTTTCGCCGGCCTCCCAAACCGGCGGCGCCCACGTCGGGCAGAGCGTCAAGTACACGGTGACCATCAAGAACCTCGGTTACAAAACAGACAGCTACTCGATGACCTCGAGTGGTGGCACATACGCAGTCACCCTTCTTGACTCGACATGTGCGACAACGATCACGACCACGCCAAGTGTCATTGCCGGCGGCACGACCGACGTGTGCGTCAAAGTGGACGTTCCCGCGGGGGCCAGCAGTGGCGATTCGAGCACCTCAACGATTACAGCGACCTCAGTCGCAAGTCCAAGCGTCAGCGCATCGGGCACTGTGAAAACGATCGCCGTGACGGTCGACACCCTGCTCGTGGATGGGGACGGCAACGCCCCGAACGTGCAGTCTTACTACACGGCGGCTCTGACCGGAGCCGGGGTGCAGTTCACGACGTGGGACCTTGCCACCGACCCCAACCTGCCGCCGAAGTTCATGACCGCCTTCAAGACCATCGTGTGGTTCACAGGCAACAGTTACCCCGGACCGATCACGCCCTATGAAGCCGGCCTAACGGCGTACCTGGACGGTGGCGGGCACCTGTTCGTATCCGGACAGGACCTACTCGATCAAGGCGCCGGAACCACCAACTTCGTGCACAACTATCTCCACGTCACGTGGGACGGCACCGAGAATCAGAATGACAAGGCCACCGCCAACGTTCATGGCGTGACCACCAGCCCGCTGACCGCCACGATCGGCACCGTGCCGCTCGACACGACGGTCCTGGGCAACTCGTTCATGGACGAGATCACACCAAACGGAGGTGCGTTAACGGCGTTCACCGATGACGCGACTCAGCCTGACGCGCTGACCTTCACCGGCGCATACAAGGTCGTGTTCCTCGCTTTCCCGTTCGAGGAGTACGGCACGGCGTCCGACAAGTCGAGCTTTGTTTCAAAGGTGATGACTTTCTTCGGGCCGTAGCCCTCAGATTTCGGTAGACAAACAGCCGGGGCCGGCGCATTGCCGGCCCCGGTTCTGTTTTTTGGTTCGTTTGCTTAGACGATGGCCGGCGCGGGGATGAGGCCGAGCTGGCTCATCATGTCGAGCTGGTCGTAGTAGAGACGGGCTTCCGTGATCTTTCCGTCTTCCACCTTGAAGCACTGGATTCCGTAGCCCACGAACTTCTTGTGGGTTGGCTGAACAGTACCCATCGGGGTTTCGAGGGTGCCAGAGTGCACTCCCTCCATCGTGATCTCCTGGACGATCCACGGCGAGCTCACGATCTCGCTGCGCACAGTCATCTTTCCGTGCGGGTAAGCCTTCAGCCAAGCCGTCGCGAACGCGGTGGCGTCCTTGGCGTTGTTGGCCTTGAAGCCGCCCGGCGCATTGAACTTGACGTGGGGAGCGTGAAGGGCGTGAATCGCCGACTCGTCGTGGGCGTTGAACGCCGATACGAATCGCGCGGCGGTGTTTTTGGTTTCAGGCATGCGTCTCCTCCTTAAGGAGTGGTCGCGAAGCGGAGGGCCAAGAAGGCTACTGCCATTCGATGGCCGGCAACCGCGGAGCCGCTTGGGCTCACCTCAGTCCAGGAACGGACCCTATTGTAACACAAATCGTGATGGCACCGCACTAATATGTTGCGAGTCCGCTGGTTTCGGTTCCGTTCGGACCCCGATACCCACTCTTGATCCACGGCGGCTGGCGCGATACCCAGAGGGGGTATATTTTGGTCGTGCCAGGGTACGCGAAGGACAAGCAGGAAATTCAGACTCGGCTTCGGCGAATAGAGGGCCAGGTGCGCGGAATCCAAAAGATGGTCGAAGAGGATCGATACTGCATCGACGTCCTCACGCAGGTCAACGCGACGAGGGCTGCACTCGAGAGTGTTGCCCTCCAGCTTCTCGCCGACCATACCGAGCATTGCGTAGCCGAGGCGATCCTCTCCGGCGGCGGCGCCGATAAGGTCAGGGAGCTCAACGAAGCGGTGCAGCGGCTCGTACGGAGCTAGCTCGGGTTCTTCGTGATCGACGCCATCCTGCACGCGCTCCAGATCTCGTTGTTCATGCTCTGGGAGGTCTTCTGGCCGCTGGCTTTGGGGTTTCTTCTCTCGGCAGTCGTCCAGACCGTCGTCTCGAAGCGGGCAGTGGCCGGCGCCCTGGGCCGTCCCGATCTCAAGGGTTTTGCGCTCTCCTTGAGCCTGGGCGCGGTGAGCTCCTCCTGCTCGTACGCAGCGGTAGCGGTCGCCCGAGCTCTGTTCCGAAGGGGGGCCAGCTTCGCCAACGCGATGATCTTCGAGTTTGCCTCAACCAACCTTGTATTCGAGCTCGGGTTGGTCCTGTTCGTCCTGCTGGGCTGGCAGTTCGTGGCCGCAGAGTTCGCCGGCGGGCTCCTCATGGCATTGATCCTCTGGATCGTCTTCAAGCTCACCCTTCGTGAGCGGATGATCGCGGAGGCCAGGCGCCAGGCGGAGCGGGGAATCGTCGCCTCGACCATGGAAGGCCATGGTGAGATGGACATGTCCATCACCGAGGGTCCATTCGTCGCCCGCCTCTTCTCACGGCGGGCGTTCACCGCGATCTCCCACTACTTCTACATGGACGTCTACAGCATCTACGTCGACCTTGGGCTCGGCTTCCTGATCGCGGGCGCCCTGGCCGCCTGGGTGCCAAACAGTGTCTGGCAGGCGTTTTTCCTTACCAACAATCCGACCCTCAACGAGTTCTGGGGACCCCTGATCGGACCCATCATCTCGATGCTCAGCTTCGTCTGTTCGGTCGGGAACGTGCCCCTCGCGGTGGTGCTGTGGAACGGCGGCATCAGCTTCGGCGGGGTGATCAGCTTCATCTTCGCCGACCTGATCATCCTGCCCATCCTCAACATCTACAGGAAGTACTACGGCGGCCGGATGTCCCTTTATCTATTGGTGGTTTCCTATCTGGCCATGGCCCTTGCCGGTTTCGTGATCGGGGGAGCGTTCCAGCTGCTCGGGTTGGTGCCGACAAATCACCATGTGACGGTCTTCGAAACGCAACCGACCTGGAACTACACGACGTTCCTCGACATCGCCTTTCTGCTCCTGATGGCGGTGATGGCGTGGCGCTTTTTCAACACCGGCGGCGTCGATATGATTCGGTCGATGGCTCCTGCACCGGATGGACACGCGAAGTCCGTCATAGACCCGGTATGCGGGATGACTGTTGATCCCGCCACCGCCGAGCATCGCTCGAGTCACGGCGGCGAAACGTATTACTTCTGTTCCGCGGGCTGCAAGCAGAGCTTCGACAGGGACCCCGGCAAGTACGCGTTACCGCGAGAGGGGACCCACCGTTCGTCTGGGTGATGGGACTCAAAGTTGCCGTTGCGATGGCAGCGCTTCTCTTGACAAGTGCCTGTCAGGCGCCCTGGCAGCACACCGACTGCAGCACCACGATGATCGATTGGGTCAACTTCGTCCAGGTCGGTTCAACCCAATATGTGTTTGGAACTGTTTCCACCAACGAGGTGCAGGACAGCGACCTCGGGCCGGTCTACGCCAAAGTGAAGTTCAGGGTCAACCACAACATTTGCGATCCCCACTACCGGCCCAAAGATGGGGACGCGGCTTTCTTGGAGCCCGGGACACCGATCTATGAGGTAAGAGGCCGGTCGCCTGGAGAGGAATTGGCGGCTCGATTCAACGGTTCCCTCGTGATTTATCGAGCGATGACGCCCGCGTCTTAGCCGGCAGCGGGCCGGCGGGTCTTGCCGAACAGGCGGCGCAGCTCGACCTTTGCCGCCTCGAGCGTGTGGCGGCGCTGCGGGGGAAGGGTCCTACCTGCACGGTTGATATAAAAGGTGAGCATCGACATCGCCGACCGGAACGGGTCGGACCGTCGCCGGTCGCTGCGCTCGGCGGAGCGCTTTAGCGACGCGGCGATCTCACGAGGGTCGTCCTTCGTGAACACGTTTGGTTCGAGGTCCAGCGCATTGCTTTCCTTCGTCACACGCTGAGACCACTGGTGGGAAGGCGCCATTCGCCCCTAATTGTTCGGCGGCGCCGAGCTGATCTCCGCCAGGGCCTTGCCTTCGTCCTTCTCCTTGGCGAGATCGCCAAGCGAAACTATCCCGACGAGACGGCCCTTGTCGATGACCGGCACCCTGCGGACTGCCTTGTCTCGCATGAGCTCGGCCACTTCGTCAACCGATTGATCGGGGCTGACGGTGACGACGTGTTCGCTGCAGATCTCCCCGAGCTTGACCGACTTCGGATCCTTGCCCTCGGCCACAGCGCGGATGACTATGTCGCGGTCGGTGACGACCCCACAGATCGAGCCACCCTTCATGACGACCACGCTGCCGAAATCGCCCTCGCGCATCGCGCGGGCAGCATCGACAAGGGTCGCTGTGTCCTCGAGCCCGATCGGGCTTGAGCTCATGACCTCATTGACTTTCTTCGACACGGACATTCCTCCTTGAATGGAAAGCGCTCACGCGCGCCAAGGCGCATTAACCCCTACAAAAGTTGAACGCCTACTTGGCCGGTTCCCCTTGGAGTGGACTCTGGATGAGGTCGGCGCGCCGTTCGTTGCTCCTGGTCTAGTTCCCGGCGAGCGCTCCCACGGCGGCGCCCAGGGACCGCAGCAGCGGCCGGCCCACTTCCGCCAGACGACCTTGACTCACCTCCGGCGTTGCGCCTGGGAGGGTGCGGGTGAAGGCATCGACCACAGCCGGATCCCACTGGGTGCCTCGACCTCTCAGGAGCTCAGCCAGGGCTATCTCAGGATCGAGAGCGGTCCTGTATGGGCGATTGGAGGTCATCGCGTCCCACGAATCTGCGACCGCGATGACTCTTGCGCCCAACGCGATGGCCGAACCGACAAGGCCGCGAGGGTAGCCCAGACCGTCAAGTCGTTCGTGGTGCGCCAGCACCAGCTCGCGGCCGCGCTTGTATTCAGGGAACTTGGCGAGGATTTCCACGCCGGTCTCCGGGTGCTTTTTCATCAGTTCGAACTCTGAATCCGACAGCCGGCCCTTCTTGTGCAGGACCTCGTCGGGGACGGCGATCTTGCCAAGGTCGTGCACGCGGGCGGCAAGTCGGATTAGCTCGACCTCGCGATCCGGCAGTCGCATCTGCCGGGCGGTGCGCACAGCGTGCTCAGCGACGCTCTGCGAGTGCTTGTACGTATACGGGTCCCGGCGATCGACAACGTCAGCCATCGACTCCACAGCCGCAATCGTCTGTTCCATCAGCTGGACTGACCGCGCGATCGCGAGCTGGATGCCGGCGACCGGGACCATCATCACCACGGCCAGCCAAGGTTGCCCGTTGGACAGCACCGCCAGCAGGTAGCCGGCCACGTACAGGGCCACAGTCTGTTTGAAGTCGGCGCTCGCCGTCTCCACCCAGACGTCCAGCGGGTTGCGCATGTTGTGTAGGCCGACTGCACCGACGACAAAGCTTGTGTTTACGGCGTACAGAACTGCGGCGGCAGCTATCGCGGCCGGGAGCTCGGCAAGCTCAGGGCCCGTTGCGGCCGCCGGCGCCAGTGCCCGGTAGGTGAGAGCTGCGGCCGCCCCTGCCAGCATCAGCATCGACGTGTTGAATACGAGGTCGACAGGGGCTCTGCGCCGGATGCCCTTGGTGGGGTTGCGGCGCAGGCACATTGCTCCTTCGCCAAGCAGCCGGCTGAGGCCGATCAACGCCACGGCTAGCGCTGGAGGGAACAGCAGCACGAACGCCAGGTAGATGGCAGGTGCCGCGTCTGCCTTGTAACGCCACGAAATCATCACCGGGAAGTTGACTGCCGCTGCACCGAGAAGGACCAGCAGTCCGGCGAGCGCCGGGTCGCCTGGCACCCCAGGCGGCAGCTTCAGCAGTAGGGCAGTCACCACTGAAGCCGGCGCTGCGGTCGCCAGCAGGTAGGCGCGGAGATAGGTGGGCATTGCCTAGGCCCCTGGCGTTCTCCTTAGAGGATTCCCACCCCGGCGGCGAAAGTCGTTGTCTTGTTTGTCCCGCTGAGGTAGAGGTCGGGCGAGAGAATGCCGGTCTTCAAGTTCACCTTCAGGGTGTACGTGAGGGGCGTCCCAACGTTGATGGTGGGATCGAGCGAGCAATAGCCAGAAGCGCTTGCGTTGACGATTCCCACCAGCATCATGCCGCCGGCGAGAACGGCGCTGGACAGTAGCCTTTTCATTCCAAACCCCAACCTTTCTGATTCCGCTGCAGGCGACCTCTGAAATCTAATTTGCGCCTTGTAGGGAAGGGTCAAGATTCAGTTAAGACTTCTAAACGGCGCAGCCTCGCAGGGTCAGAAGAGGGATTCGACGGAGGCCGTCAGCAGCTTGACGCGCGGCATCGGCTGCCCCGGGCTCTGGGCGTCGTCAATACGCCGGGGGTCTGACCGCTTCCGGCGAACCGGCGGCGGCGCGGCCACGATCGGGTTCAACAGCCGTGCGAGCTCGGATTCCAGTCGCAGTTCGAATTCGTTCATTTGTATTAGTAACGCCTACCCCAACCGTAGTACTCGCCTGCGGACTACTTCAACTGTGCGAGTCAAAGTCCGCCCAACGGTACGGCGACCGCTATGGGGTCATTGCCAGAGAGTAAGAGCCATACAACGCAGGCATCTCAATTAGGGGGTTTCCGGATGGCAGAGACGATGTCGGAGTCAGGCGCTTCATTCGACCAGCGTGAGCAGACAAGCTACCAGCCCGGTGACGAAGCGGACTTCGAGCGCCTTTACCAGACTTCGTATGGAAAGATCCTGGGCACCTTGACTGCAATGTTGGGTGATCGGGCGGCCGCCGAGGACTGCGCACAGGACGCTTTCGAACGGGCATACAAGAAGTGGGACACATGGCAGCCGATAGCTCCGGCCGAGGCCTGGGTCCACCGGATCGCCATCAACGCGGCGGTTTCCTACCAGCGCAAGATGCGACTGCGCGAGGTTGGCGAGGTGATCCGGCGAATCGGTCGCCCCGGCCTTGGGCCCGACCCCCAGGCATCTGTTGAGCACCGCGACCTCAGCGACGCGCTTGCTCAGCTGCCTCCCAAGCAGGCGGCAGCCATCGTGCTTCGCCACTACCACGGTTACACGAACCGCGCGATCGCCCAGGCTCTGGGCATCCCTGAGCGGACCGTTGCATCGAGGCTCGCGGTTGCGAAATCCCGCTTGCGCGTGATGTTGCAGCACGCGAACGAGGAGCCGGCTGCACGCGAGCCAGGCTTTGCCGTCGCCGCTGATTAAGGCAAAACAGATCTAAAAGGCGCTGGCCCCGGGGTGGGGGCCGGCGTCTTCTCCTTTTCTCGCGGCGCTGTTTAATCAAATGGATTTGCGCGCTTAACCCTTCCGAGTTATGGTTTTTCAAGGGCGTCGTGGCAACGGCGCTGTGGATCGGCTAGGGGACGAGGAGAGGTGCTATGGGGCGATTTCGCTGGCCTACGCTCGCGGCGATTCTTGCAGTTGGATTCTCAACCGGGGTGGCTGCCACGCCCACCGGCGCGCAGGTGGCCACGACTGCCGCGCAGTCCAGCTGCCAGCTCAACTCTGCGGGCGGACAGATCAAACATGTCGTCTACCTGCAGTTCGACAACACGCATTACACGCGCGACAACCAGAGCGTCGCTTCGGACCTCGAGCAGATGCCTCATCTGCTCAACTTTCTGACCAGCAACGGAACGCTCTTCACCAACGACCACACCATCCTCATCTCCCACACGGCCGGCGGCATCCTGTCGACGATGACCGGCCTGTATCCGGACCGCCAGGGGATCACGGTGTCGAACAGCTACTTCTATCAGTCACCCAGCAAGGTCCCCACATTCAGCAGCGCTTTCAAATACTGGACGGACCTCGTCGATGACTCGACGGGCGTGAGAGACCCGCTGCCGAACATGATCACCGATGGCCAGAAGACGACGCCTGCGCCGTGGGTCCCGTTCACACGGGCAGGATGCGACGTCGGCGCCGTCTCCCTGGCCAACATCGAGCTCGAGAACACCGGCACAGGCCCCTTTGGAGATATGTCTGAGGCGTTTGGCACCGGCTCGCCAGAATGGAACGACGCGGTGGTTTCGAACGCAGCACTCGCAGGAACCGCCGCACGCGCCAAGGCCCTCACAGACTATGTCGGCATCGCAGTCCACTGTGGCCAGGGCGGCGGCATCTGCGCCGGCAACGCCACGGACGTGACGAACTCGAGGCCTGACAGGCTGCCGGACGAGCCTGGGACCTACCTCGGATACCAGGCCCTCTTCGGAGCCAAGTACGTGAACCCGGCGATCAACCCCGGCCACAACTTTGTCAACAACATGTTCGGCGCGCCGGTGACCGATCCATTCGGTCAGCCTGGCTTCCCGGGCTTCGACGGCGCGACAGCAGCCAACACACTCGGCTACCTGGCGCAGATGCAGGAGTCGGGCATTCCCATCACGTATGGCTACATCTCAGACGTCCACGACAACCACACCTCAGCGTTTCCTGCCCCGTTCAATCCGTTGTTCCCGCGCGCCTCGGGACCGGGCGAGGCCGACAGCGTCAGCGCTCTAGCGGCGTACGACAACGCTTTCCAGCTGTTCTTCGACAGGCTGGCCGCTGACGGGATCGATAAGACCAACACGATGTTCGTGGTCACGGTCGATGAGGGCGATCGGTACGCGGGAGGCATCGGGATACCGCAGTCGGATGGCACGCTCGGATACGCGCACTCAAACTGCTCGTGGACCGCGACTCCAGCCTGTCCCTCGAACCAGATCGGCGAGGTCAACCTCAACATCAAGCCCCTGCTGCCGGCCAGCTCGCCTACATTCGTCTTGCACAGCGATTCGGCGCCTACCTTTTATGTCAACGGGCAGCCGGATCGAACCGACCCGACGCTGCGCACGCTCGAGCGTAACGTCGCTGCATTGAACGCGATCGATCCCTACGATGGGCCGACCGCTGCGCCGGTCTTCGTGCGCATGGCCGATGCCGTCGGGCAAAAGGCACTGCACATGGTCAACAGTGACCCGGCCCGAACGCCAAGCTTCACGGCCTTCGGCAATCCGGACTACTTCATCACCGCCGCAGCCACCGGGCCGTCCTGCGGCAGCAACCCGTGCATCGACTATCACTTCGCCTGGAGTCACGGCGACGTGCAGCCCGAGATCGCAACCACCTGGGTGGGCTTCGTCGGCCCCGGCTTTGCCAACAACGGCATCGACTCGACGACATGGACCGACCACGTGAACGTGCGTCCGACGATGATGACCCTCCTCGGACTCAAGGATGATTACAGGCACGACGGCAGGGTCCTCACGGAGGCACTCGACAAGCACGCAATCCCGCAGACACTCTTCGAGCACCGCAACACGACCAACGAGCTCGGGACAATCTACGAGCAGCTGAACGCTCCGTTCGGACAGTTCGGGATGAACACGCTCGTGGCTTCGACCCGTGCTGTCGCCAGCTCGGACGACAGCGTTTACAACAGCATCGAAAGCTCGATCCAGGACCTGACCAACCAGCGTGACGCGCTCGCACTCAAGATCGAAATCGCCCTTGACGGCGCGGCCTTCGACAACAAGCAGATAAAGGAGAAGGACGCCAAGGACTGGATCGCCCAGGCCAAGAGCCTGCTGAACCAGGCAGCCGCCCTGGCAGCAGGCTAGCCACTATCAGCGACTGTTAAGGCCCGGCGCCGCACTGCTTTGCAGAGGGCGTCGGGCCAGTCGCTGTCGGACTTGGGGACGGCTGTGACGGCGTGGGCTGCGCCGGCGATGGCTGCACCTGCGCCAGGTGGGCCCTGACGAAGGTTGTCGCGTTTATGAAGCGATAGGGAAAGGCTGGGAAGCCGTCGCAGCGGGAGGGAGGCAGAGCTCCGCGCCACGCGTTCTGCTCGAACTCGCCCTTGAACACCGCGAAATGGAAATGCGTACGGTTGCCCATGCTGGCGATGTCGGCGAACACCTGGCCCCTGGTAACCACCTTGCCAACTCCGAAGCCGGGTCGCGGCCACACGTGCCAGTACTGCGTGAGGAAGATTCCCTGCGGAGTCTGGTGGCGGATGAGGACGCCGCCCTTGAAGGTCGGATCAGTTATGTAGCCCGCGATCACCCCGTTGGCGGCCGCCCGCACCGGCTGGATGCCAGTGCGGATGTCGACACCCGTGTGCAACCACACGGCCCCGGTGGCCGAGCAGCTCCGGAGAATTGTTCCGTCGCAATAGCGCCACTGACTGCCGAAACCGAGGCAGTGAGGCGCCCAGGTCGGTAGTGGAAATTGAAATGAGTCGGCCGGCTTGGCGGCCGTCATCAATTGAGCCGCCGGAGCGGCCGCGCATCCCGCGCTCGCACACGTTGAGGTCAGCGCCCAGATCGTCCCCAGCGCGACTGCCGCTGCAGCGGGGGCCCTGCGCATCGACTTCACAGCGGGCCTACCTCAACCGCTCCTCTCCGGCGAGGCGGCCACGCGAGCAGCCACCCTCGCGTTGTTCACCACCAGTTCTACGTTCAGGTCGAGGGAGCGCCCGCCCGACAGCTCGGCCATGCGCGCAAGCAAACGTGGGGTCACCTCCGGACCTTCTACATCAGCCAGCTCCCCAACAGCCCGCAACACCATCTCCTCGGCACCCACAAGCTCGCCCGGCGGCGGGATGGCGACCACCACGCCGCGGGCCCCTGTGGCCCAGGCGGCACGGAGCACAGCCGCCGTCTCGTCAGGGCCGTCGACGCGCGTGCTCACGCGGCAGCCGCTGCGCCTGACGTAGAAAGCGGGGAGCTCATCGCACCCGTATCCGAGCACCGGCACCGAAAGGCTCTCGAGCCGTTCGAGCGTTAGCGCCAGGTCGAGGATGATCTTGGCGCCTGCGCAGAAGACTGCAACTGCTGTCCGGCTCAGCTCTACAAGATCGGCCGACTGGTCCTCCGGATGCCCCCTGTGCACCCCCCCGATGCCGCCAGTGGCAAAAAATCGTATGCCTGCCATCCCCGCAACTCGCATGGTGGCTGCCACCGTCGTGGCACCGACTGTGCGCTTTGCCAGCGCAGGACCGAGGTCGCGCGAGCTCACCTTGATCGCGCCGGCCGCGATGCGCTCGAGCTCGCCATCTGTAAGGCCGACTCGGATCCTGCCGTCCAGTACTGCCACCGTGGCGGGAACCGCACCTTCCTCGCGGATCGCCGCCTCGCAATTGCGCGCAGCACGCAAATTGTGCGGGGCAGGCAGGCCCTGGCCGACGATCGACGTCTCGAGTGCCACCACAGGCCGGCCGTCGGCCAGCGCCTCGGCGACCTCGGGGGAGACGTCTAGGGACTCACTCAACTCGGGCGCGCGCCGGCTTTGGTCACCGAGCCAGAAGCGACGACGACTGCACGTTCCGCGGCCTCGGTAGGGGTTGCTCCGTCCAGGTACGAGACGCAGAAGGCGGCTGCGAGAGCGTCGCCCGCGCCAGTGGGGTCCACCTCCTTCACCTGTGGGGAAGGGACGCGGCGACCGGCAACCACGCACCCCTGGGAGCCGAGCTTGAGCACCGCTACTCTTGCCAGCTCATCCATGCCTATGCCAAGAGTTTCAGATTCCGCCTCCGTGGCGAACAGCAGGTCAGGCTTGAGCTTGGCCAGATCGCCGGCGAAGCGCCCCCCGCCGTACTCCTTGAGGCCGGCCACTGACGACAGGTCGATCGAAAGCAGGCCCCTTCGCTTTCGCACCAGGTCAATCGCCGCACGCGCCGCCCCCGCCAGAGGCTCTGTGAAAAGCGAATAGGCAGGCACGTGGATCAGGTTGACCCCGTTGAACCACGGCTTACGAAGGTCCGTCGGACGCAGGCCGGCGCTTGCGCCGCGCTGGGTCGCCATCGTCCGCTCACCGTTGGGGCCGACCAGGACAGCGATCAGGCCGGTCGGGTCGGCGCCCCAAACAGCGAGGACCTCCACCCCGACCGCCTCCAGCTCAGCCACCAGGCGTCGCCCGCGATCGTCATCTCCCACTCGCGTCACGAGGCGGACTGGTGAGCCGAGAGCCGCCGCCCACGCGCAAAAGTTGCCGGCCTGGCCGCCGCCGCCAACCCGGATCACTGCCTGGTTGTCGTCATCCGGCCGCAGCTGCCCGGCGGGGACGATCGTGATATCGAGGACGAGATCGCCGATCGACATGATCATCAGGGCACGAGGATAAGGCCCCTGGGTAGGACCGCATTTCATATGGCCAGCGATACTGGACGCGATGAGCGAACCGCCGGACTGGCTGGCGCCCCCGCCGCCGACTCCACCTTCACCACCACACCAAGCGCCGCCGGCTCCCCCTCAAGAGGCGGAGGCTGCCCCGCAACTGTGGGGACGGCCTCCCCCAGGCCGGGTGCACGAATACAGGTGGATCCCGGTTGTCGGTGGTCTCGTTCTCATAGTGGTTGCCGGCTTGATCCTCAACAGCCTGTTCTCGATTAGGTTTCGCACCCCGCCCTCTTTCCCCACGCCAACGCCGACGCCGGCCGGCGCCGAGTACGCGCGGGCGGCGGCGTTCTGGAACGACGCGGGCCTGCCTGCGCTTGCTGGTGTGATTCGCTCAAAGACCGCGATCAGCACCAACTGCAAGGGAAAGCTTTCAACCAGCTGCCACGACGCCATAGCGGCCGCCGACCTGAAGGTTCAGTACGCCATCGATGTCATCAAACAGGGCGACATTCCGGCCTGCCTGACCACACATGTCACGAGGTTCAAGAGCGATCTACTGTCGATGGACGGCGGGCTCCAGATCGCGCTGAACGGTTACAAAGCCGGTGATAAGCAGCAAGTCGACCAGGGTCTATCTCAGTTTCAGGTGTCCTCGGCGCCGTTGACGGAGGACGCCGCGGCGGTCACCAAGGATGTCGCGGTCCTTTGTAACTAGCCCCCGGTGGCTGCAAGCTTGCCGCCGACAACCAGCACTGCCGCCGACAACAGGAGTAGGCCGGCAAGCCGGCCCGCGGCATACCTCGCCCTCTGAGCGATTTTGGAACCGAGCGTCATTCCGAGCTGCGCTGCAAGGAAAGCCTGGATGGCGATGAGTCCAACAATCAGGAGCAGTGGCAGGCGCAGCAATCCCACGCCAAATCCGATAGCAAGCTCGTCCAGGCTGATGCTTAGCCCGAGAACTACGATCGCCCAGCCGCGCGCCGATGCGAGCAGGCGGACGCTCGCTTCTGCCTCTTCGTTTTCGGCGCCGCCCGAACGCAGCATCCAGACCCCAATCGCGGCAAGTGCTGCGGCCGCGACGTAATCGGACCAGAGACTGATTGCGCCGCCAATCGCGGCACCGATCAGGAAGCCGGCGATCGGCATCCCAGCCTCAAAAGCGGCGAGGATCAGGCTGGTTCGGAGGCGGTCGCGCTTGGCGATGCCCGCTGCGCCGAGGGCGGTGCCCAGAACGAATGTGTCGATCGCCAACGGCAGGATGACAGCGGCGACAGTGAGGAATGCAAGCAAGGCCGCACTCAATGGTGAAGGTCTGCGGCTTGATCCGACGCTTAGCGCCAGCTATGCTCGGGCGTGCATTCGCTGGGCTGGACTCGGAGGGGGATATGAGCACGACGACGCGTCGCTTGATCGCGTGGTGGGCAACCGCTGGATTGGTCCTCTTGAGCCTCTCGCTGGCGCCGTCTGCGGCCCTCTCGGCCACCACCCCGGGCCTTGATCCCGGGATCGGCAACGTGCCGCAAGGGCTGCAGTCCAACCATGCCTACAGCAAGAGCTTCGCCACCCACGCCGTCACCAATATTTTCGTCACCAGCCGGCAGGTCAGCTGCTATCGGCCGGAGGTTCCGCTGGCCGCCAACAACGGGCCGAATGACGGCTACACGGGCGAATCGACCTGCACGGGCGCGACGACAGGTGAGAACACCGGCGCCTCGGCTCCATATCCGACACAGATTGGAAGCAAAGCGCCGTATCCGGCCTCAGAGTCGAAGCTGGTGACCGACCACTCCGAGTCCGACATCCGGGTCGACCCACTCAACCCGCTGCACCTCATCGGCTCGAGCAAGTGGTTCACCGCCGCCGAGGGCTACAACCACCTTCTCGGCTTTTACGAGTCGTGGGACGGCGCCGCGACGTGGCCGGTGATGGGACACATCCCCGGTTACGAGGGTTGGACCGACAACACCGACCCGGTTGGCGCCTTCGATGCCTACGGCAACTACTACGAGGCGATTCTGCCGTACCAGTTCTACTACGACAAGACAGGCCACAAGAAATACGAGCCTGGCAACGAGCCGAACCCGGCAGTGGTCAACGAAGCGGTCTCGGTTGCTGTGCGAAAGCACGGTGCCACGAGCGTGACCGACTGGATCACGACCCATAGCGGCCATCCCGATTACGTCTTCACCACCGACGCGGGCTTCGGCCAGGAGCCTGACAAGCAGTGGATCGCGATCGACCGCACCAAGACGCTGCCCAACGGGTCGCCAAACCCCAACTACAACCGCATCTACGTGATGTACGTCAACTTCAATGGCAACGGCAGCAAGCCATACGTGTCCACCGCCGTCGCCAATGCGGACGGGACGCACAGCGATTGGACGACTCCTTTGTTGCTGCCGACTGCAAACTCCAACAGCAACAACACGTACCTGTATCCGCACATCGACCCGGCGGGCGTCGTGTACACATCGTTGATCAACTACAAGAGCGAGCAAGGCGGGTGCTGCGTCGACGTGCAAATGGATTACTCGACCGACGGTGGCGTCACGTGGGTCGGCCCCTCCCTCGCGGCCGGCAACGTGCATACTCCGCCTCTGTCCGGTCCGGGCTATGTCAACACGACGTTCGAAGACGGTATCGAGGAGACGTTCGCGGTCGGCAACCACCTCTCGAGCCAGGGCCACTATCCCGTCTATGTTGCGTACGAGTCGAAGAGCAGCGGCTCCGGAAACATCCTCCTCACCGCTTCGTACGACCAGGGCAAGAGCTGGAGCTACCCAATCCAGGTCAACGACAACGCAGATGCGAGCGTTGACGAGTTCCAGCCCAACCTCGCTGTCGCGCAGGACGGAACTGTCAGCGTCAACTTCTACGACCGTCGCCTCGCTTGCCCGTCGGCAGGAAGCGAGGCAGTCGCAGCAGGCCTTGCGCTGGACCGGGTCAACCCGAACTACTCAGGCACCCTGCCGCCGTACGCTGCGGCCAACTACTGCATTCATTCGAGCGTGCAGTTCTACAGCGCCACCCTGGAGCCCAAGG
>DATLPO010000160.1:0-4567 GCA_035535675.1 Candidatus Limnocylindria bacterium
CTGTTTTGAGGTGGTAGACGTACTCGTCGAGAGATCCGGCTTCGACTGCGGCGACCAGCTCAGCGATGCTTGGAAACCGGCCCTCCTTCATCGCAGTCTTGACATCGGCTCGCGAGAGGCGGTGGGCGTGCCGCTCGCGCCTGCGAATCTCAGTCAGCAGGACATCGCGCTCGGCACGCAGGGCGGCGAGGTCACGCTCCACTGGACGAATCCGTTCACGAACGTCAGCCACGCGACGTTCAAGCTCGGCAGGATCGAGCGCCTCAAGGTCATCGCCGGCCACGCTCTCAACGTTAGCGTTCGTGTTCCGCCCGGCGGTTGCGAAAGCCGCCGAACAGCGCAAGGTCGTAGACGATCTTGAGCCCGCCGCCCGCGAAGAAGGGCAGGCCGAAGCTTGCGGCACCGATAGCGAGCCCTGATAGGACCGGCCCGAGCGATTGGGCCACGCCGCGCACCGCCCCTGTCATCGCGACGGCGCCGGCGCGCTCCGCGGGCGGAACGATCGATACGACGTACGCCTGCCGCACCGGCACATCCATCTGGGACAAAGCGAATCGAGCCAGCAGCAGTCCGATCGCCCAGCTGAGGTTTGGGCTGAAGGGCACGAGCAGCAGGAGGATGTTGGAGGGCAGGTGGGTGAAGACCATTGTGTTGACAAGCCCGAACCTGTCGCCCAGGCGCCCCGCCGCCTCGTAAGAGATCGCCTGAACAATGGCGACGGCTGCAAACAGCGGGCCCAACGTCGTGACGTCGACGCCAAAGCGAACATGCAGCCAGTACGCGATCACTGCGTTGGCGACGAAGCCACCCCCAAGCGAATCCAGTGCGAACAACGCGGCGAGGCCCGCCAGCGGCCGGAACCTTCCAAAGGCAATGGCTGGACCGGGCGCCTCGACTCGCGAGCTCATGAAGATCGGAAGCACGGCTGTGATCAGCCCGATGACCGCATAGATGAGGAAGAAGGCTCGGCCGCCCGCGACGCCTGTTGCGAGCGCGGCGGCAAGGCCTCCCGCCGCATTGAATAAACCGCCGGTGACCGAGTAGCGGCCGAATTCCACGTTGCGGGCGGCGGGTGGGACAGCTTCGGCGAGCACGGCCTGCTCGACCGACGCGAACGGCCCGAGGTCGACGCTGGCCGCGCCGAGCATGCCGGTGAGGCCCGCCACGACCAGCAGCTCGAGCGATGTCGCGACAGCGAGATCCAAACCCGTAAGTGCCATGAGCAGGCCTGCGATCGATAGTGCGCGGCGGCGGCCGAAACGCGCCGCAAGACTCGCCGAAGCAAGGCCGGATAGTGAGGCGGCGGCAAGTCCCAGCCCCAATGTCAGCCCGATCAGGGCCGGCGAAAGTCCGCGCGCCTCGAGGTAAACGCCGAGCAGGACTGCCGAGAACCCGAAGCCGAATGCGCGGAGGCCGCGGGCTCCGAGCAGCAGCATCCTGTCCACGGCGAGCTGATGGTGTGGCGTTAGCGGCGGCGGCGGCGGAGGGTCGCCACGGCAGCAATAAGCGCGACCACGACAAGAGCGCCGATCGCGATGGCGCCACCCAGACGCAGCGCGCTGTTGGGGTCGGTTGCATCGATTCGTGGCGGGGTTGGGGTCGGGGTTGGGGTCGGCGGCGCAGGCGCCACTGTGAAAGCTATGTGACCTTCCCCGTGCGCCTTTGTCGCTGCCACCACTGGGATGGTCGTGCACGACGCCGCGCAGCGCACAGCGACAACCAACGCTCCACCCTCGGTCGCCGCAAAAAGGTCGCCATCGTGCACGCCTGCGGCACCAAGCTGCGCCGACGTTAAGCGCAGCAGGCTGTTGCTTCCCGGGTGAGGACTTCCCGGGCTTAGTCGGTCGGGGTAGTAGGCGGCTCCGCCACGGGTTATGAAACCGGCGGGCACAAAGCCGACGCTCTCGACGCCGATGTCAGCCCCGACTTTCAGCGAAGGCTTCGCCACCACTCGGACGGCGCCGGCTGCGGTGATGGCGTAGATCTTGCCGCTGAGCTCATCGGGGGCGATCAGCGCACCGCCGAAAGCCCCGAAGGTGCTCGGCGCCACGGCCAGACCTCCCTCGAGCACCGGAGCTGACCGCGTGATCACCTTGACGTCGCCATTGCAGTCGATCGCAAAGATGACTGTCTTGCTGCCCAAACGACCGCTGACGAGCAATCGGCGATCGAAAGAACCTGTGGTGTCAAAAGCGATCCCATTGAGCGTGGTGACACCAGTCAGATTGGCGAACGAGCCCGATTCATCGCCTGATGCGCTCACTCGGTTGATGCCGATCGGGATGTGCAGCCGAAGCAAGAATGTGTCGTCTGGCGTGAAGCTGCACCCGGCGGCGCTGACGGTTCCGCCCGGAGACATCGCCAGATACGCTTCGGTACCCGCGTCGTCGCGATACCCGCCCGGACCGCGAGCAAACGGGGTGACCTTGCCCGAGGGGTCCACCAGGTAGAGCGCGGCCGACCCTGCGACGATCAGCGATCCGTCGGTGCGCGGCCCGTCGACATCGATGATTCCCGTGATCTTCTGCCACGGCTCCCAGGCCGCGTCCGCCGCAAGTCCGGGTTGCGCCGCCAGAGCGACCTGGACTGCCAAAAGGGCCCCTAGAAGGCGCTTCATCTGGCCGAGAGTATCGCGCTGTCTCGATCTGAAAGGCGGTATTTCAACACCTGTGTTGAAAAACTCGTAGGATTAGGACGTGGATTCCCGACGCGACAGCATCCTCGCCTTCCTCAAGACCCGAGGACACGCCACTTTGGGGGAGGTGGCCTCCCACCTCGAAGTTTCCAAGCAGGGGGCGCTGCGCCACCTTGAGGCGCTTCAGGCCGATGGGCTGGCCACCGTCGCACACGCCGAGCCGCATGGGCGCGGGCGACCTGAGAACGTTTACGCGCTGACGGCAGCCGCCGGCGAGCACTTCCCCGACGGCCACCGCGAGCTCGCCGGGGACCTTGTCGAGTTCCTCTCGGACGAGCAGCTCAAGCGCTTCTTCGAGCGCCGGGCGGAGCGCCTCGAAGCCGAGTACGCCCCGCGATTGGCAGGGCTAGACTTTGAGGCGCGCGTCCGCGAGCTGGCAAAGCTCGCCACCGAGCACGGTCACATGGCCGAGGTGGTGGAGCTTCCCGAGGGTGGGCTCGCGATCCGCCACTGCAACTGCCCCATCCAGGACGTCGCGGCCCGCACCGGCCTGCCGTGCCACAACGAGCAGCAGATGTACCAGCGTCTGCTGGGCGCTTCGGTCACCCGCTCGACATGGATGGCTGAGGCCGCGCCGGATTGCACATATGAAGTTAAGGAGAGCTCAGGAAAAGTTGGCTGATTTCGAGATTCGAGACCTGCGGGCCAGCGTCGATGGCAAGGAGATTCTGAAAGGCGTCACGCTCGCCATCAACAAGGGCGAGGTGCACGCGGTCATGGGCCCCAACGGCTCAGGCAAGTCAACGCTCTCCCACACCCTGATGGGCCACCCCGGCTACACGGTCGACGGCGGCGAGGTCATCTTCAAAGGCCAGAACGTGCTCGCTCTCGAAGTTGACGAGCGCGCGCGCCTGGGCATGTTTCTCGCGCTGCAGTACCCCGTGGTCGTGCCCGGAATCTCAATGACCAACTTCCTTCGCACAGCGCTGAACGCCAAGCGCGGTTATGACGGAAAGGACAAGTCCAAGATGATCTCTCCCAAGGAGTTCCGCTCGATGCTCAAGGGCGAGCTCGAGGTGCTGCACATGGACGACTCGTTCCTGCCCCGCTACATCAACGACGGATTCTCTGGTGGCGAGAAGAAGCGCGCGGAGATCCTGCAGATGGCGATGCTGAAACCAGAGATCGCGATCCTCGACGAGACCGACTCAGGCCTCGACATCGACTCGATCAAGTTCGTCGCCGAGGCCGTGAACCGCATGCGCGGGCCGGAGCTCGGAGTTCTGATCATCACCCACTACACGCGCATCCTGGAATTCATCAAGCCCGACTTCGTGCACGTGCTCGTCGACGGGAAGTTCGTGCTGTCGGGTGGTCCTGAGATCGCCAACAGGCTGGAAAAGACCGGTTATTCGGAATGGGCGGAGACTGACGAGCCGGCGGTCCTCAAGCCCGAGGAGATTGCCTGATGGCGACAGTACCCAAGCAAATCGACGTTGGCTCCGATTACAAGGAGAAGTACGGCTTCTTCGTCCCCGAGGAGTACGTCTTCAAGGCCAAGCGCGGCCTGAACCCAGAGATCGTCAAGGAGATCTCATGGATGAAGAAGGAACCCGAGTGGATGCTCAAGATGCGACTCCGCTCGCTCGAGATCTTCCGCAAGAAGCCGATGCCCACCTGGGGTGCTGACCTCAGCGTCATCGACTTCGAGAACATCTTTTATTACCTGCGGGCGTCCGACAAGCAGTCGAAGACGTGGGAAGACCTGCCCCCTGACATCAAGAAGACCTACGACCGGCTTGGCGTGCCGGAGGCCGAGCGCAAGTTCCTTGCCGGCGTCTCCGCCCAGTACGAGTCGGAGGTCGTCTACCACTCGCTCCACGAGGAGCTGTCAAAGAAGGGCGTCATCTTCACCGACACCGATTCGGCGCT
>DATLPO010000161.1:0-7973 GCA_035535675.1 Candidatus Limnocylindria bacterium
CTCCGGCGTCTGGATCTCTGCCGCGTAGCGCTCGCTCACCGTGTTGACGACGTCCGCGAAATGAATGCCGCGCGCGAGCGCATTGACCACGTCGTCAAGGCCCGGGATGCCTGCACGGAGAAGGCCCCACTTCTCGAGGCCCGCCAGCTGCAGCGCGCCGAAGCCGTAGATGCCCTGGGCGGCAAGGTTGTGGATGGTGAGGGTGGTGGCGATCTCGCCGATCGGCCCATCCGAGTAGACGCGCTCGATCAGGTTCGGGATCAGGGCCGCAAACGAATCGTGGACGTGGATAACATCCGGCAAGAACTTGATGGCCGGAAGCATCTCCAGGACGGCGCGGCTGAAGTAGACCGACCTGGCGTCGTCGTCTCCGAACCCGTAGATGCCGTCGCGGTCGTACAGCGACGGGCAGTCGACGAAGTAAACGGGGATCTCTCCGAGACGGCCCTCGAAGATGGTGGCTGCCAGCGTCTGGGCGCCCAGCGGCACCTGCAGCTCCGTCACCGCAGGCTTCAAGCCGTACCGCGCGATGTCGATCTGCCGGTACCGAGGCATCACCAGCCTCACGTCATGACCGAGACGGTGGAGCTCCTTCGAGAGGGCCGCCACGACGTCTGCGACGCTGCCCGACTTTGCGAACGGCATCAGCTCGGCCGTCGCGAGCAGCAACTTCAGATGCCGCGACTCGGTCACCTCGATCGGGTGCGGATCTCCAGGGATTCGCAAGCCGAGCGACCCTGATGGCGGTATCTGCTCGATGTCGCGCCCTTCGCGGCTGACCACCAGCGCCAGCTCGAGCGTGTCCCCTTCGTGTTTCGCAAGGTGTTCGTAAGGGACCGAAAGGAAGAATGGATCTGGTGACTCCCACTCGGTCTCGGCCAGGGCCTTCGTCTGCGGCTCGACCACGCGAGCGACGGTGACGGACGCACCCTTGGCGTGGGGCACGATACGGATCACGTGCGCAGGCTCGAAGCCCAGCTCAGCAGCGGCCGCGGCCGGCAGCGGCAGGTCGATCTGGCCGCCGCCATCGCCCGCCGGCGCGCCCGAACAGTAGATCCAGAACTCGATGCTCTGGGCCTCGAGCTCGGCAGGGGTCCGAGGCGTGTCGATGCGGAAGTACAGTCGCTCGCGATCGCTGCCGTAGAACACTCGCTCGACAAACCCGGCAGGCCGGTGGAGGGCGCCGAACCCAGAGCCGACGAGGTAGTAGCCGGCGTGGCTCCAGACAGGGTCTTGGATCGAAGTCGGGCTGATGCTCACCGATGGGACGCCGCGCTCGGGCGTGGTGGCGCGCTCGATGATGGGCTGGAAGAGGCGGGCCGGCGGGCGCTGGTTCATCAGCTTGTAGACGTTGCGGAGGTGGAGACGGAACTGGTTGTCCCAGATCGGGTCCATCCCGGAGTCGTGCTTGCGGCTGAACCACCAGAACCAGTCGCTGCCTTCGGTGATCAGGATCTCGCGCCAGGCCAATGCGGCTTGCTCGGATTCTTTCGGTCGCTGGCGCAGCTGGTCTTCTAGCCAGTCCCGCGTCTCAGCCAGCAGGTCCCACGCGATGTTGTGCTCGGGATCGCCGATCCAGGTATCGAGGCTCGCGCCGATCCAACTTCCTGTGTGGAGGCGGTGCAGCTGATGCTGCGCGGGGTGCTCCTTCAGGAAATCGCTGACGGTGGTGGTGACGATCTCCGGCGACGCCTCGAGCTCGGTGTAGAGGGCGTTCAAGAAATCGTGGCCGTCGCGTGGGTAGAACTCCCACGCGTTCTCGCCATCGAGCGCGATCACCGCCAGAAAGTCGCGATCCTCCTGCTCCTCACGGATCCGCTTGAGGCGGCCGGTGAGATCTCTTGCGGCGTCGATCGAGGACATGCGCTGGTAGTCGAAGCCGATCACATTCGACAGCTGTGAGTCGCGGAACACCATCCCGAGCGATCGTCCTTCGCGATCCACCCGGTGAGGCTGGTAAAGCCGCTCAGGCGTCAGAGGCCCGTCGAGCGAACGCGCAAGGACCTCTGCGTCGCTGATCATCCAATCGATACCTGCCTTCACCGCCATTCCGACCACGCTCTCGCCGACCGCCATCTCCGACGGCCACATGCCTGTCGGCTTTCGCCCGACCAACCGCTCGAAAAGGCCCTGCCCGAGCTCGATCTGGCGCTCGGCATCCTCGCGATGGGAGAAGTGGCGCTCCGGCAGCTGCAGGGACGGATTCGCGGTTCGCGCGGAGTCGACGTGGCCGAGCAGGGGGAGGATCGGGTGGTAGTAAGGCGAAAAGGTCAGCTCGACCTGACCGCGGTCCGCAAGCTCCCGATACTTGGGGATGACCATCTTCATGATTTCCATCTGGGCCTCGAACAGCGGGGCCTTGTCTTCCTCGGTGAACCCGTGATCCTTTCGCTTGAGCTCCGCGAGGCGCGGGTCGGACTCGGCCCATGCCGGATCGAACCACGCGAGGTTGAACCAGACCTGAAGGTCGCGCATGTCGGCAGTCGTGAATTGCGCATCGACAGGCCGGGAGGCCAGCTCCAGGTAGCGCGGCGACTGCTGAACACGAAGCGCGCGGGGGGACTCGCGCATCCAGCGGAGCACGAACTCCCTTTCCTCGCCTGACAGATCCTCCGCGTCGCGGCGGCTCAGGTTGAGGAACAGGTCGACCGACTCCTCCTTGCCGTAGTCCTCGATCTGGGCCAGCAATGAGGGAACGAGGTTGAAGGTCGCGCGCACCTTCGGGTAGGCATCGAGCAGGGCCGGCATCTTGTAGTAGTCCTTGGCCGAGCGCAGCCGCACCCAGGGCAGCAGGTACGTACTGGTGAGGTCGTCCTTGTAGTAAGGCTGGTGCATATGCCAGACGAAAGCGACGTGGAGGGGCTTCACCGGGTAATCATCCCAGAGGCGGTCACTTCGCCCAGTCGTCGAGAGCGCGTATGAAGTTGATGTACACACGCTGCTGCTCTCGTAGGATGCCCAGCGCGCCGAGCTCCCACCACTCGTCGGGGGTGAAATACGCGCTCACCTCCGCCTCAGGGCCCCACCGGCTGAACCACTGGATGAGGTGCAGGTTGTCGGATTGAAGGAGCCACTTCGCGATCTCGACGAGCCGCGGGTCCCCTGTGAGGCGCGCCTTGGAGTAGGCGTGGTGCATCAGGCGGAAGATCCCCTGCTGCGCAGAGTTCCCGAGGAAGAACTCCATTCCGCCCTCGCCCGCCCATGTGGTCCCGTACTCGCTGACCGGCACCTCGAAGCCTTTGTCTCCGAACTCGGCGATCGCCTCCGAGGGCAGCATCATCCGCACCTTGCGCTGCTTCAGCGCCGCAGCCAGGGCGGGCATGAAAGTGAAGATGCCGGTGTTCGCGCTGTGGTGCTCGCCGAAAGTCTCGAAGTCCCAGCCGAGGGTCACCACGTCGCCCCACGTCTCGCGCAGCCAGCCCGCATACCGCTCCGCGGTAAGTGGAAACTCTGCCCAGCTCCGGTTGGAAAAGCGATAACCGACGTCATCCGACAGGTCGTGATGTCGACAGAGAAGGGCGAGCCGCTGCAGGGGGTAGCGATAGACATGGGTTGGCTCCAGCCACCCCAGCTGCCACGGGCGCCCTTCCATGAACGCCCCGGTGAAACCGCATTGCTGAAGCGCGAAGTACACGTCGTTCGACATGAACATCTCGGTCGTGTCAGTGACGGTGACCGGCTTCTGAAAAAGTCCCTCGAGGCGTTCCCGCGAGTGGACCATCGCTTCCTTGAACGCAAGGATGTCGATATAGAACAGCCACGAGTGGTAGGGCTCGACGCAGACGACTTCGACATTCGGGCTGGCGCAAAGCCGCTTGAACGAGTCGAGCACCTTCGGCGCCCACGCCTCCGCCTGGAGCAGGAACGAATTGCTGAAGCCGATCGACATCTTCCAACCGCGCTTTGCAAGGTCGCGGAACATGGCGCTCGCCGGCGTGTAGGCGAAAGTCGCCACCTTTTCGAAGTAGCGCCGGTTCATCGCCTCGTCGAAAATGAAGTCGGGAATCGCCTCAGGCGGGCTCTTGGGCGGGATGACCTGGGCCGGCAGCTTCAGGCGCCGCGGCTGATGGACGACCGTGTAGACGACAAGGTTCTCGGCCACCCTAGGCGGGCGCCGGGCGCGACGGCCGCCTGGGCATCTTGGCCGGCACTGGCTCGACGGCCGGCAACCTCACGGCCTGTTGAGCGGCGGCGAACTCGGCCCGGAGCAGGAGCTGGTCGATGATCTTCTCCCAGGTGTACTGGCGCGCGGTCACCTTGCCACGCCTCCGCATCGAGGCGGCGAGCTTGGGGCGCTGCTTCAGCATGTTGAGCTCCGTAATCAGCTCGATCGGGTCGTTCGTCTCCAGGACCAAGGCGTTACGAAAAGCTTCGGCATAGTCCTCGCCGGTGGACCCCGTCACGGCCAGGCCACCTGCCGCCATCACCTCAAGCCCGACGAGCCCGAATGGTTCGTGCCCGGAGTTGGCAAGCACCGCATCGGAGGCCGCGTAAAGGACCCCCAGCATGGCGTCGCTCACAAAGCTCGTCAGGTTGATGACGTCGGCCTCGGGATGCTCGCGGAGGATGGACGCCAATCCCGACGGGTCGCTCGGAGCGTCCACGTCGATGACGATCAATCCCTGGTTCTCGGCGTGCGCGAAGATTTCTCCACCGTGCGCTTCGCGGCCACCGCGCATGAGTAATCGCATCCGCCGGTCGTGACGCTTCAGATAGCCCGCCGCGGAAACCGCCATCAGCCATCGCTTATCAGGGTCGAAGCGGCCGATCTTGAAACAGAAATGGTCGGCCGCCGCTGCCGCCCTAAGCTCCGCCACCGCTTCCGGATCGGCATCCCGGATCGAGGAGCGCGGGATGCCGTTGGGGATGACGATCGGGTTCTGGCCTGACTCCCACATCTTGAATTTCATGTAGCGACTTACCGTCGTCATCGTCACGGCAAAGGCGAGGGCCCCCCAGTTGATTCGGTGAAAGCCGTACGTGTTGTTGGCGTTCCAGAGCATCACCACGCGGTCGCGAAGACCTCGGTAATAGAGCGCATCTGAAATCAGGTTCATCGATGACGCCGTGTGCCACTCCTCACCCAACAGGACGACGTTTCGCTCCGAGGCGATCGCCGGGGCGATCACCTGGTTGATGAGGCTCAATGGCAGGCTGGAATTCCAATCACGGATCTTTTCGTCCTCACCGTCGTACACACCGTCGCGGTGGCGGGCAGAGATCCATTGACACCAGCGGTGGTAGTGAAGGCGACCGGCCTCGTGGGTCTCCTCGCCCGGCAGGTCAGGGTCGCCGCAAAAGAAGAGGTGAGTCTCGTAACCGAGCTGCGCCAAGGTCCGCGAGAGGCCCTTCATGCGAACGCCGAGCCCACCGGCCTGGCTGTACTGGTCGGGACCCTCAAAGCTGAGGAGCGCGAAAACAGTTCGCTGCGGTCCGAAGATCACGGCGTCGCTCCGAAAGACTTGAGCGCAAGGGCGTGCTGCTCTTCGCTGGGCGCGCACACCAATGTTGTCCTCGCCTCGAGGGTGCAAGCGAGCCCATCAAGCGATTGGCCGCGCACGTCGCTGGCCACCCCACCTGCCTCACGCAGGATGAGCAGGCTCGCCGTCATATCGAAGACCCGCATGGGGATCGGCGCGCAGAAGGCGTCGAATCCGCCCGCTGCGGTGTGCGCGATCGACAGCGCCATCGAGCCCAGGATGCGGATCTTGCTCGAGCGCTCCACCAGCTGCCGCGCAGCGACAAGCGAGCGTGGATTGCTCTCGAGCCCGAGCAGCTCGATGCGGCCGCGATCCTGCGGAGGCTGCACCTCCACGGGCCGGCCGGCGCGCCGTGCGCCTTGCTTGCGGATCGCAGTCCAGGACTCGCCGGTAACCAGGTTCACCACGCAGCCGACGACTGCATCGGCAACGTTCGGTCCATCGAGGAGGGCGAGCATGATTCCGAAAAGCGGCAACCCTTGTTTGGCGTTGAGGCTGCCGTCAACAGGGTCGACGAGCACGAGCGGGTAGTCGGCCCCGAAGCTGCGCCGGCCGGCCTCCTCGGAAAGCACTGAAAACTTCTCGCCGTCATCGGCCGCCGCCTGCAGCCTGCCGAAGACGACAGCCTCAGCCGCACGGTCGAGCTCCATCGTGCGATCGCCACCGGCGCCAACAGTGAGCGGCGCGCGCCCTGCCTCGGTTCCGGCCAATGGCTTGACTGTCTCGCTCACGTCAGCGCTGATTCGCTGGAAGAGTGCGAGCCAATCGGCGGGTTTCAGCGCGAGGCCTTTTAGAGCGGCAGCGGGCCGCGCTCGATCAGGATCGCCGGAGCTCAGGCAATCCCGGCGCCGCTGGAGAGCTGCGGATCCATCTTGCGACGGCGGCGGCGGCGGCGCTCCACGACGATGGTGGTGAGGAATGGCTGCTGCATCGCCCAAACCTTCTCAATCAGCTGCGGGATCGGAATGTCGTAAGGATTCTTGATCCCCAGCATCACGAGACGCTCCGCCGCGTAGTCGGTCAGCTCGGTCTTCTCGTGCAGGTTGAGCTGTTCGAGGGTTTCCAAGATGTCATCAAGGCGGCGCAGAACCTGGCGCCGCTCCGGGTCTTCCCGCTGGAGCATCGCTGACAGCTTACTTGCTTGCTGCAGAGGTCAGGGCGAGGCTCACCTCGCCCGGACGCTCGAACTGCAACCAGTGGCCGGCTCCTTGCAATACCTCGAGCCGGTATTCGCCTGCGACGTGTTTTTCGGTTTCCTCAGCGGCGCGCCTGCCCAAAGCGGGGTCCTCGTCGCCCCACAGGAGCACCGTCGGCATCTTGATCGGCCCGATCTCGGTGAGCGCCGCCCAGGCGCCACCGCTGCCGGAGCCGAGGTTGGCGCGGTAGTAGTTGAGCGCCGCCGTGAGGCGGCCCGGCCGGCTGACCGAGCGAACGAAGTGGTCGATCACCTTGTCGGGGACGGCGTCGCCGCTCGGACCAGAGCGAAACATCTGTCTGAATCGTCGGAACTCGTCGTCAGACAGCACTCGCTCGGCCTTTCCCGCCTCGAGGAAGAGTCCGACGTAGCGCGAGCGCGCCTGCTGATCCTCATCGTCGCGGCTGGCGGCGGCGAGCGCGGCGGGGTGAGGTACCGATAGAGCCGTCAGTGTCTTTGTCATTTCGGGATACCGGCCGGCGAAGAACCATGCCACCATCGCGCCCCAGTCGTGACCGGCGACGTGGGCGGCAGGGCGTCCGAAGGCCGTGATCATGAAACGCACGTCGTCGGCGAGATGATCGATCGAATAGCTTTCTACGTCTTCCGGCGCATCGCTGAGTCCATAGCCCCGTAAGTCCGGCGCGACAGCGAGGTACCCGGCCTTCGCCAGTGCGTCGAGCTGATGCGACCACGACTCAGCGCCTTCCGGGAATCCATGCAGCAGGATGAATAGCTCTCCGTCCGGCGGGCCGTCGACCATAGTGCGAAAGCGGAGACCGTTGGCCTTGACCATGTGCTGGCTGGCTGTCATTTGATGAGGTGAGGCCGGAGGGCCGGCCGAGAGATTCGGTGTCCAGGTGGTCCAGCTGCTAGGCGCGACCGAGTAGCGGAGCGCGCGCATCCGTGGATGCGTAAGCGAGCAACGGAGGGCGCAACGACGCAGATGGGCCGCATGGGCGCCGAAGCTCCGGTTGGCATCTCCGGCCTCACCTCAACTTCTTGATGAAGTCTGCGGCGACGTCGAGAGCCTGGTCGAGGACGGCGAGCAGTCCGTGACCCTGGCCTTTGAAGATCTCGAGTCTCGCGTTGGGGACGAGCTTCACAGCCTCCTTGAGAAGCTCGAGGCGCGCGAAGGGGTCGCGGTCGCCACTCAAGAAAAGGGTCGGACAGCGGATCGAGGGCAGGTGCTCGGTCCTGAGCTGCTCGGTGAATCCAGGGCGGTGCAGTGGATAGGAGAAAAGGATCAGCCCGCCGAAGTCCGCTTCGATCGCAGCCATGCTCGCGACCCTGCCGCC
>DATLPO010000162.1:0-2809 GCA_035535675.1 Candidatus Limnocylindria bacterium
TCGACAGGTGCGCATCGCCGCAACACTGCACCGTCAGCCCCGACCGCGGCGTTGGCTCGAGGTCGTGGGCCATGATCATCGCGGCTCCGCGATAAAACGTGAACGGCGAGACCAGCATCCGCCCGTAGCGAATCGGTACCAGCTCCGCGACCCGCGTCTTCGCCTGGCGCTCGAGCAACTCGACCGGATCGGCCCGAGCCGACCGCGACTCGAACGCCGCGTGAGCAGCCCGCGGCATCTCCTTTCGCGCGGCCTTGCCACGCGCGATGCGCTCGGCTACCGACAGCTGCGACGCCGCTGCGCCCCGCTTCGGCCCGCCGCCACCGTTTTCGGTCGTCTTGGTCCTCGTCGCCATTGTCGTCGCCGTCCCCTCGGTAGTGATCGCCATTGACAGGCGCCTCAAGATCCGGGCCCGACCAGGATGCGAGCGCCACACCTCGCGAAGCGCGCGCCCGTCCAACCGGTCGGAGGCGTCGGATCACGGCGGGACGCGCCATACGGTGGAGCGCCTGCGGGCCGGCCTGCGGTAGAGCTGCAGCGTGCCGTGAACCCCGTGACGTGTTAGAAACCAGCCGGAGATGCTGAACGGGTGAGCCCGCCGCTGGACGTGATGGCCGGCGTGGTCACGCTCGTGGCCCGCCGTGTGAGGTTCCGTCGTAGTCGTACCGTCCCCCCGGCATCGGAAGGTCCGAGACGTTCATCGCCCAGGCAGCCCCTTCCGCCGCGAAGCCGGAAATCATCGGCGGTGGAAACGTCGGGTCGGCGAAGGTGCCGATTGCGACTCCGAGCAACCCCGGTGCAGCCGCGATGTCCCAGTAGACGGTCGAACCGCACTTCGGGCAGAAGTGAAACGTGGCCCCACCGCTGTCGCAGGAGCGATACGTGACCGGCTCCTCCCTGGGAAACGTGCACGTCGACGATTGGCCTTCGATCGTCACGTGCTCGATCGGAAGTCGCGCTTGCCAGCTGAACGCGCTGCCCGTCCGCCTCTGGCACTCATAGCACTGGCACAGGGATATGCGCTCTGGGTCGGGTCCTTCGTACGTGGCCCTGAGCTGTCCGCAATTGCACGAAGCCTTGCGTTTGGCCATTTCCCCTCCCGTTGATCAGCTGGACGGCATCGCAGGCGAGGCTAAGTGAGTGCGCGCCGCTCCTCGTCATACCGCTGGCATGAAATTGAGCCGCTCTCACCGGTAGTGCGCCGCCGCTTCGCCTCGTAGCCGCCGTGCTGCTTTTGCTTTCGGGCCACTGGGCGCACCAACGCGCTGCTGTTTCCGCTGATACGGGCAGCGTGGTCGGTGCTGCCGAATCGACGCCGCGGCGCGGCGGACCATCGCGGTGGGCCACGTCGCGGTGCCGAGGAGGCGTGGTCGGTGGGTGTCTGTCCGCGTGCTGATCAAGCTGCTTTGCGAGCTGCGCCGAATCGCGGGATCGGGGCTTGACGCGGATCGCGCAGGCGTCGCGTTTCATTGCCAGCCCCAAGCCGACGTTGCCGATCGACGGCATCGACGCATCGAGGTTCCTGCTTTTGAGCGTGCGGCCTGCGCCAGCGAGCGTCTGCCCCCCTCGGGCGGCATCACCCAGCTGGGACGAAACTGGGCGTCAGCTGGCGGGTCTTGGGAGTGCGGCGCGCCCACAGTCAATCGAGCGTGTGGATGGCGAAGGCGACCGCGAACCCGAGCGTCGTCACGACCCCGACGAATTTGCCTCCGTGCTCGAAGGCCTCGGGCATCATCGTTTCGGCGAGCATGGTGAGGATCGCTCCGGCCGCGAAGGTGAGAACGAAGGCGATGGTGTTCGGCGAGGCGTCTTGGAACAGGCCGTAGCCGGCGAGCGAAGCGAGTCCCGAGATCAGCGCGATCGCGATCCACATCCACATGATTCGTGAGTGCTTCCAGCCGGCGGTGACCAAGCCGGACGTCGAGGAGATCGCCTCGGGCAGGTTGGAGATGAAGACTGCAGCAAGGTAGGCAGCGCCGACCGCTCCGCCTTCGTAGATCGTCAGGCCGATCACCATCGATTCCGGGATCCCGTCGAGCACGGTTCCGAGCACGATCGCAAGTGGCGAGCCACCCGACTGGTCGCCGGTGGCGTCCTTGCGTTGGCTCCCCCCGAGGTTGTCGATCAGGCGGTCGCCGCCGAAGAAGACGAAACAGCCGGCGAAGAGGCCCGCGACCGCCCATCCGCTACCGGATGCCTTGTCGGCCCCTTCCTCAACGAGGTCAAAGGCGAGCGCGCTGATCAGTACGCCTGCGCCGAAGCCCATGATCAGCCCGATCGCGCGCAATCCGATCTTGAAGCGCAGCGCGATGATGGCGCCGATCACCAGCGACGAAGCGGCCAGGGTTCCCCAGCCAAAGGAGGCAGCCATCTAGATCCCCTCGCTCGACGCCTGGAAATTCACTCGGTAGAAGGTCCGCTGGCGATGCTGACTCGCCACAACTGCGCGCGAGAGCTGCTCGTTCGGGTTGGGCACGAGAAATGCCTCCTCTGGTGGCGAAATCGCCGAGGTCATGTCCGCTCGCAGCTAGGGCCGGTGCACGCGGGCGTGGCACTGCCGGTTGTGCCGAGGAACTCGCGGTAGGGGCCGGCGAGCAGCTCAGCATCGTGGCCGTGGGCGGCAAGCTCGATGGCTGCGCTGGCCGCCGCGACGCGGATCACGGCGGGATCGTCGCCGAGCCGCTTGACCTCGCCGGGAAGGGCTGGGCGGTGCTCCTGCAGGTCGTCGGTGCCAACAACTTCGTTGCGGAAGAGGAACGGGCCCTTCGTCCAGACGAGGACGTCGCGGACCCAGTGCCCGTAGCCACGG
>DATLPO010000163.1:0-4078 GCA_035535675.1 Candidatus Limnocylindria bacterium
AAGATTCGCCAGCGCGTCGAAAGGCCGAACAGCTTGTCCGGTTCCTGCGGCTCGCTCATACGCCGGCCACGATACTTGGTGTGGCCGCTATCGTTCGCCACATGGCGAAGGCGGTCGCCCGTTGGTCTGGTCACAAGGTCAAGTTCGACGTCGAGTCAGCTTCCGGGCACACAGCCGCAGTCGACGAAGCGCCGATCTTCGGCGATGACGACGGGATGCGGCCGACCGAGATGCTGCTCGGCGCACTGGGCACCTGCACAGGCCTTAACGCCGTGCTGCTGCTCAAGAAGTTCAAGCAGCCGCTCAAGTCGCTCGAAGTTCATGTCGAAGGTGAGCAAGAGAAGGAATGGCCGCGTGCTTTCACAAAGATCGAGGTGACCTTCGTGCTGGGCTGGGACGGCAAACAAGACAACGAGCAGGTGGATTCGGCATTAGACATGGCGTGCAACCGTTACTGCCCGATCCACGCCACGTTGTCGCGCGGTACCAAGATCCAGCACAAGCGCAAGGATGCCCGCTAGCCAGCCCGAGTCCCCCGCCGACTTAGAATTGACGTTGTTCCTAAAAGCCCCAACACCTGAGGCCGCTTCGGAAATTTGCTCGAGAGCTACGTCCCGCTCCTGATCTACGTACTGATAGTTCTCGGTTTGATTGGCGCTTTGGTCACCTTGAGCTTTGTGCTGGGACCATCGAAGCCGTACAAGGCCAAGCTCGCCCCTTATGAGTCGGGAATCGTTCCGACAGCCCCCTCCCACCCAAGGCTCTCCGTCCGCTTCTACCTCACCGCGATGCTCTTCATCATCTTCGACGTCGAGGCCGTGTTCTTTTACCCGTGGGCGGTGATCTTGCACCAGCTCAAATGGTTTGGCCTCATCGAGATGCTCGTGTTCATGGGCATCCTGCTCATCGCTCTCGCTCACATCTGGCGGAAGGGAGGGCTCGATTGGGACTAGAGGAGCTCGCGGAGTCCTTGGGCCAGAACGTGCTCACCACGACGCTCGGCAAGGTCGTCGGGTGGGGACGCGGCAACTCGGTGTGGCCCGCGCAGTTCGGGCTTGCCTGCTGTGCGATCGAGATGATCGCCACCGCCACGGCGGGGGTCGACATCGCCCGTTTCGGATCGGAGGCAATGCGCGCCTCGCCTCGCCAAGCGGACCTGATGATCGTGTCGGGCCGCGTCTCGCAGAAGATGGCGCCTGTGCTGCGCACCGTCTACGACCAGATGCCCGAACCGAAGTGGGTCATCTCGATGGGCGCATGCGCCTCGACCGGCGGAGTGTTCAACAACTACGCGCTGCTGCAAGGCGTCGACAAGATAGTGCCCGTCGACGTCTACATCCCCGGCTGCCCCCCACGCCCTGAGGACCTCCTCAACGCCTTGATGATCCTCCAGGAGCGCATCAAGGCCCAGGGCATCACACCGCGCCAGTGATCTCCGAGCAGCATTCAGAAAAGCCCATCCTGGATGCCGCGCTAGCGCACCTGATCATCGACCGCGGCGTCAGCGCCGGCGATGACTGGATCACCGTGCCGGCCGACAACATCCGGGATGCGCTGGCTGCGCTTCGATCCGATGGCTATCGCCTGCTCACATTTCTCACGTGCGTCGATCACCTGGCAGATTCGTCACGCGAGTTTCCCGCACGTTTCGAGATCGTCTACCAGCTGCGCGACCTGGAGAACCTCAAACAAATTCGTGTTCGCGCGTTCGTCGACGGAGACCCTCCGCGAATCGACTCCGTTCACGACATCTTTCCCCCGGCGAACTGGGACGAGCGCGAGACATACGACCTTTTCGGGATCGTCTTCAACGACCACCCCGACCTCACCCGCATCCTCATGCCTGACGACTGGGTAGGACACCCGCTTCGGCGGGACTACCCGGTCGGCGGCGAGACCGTCGAGTTCTCCGAAGAGCACCAGAAGTGGCAGACCGCACCGGAGGAGGCGTAGTGAGCACGACCGAGGGCGTCACCATCACCAAGACCGGGGAGAAAGGCGCCTTCGGTGGCGAGCTGCTCACAGTCAACTTCGGCCCGCACCACCCTTCAACTCACGGTGTGCTCCGCTTGATAGTCGACCTCGACGGAGAACAGATCCGCCGCATCACGCCCGTGATCGGATACCTGCACACGGGAATCGAAAAGCAGATGGAGGCGCTGCGCTGGCAGCAGGGAGTTGTCGTCACCGACCGCCATGACTACCTTTCGCCGCCCATCAACAACCTCGCTTACGCGCTTGCAGTCGAAAAGCTCATGGGCGTCGAAGTGCCACCGCGTGCGCAGGCACTGCGCGTGATCATGTCCGAGCTGACCCGCCTCTCCTCACACCTCGTCTGGATGGGGACCAGCGGTCTCGAGCTCGGCGCGATGTCGATGCTGATGTACTGCTTCAGGGAGCGCGACACGATCCTGGACATGAACGAGGAGATCTCGGGGTTCCGGATGCACACCTCGTACATCAGGCCGGGCGGCGTGTTCGCCGACACGACGCCGAGATTCCTCGACATGCTCGACACATTCATCAAAGCGATGCCCGGGCACATCGACGAGTACGAGGACCTGCTCACCATGAACCCGATCTGGCGAGCTCGCACCATCGGCATCGGCCGGCTCTCTCCCGAAGACGCGAAGGTCCTCGGCGCCAGCGGGCCGATGATCCGCGGCTCGGGGATTGCGTGGGACCTGCGCAAGACGATGCCGTACTCCGGCTACGAGAACTACGAATTCGAGGTCGCGACATCGAACGACTGCGACTGCTACGGACGCTACCTGGTGCGCGTCAAGGAGATGCGCGAGGCGGTGAAGATCCTGCGCCAGGCGCTCGATCGGCTGCCGGAGGGCCCGATCAACGTTGACGACCGCAAGATGCTTCCCCCACCGCGCGAGGAGCTCGAGACCTCGATGGAGGCGGTCATCCACCACTTCAAGCTTTTCACGGAGGGCTACTCGGTACCTCCGGGCGACGTGTACGTCGCAGTCGAATCGGGGCGTGGCGAAAACGGTTGCTACATCGTCAGCGACGGCACTCACAAGCCGCGCCGCGTGAAGTTTCGCTCCGCATCGTTCGTCAACCTGCAGGCGCTCGAGCGCATGGCCCTCAACCACATGGTGGCCGACATGATCGCGATCATCGGCACCGCCGACGCAGTCCTTGGAGACGTCGACAGGTGACAGCGCTCTCGAGCCACCTGCTGGAAGAGATCAAGGCGCTGCCGGCCAAGTACCCGCAGCCGCGCTCCGCTGTGATGCCGGCCCTCGACCTCGCGCAGGAGGAGCTTGGACACCTGACGCCCGACGCGATGAGCGAGGTGGCCGCAGCGCTGCAGCTCGACCCAGGCTACGTGGAAGGCGTCGCGACTTTTTACACCCTGTTCCACCTCGAGCCCGTCGGCAAGCACCGGTTCTACGTGTGCACCAACTTGAGCTGCATGCTGCGCGGAGCCGAAGACGTGGTCGATCGGCTGAAGGACGCAATCGGGGTTCGCGAGCCAGGTGAAGTGTCGAAGGACGGCCTCTTCTCCTACGAAGAGGTCGAGTGCCTGGGAGCTTGCGAGTACGCGCCGGTGGCGCGGCTCGACCACAGGTACGAGGTCGATCTGACGCGCGCGAAGATCGACAGCCTGGTCAACGACCGTCGCCTGGTGCGGCGGCATGTCAGGATTCGGCGACCCGAGCCTTCCGAGACTGAGCCCGCCGCCCCGCGTAAGAAACCGGCCCCGAGGACCAAGAAACGTGGCTGAGCAGCGCGGAACAGTCGGCGGGAAGGTGCTGACCGAGTGGTTCGGCAAAGCCAACCTGCACAAGCTCGACGTCTACGAAGGGCTTGGCGGTTACGAGGCCTTGCACAAGGTCGTCACGGGGATGACCGCAGCGCAGGTGATCGACGAGGTGAAGGCCTCAGGGCTGCGAGGGCGAGGCGGCGCCGACTTTCCAACCGCCACCAAATGGTCGTTCGTCCCCAAGGATCACCCAGGGCCGAAATACATAGTCGTCAACGCCGACGAGTCGGAGCCCGGCAGCGCCAAAGACCGCTACCTCATGGAGAACTCCCCGCACATGCTGGTTGAGGGCGCCGC
>DATLPO010000164.1:0-15443 GCA_035535675.1 Candidatus Limnocylindria bacterium
GCCCGGGGATCTCGCCGTTCGTCTCGAGGGACCGAGCCTCCGGCGGTAGTTTTGGAGTTTACTGGGTCGGCGGTTCTGGCAGACTGCCGCCGGTGAGAGGATTCCTGATCGGCCTTGTGCTGTTCGTCGCTCTGAGCCTGAGCGTCCTCTCGACCAGGCGCGGAGGCCTTCGCCGACAGCTCAGGTTCGCCGCCCGGCGCTTCCGGCTCGCGCTCGCCCTGGCGGGCATCTACCTGGTCTCCTCCGCTGTGATCCGCATCTTCTTCCCCGATGGCCCGGTGGCGGATTGGGGACCGCCGCTGCTCGCACTGGGTCTGCTACTCGTGTTCGTTGTCTTCGGCCAGGAGCCCGCCTTACCTGCTGACCCGCCCGTTCGTTAGACAGTCTTGGTCGGGGCGGAGACCTTCTTCTCGTGGAGTATTGCCACGTCCCGCGCCTCCAGGTGGAGGCGTCCGTCAGTCAGGACGCTCCCCCCACTGAGCTGCACCGGCTCGCCCGAAACCGCCAGCTCGACTGAAGCGTCTCCATGGTTGAGAAGGAAGAGCAGCGAACCGTCGTCCACTGCGCGCCGCACTGCCTCAACGCCGCGCGGCACCTCGGTGACGGGTCTGATCCCTGCCCGAGTCCACGCGGCCTTCAAAGAGTTCGCCAGCGCGGAAGGATCCAGCTGGGTGCCGACGTACTGAGCGGTTCCGGCGCCAAAGTGATTAAGCGTCACGGCCGGATGGCCATCGAGGTATGTGGCCGCGAAGGTTGCCAGCACCTCAGCGCCTTGAACCGCAAGCAGCTCGGCCCATAGGTCGGCGCCAGCCTCGCTGTTGTCGCTGAACCTGACCGGCAATGTCTCGCCGTCTCCCAACGGCACCCAGTCGAGCACTTGCACGCCGAGCATTGGGACGAACGGTTGCGGGTACCCGCCGAGCCGGATGTGCTCATTCGGGTCGACCACGCCGCTGAAGAACGACATCACCAGGTTGCCTCCACCCTCCACGTAGGCGCACAGGTTGGCCGCCGCGGCATCGCTCACCAGGTAGAGGCTGGGCGCCACCACCAGCTTATAGCCCGAAAGATCGTCGGTGGGCCGAGCGAAGTCAGCCGTGACATTGGCTTCGAAAAACGGGCGGTAATAAGCCTCGAGCTGCTCTAGCTGCTGGATTCGGTTGGATGGCTTGGAAGGCAGCTCCAGCGCCCACCACGATTCCCAATCGAGGAGGATCGCCACATCGGCCCGGATCCGGCTGCCGCAAACCGCGTCGAGCGCCCGCAGCTCGCCTCCCAGACGGACCACCTCCCGCCACGTTGGTGAGGATTGCGGAGGGCCGTGCGGGACCATCGCGCTGTGGAACTTCTCGGCGCCGGCTCGCGACTGTCGCCACTGGAAGAACAACACGCCGTCAGCGCCCCGCGCGACCGCCTGAAAGCTCCACAGACGCATCTGCCCCGGAGCCTTCGGCACGTTCACCTCGCGCCAGTTGACACGATTCGGCGACTGCTCCATGAGGATCCACGGCCGCCCGCGTCCCAATGACCGCATGAGGTCGGCGGCCATCGCCGAGCGCATGCCTGCCTCCGGGTCGAGAGGATCCTGGTACACGTCGTCGCTGACGATGTCCTCGCGCTCCGCCCACTTCCAGTAGTCGAGAGGCTTGAAGAAGCGCATGAAATTGGTGGTAACGGGGATGCCCGGCGTGCGCTCGGTCAGAACCTTTCGCTCGATTTCGTAGCACTCGAGCAGCTCATCCGAAGAAAAGCGCATGAAGTCGAGCTGCTGGGTGGGGTTCGGCCAGGTGGGTGTGCGGCGCGGCGGCAAAATCTCCTCCCAGCTCGAATATCGCTGAGACCAGAAGTCAGTGCCCCAAGCGCGGTTGAGCTCCTCGAGACTGCCGTACCGCTGCTTCAGCCACTCTCGAAACGCGTGAGCTGACACATCGCAATAACACGCCGGGACGTGGCACGCATACTCATTGCCGACGTGCCACATGACCAGCGCCGGGTGCTTCGCGTATCGGGTGGCGAGAGCGTCGACGAGGCGCCGCGTCGCATCCCTGTAGATGGGACTGCTTGGGCAATAGTGCTGGCGCCCGCCAGGCCATAACCGAACCCCGTCGGCCAGCACCGGCAGCATCTCCGGATGCGCATGCGACAACCACGGCGGTGGCGACGCAGTTGCGGTTGCAAGGTCGACTGACACTCCACCCTCGTGAAGCATGTTCATGATCCGGTCGAGCCATTCGAAGTTGAACTTCCCCTCCTTTGGCTCGAGGCGGGACCAGGCGAAGATGCCTAGCGACACGAGATTGACGCCTGCCTCGCGCATGAGGCGCACGTCCTCTGACCAGACTTCCTCCGGCCATTGGTCGGGGTTGTAGTCGCCGCCATACATGAGGTGCGGCAGCCGCTTTCCTAGAAGGGGCCCGCCTCCCGTCATACCGCGGGCGAGCTTCGTGTTGCGATCACCCTTTCGTCGACCCGAGTGTCAGCCCGGCGACGAAGTGCTTCTGCAGGGCGATGAAGATGATCACCGGTGGGATGGCGGCCAGCAGAGCGCCGGCGGCCACCAGGTTGTAGTTGATGAAGAACTCGCCCTGCAAGTTGTTCAGCGCGCTGGTGATCGGGCGCCGGTCACCCGTCTTCAGCAGGATCAACGCCCAGAAGAAGTCGTTGTACATGAAGGTGAACAGCAACGTCGCGAGCGCTGCCAATGCCGGGCGGCAGAGCGGGAGGATCACGCTCCACCAGATCCGCAGCAGGTTCGCGCCATCGACCAGCGCCGACTCGGTGATCTCCTTTGTGATCGTCTTCATGTAGTTGCTCAGCACAAACGTGGCAAAACCTGTCTGGAACACGACGTGGATGAGGATGATCCCGAGGTACTGGTCGTACAGGAGCCCGTTGTCGCTGAACAATGCGAACGAGAACCTGCCGATGTCGATCGATCCGAACATTGGCAGAGGAGTGTTCAAGTAGATCCAGTAGAGGGGGACGATGATGACCTGCGCGGGCAGGAGGTTGCCGGCGGTGAAAATCATCAGGACCGCCAGGTTGAACTTCCAGCTGAACTGCGAGCAGCAGAACGCAACCATTGAGGCAAGGAGCAACGTGAGGATTACTCCAGGGACCACGATGATCAGGGTGTTCAGGTAGTAGTAGGGCATGTCCGCCTGTGTCCAGACAGTCGTGTAGTTCTCGAGGCCGAGGTGCTGCGGCCATGAGACGAAACCGTTGGTGATGGTCTCGCCAATGGGCCGCAGCGACTCGAAGATCGCCCAGGACAGAGGGAACAACCAGAGCAAGACCATCGCTGTTAGAAACACGTGAAGCGCCAGGCGCGCCGGACGGAAGCGCCGGCGAGCAGATGCGGCGCGCACGCGGGGGCGGGTCGCGGCCAGCGAGCTCATGCCGCCGTCCGCATCACGCGCGTGAGATACAAAACGATCGGCCCCAGCGAGATCACCAACAGGATGACCGCGATCGCGGAGCCGAATCCAACCAGACTCGCTTCGCTGATGCTGTTGTTGGTAATGAGGATCGAAAGGAGCTCCAGGCCGTTCTTGCCGCGGTTGATGATGTATGCAAGGTCGAATGCTCGCAAGGCTTCGATCGCAGTGACGACAACGATGATCACGTTGATCGGAGCCATGACCGGAAGGACGACTCCGAAAAACGTCTGCCACTCGGTCGCGCCGTCGACCTTTGCGGCTTCGCGGAGCGACGGGTCAACGCTTTTAAGGCCCGCCAGGTACAGAACCATGATGTAGCCGATGTGCCGCCAGCTGGCAGCGACAAGGACCGCGTACAGGTTGATGCTCGGATTGCCCAGCCAGTCGATGGGGTTGCCGCTCTTCACGAGCCCGGTCGCGTTGTTGATGAAGCCGTCGCTCGAGCCGTACTGCAGAGTCCAGATGAAACCGACGACTGCCAGGGAAAGAACAACAGGAAGGAAGAAAACGCTCTGGTAGATGCGCTTTCCGCGAAGCTCGCGATCGAGGAGCACGGCCAGGAACATGCCCATCGGGGTCGCGACGAAGGTAAGGAACGCAAGCCAGATCAGGTTGTGCTCCAGAGCCGGCCAGAACAGGCTGTATCCAAAAAAGAGCGTCTGGTAATTCTTGAGTCCAACCACGTTCTTCTCGGTGACCGGACCGATGCCTGACCAGTCCGTGAAGGACAGCAGCACCGACGCAAGCGTCGGGCCCCAGATGAGAATCAGGTCGAGCGCGAGAGGCACGCCGACCATGAGGACCAGGAGGATCTTGTCGTGACGCGTCAGAAGGCTGTACCGACGCTTTCGACGGCTGGTCGTGAGTGCCCCCGCCTCGGACGCTTTCGTCGCCCGGGCGGGGGCTAGGCTCGTCGTGGGGTCAGCCACGTTTCAGATGTTATTGCCGCTTTAGGCTGACGGTGGCGGGAGCGAGTCCCAGAACTTCTGCATGGTGCCCTGCAGAGCGGTCGGATCCTGCGATGGGTTCGCAAGGAACTTGAGCAGGAAGCTCTGCATCCCGTTGGGACCCGCGAAGTCCGGCCGCGAGTCGCGGTCGAAGAACTGCGTGATCTTGCCGGCCTTGCTGACGATCTCCACCGCCTTCTTCTGCAGCGCGCTGTATGTGCTGGTGTCGGCATCGTTTGCTGTCGGGATGGCGCCAGGCGCTTCCTTGAAGACGGTCAGCTGCGATGACCCCTTCGCGAAGAATTCGAGAAAAGCCTTCGCCTGAGGGAGGTCGTTCTTGAGGGTGGGCGACTTCTTGGTGACCATCCAGATGTCGATCGGGGCATCGATTCCCTTCTCGGCGTCGAACGAGGTACCCAGATCCGGGAATGGGAAGAAGTCGAGGTCGTCGATGTCTTCCGGCTTGCCGGTCGCCGTGAACTGCTGGCTGACAAAGAGCCCAAGCAGGTACATACCCGCCTTTTTCTGCACCAGCTGGTCGGCTCCCTGTTGCCAGGTCATTCCGGCGAGACCTTTCGAGTAGTAAGGCGTGATCTCGGCCCACTTCTGGAAGAGTTTCGCGACCCTCGGATCGGTCCACTTCTGCTTACCGGCGCAGAGCTCGGTGTGGAACTGATAGCCGTTGAGCCGGAGGTTGAGGATGTCAAGAGTCCCTTGCGCCGGCCAGCCGTCCTTGTCCGCCATCGCGATCGGGATCAGGCCGTCCTTCTGCATCTGCTTGCACAACGCGACAAGGGCATCCCAGTTGGTAGGGACTGTGTAGTTGTGTGCGGCAAAGACGCTCTTGCGGTAGAACACCGCCCACGGGTAATAGGAAACCGGGACGCCGTAGACATGGCTGTCGTTACCGGTCACTGTTGTCGCCATGCCGGCGGTGTAATTCGACTTCACGTGGTCCCACGCGTCGTCGATCGGCGTCGCCAGACCCTGCGCAGCAAAGAACTGCATACGGTATCCGGAGAACCAGGTGAAGGCGTCCTCGGGCGTGCCCTGGAGGTATGAGCCGAGCTGGTCCTGGAAGGTTCCGTGGTCGACAGTGTTGATCTTGACCTTGGTGCCGCCGTTGGCCGCGGTGAAGGCTGCGACAACGTTGGCGAGGCCCTTCTTGGGCCCTGCGTCCGACGCGTTGCTCCCCAGCGAGAGCGAGCCGCCTGTCGATCCGCCTGACGTTGTGGTGGTGGTGCCGCAGGCGGCAAGGAACGCCGCCATGCTCGTGTAGCCGGCGAGCTTCAAGACGTCGCGCCGTGACAGGTCGAGGTTGAGCGGCAGGTCGCTGCCGGTGTACGGCAAGCTGATCTTGCTCGAGGACGGCGAACGCCGAACTATCCTTGAATCACCCATAGGACTCCTCCTCCTCGATCGGACCGGGACGACCCTGCAGCCTTCTTCCCGACTTGTGATCCGGGGCGAGAGTGCGCCGGCAGCAGGTCTTACTCAGCAGCCTCCAACGTCACTTCTTGGGCGCCGCTCCCAGAGGACTCTGGATCGCAGCGTTTAACGGAAAGATACAGATTCGGTCAGGATTGTCAATTAGGCAGTTTCGGTTCTGCTCGCTATTGATTGGGAATGATCGATACGTTACGATCCGTCGGATGCTGGCGGTCGAGCGAAGGCGGCTGATCGCGGAGAGCGTCCGCTCGCGCGGGGTCGTTTCCGTGGCCGAGATGGCTGAAACGCTGGGAACCACCGAGATCACCCTGAGGCGCGACCTCCGCGCCATGGCCAAGGACGGTTTGCTCGTCAGGACCCACGGAGGAGCTGTGCAGCCGGCCGGCCTCGGACACGAGCCAAGCTACTACGAGAAGTCGGGGCAAGCGGCCAACGAGAAAGCGGCGATCGCGCGGTTGGCCCTCGGCATGATCCGTCCTGGCGACTCCATCCTGCTCGGCCCCGGCACGACGACCCTGGCTCTGGCGCGGCTGCTCGTCAACTTCCCGGAGCTCACAGTGGTCACCAACTCGCTGCTGGTGGTCCAGGCCCTGATGGAAGCTCCCCGCGTGGAGGTGATCCTGACCGGCGGAACGCTGCGCAGGTCGATCCACGCGCTCGTCGGCCCGGCCACCGAAGAGTCGGTGAGGGCGCTGCGCGCATCGCAGGCATTCATCTCCGGGAACGGGTTCTCGGCCGAGAGAGGACTGAGCACCCCCAGCCCACTGGTGGCGTCAACCGACCGCGCGCTGGCGGGCGCAGCCCAACAGGTGGTGGTGCTCGCCGACCACACCAAGATCGGCCAGGAAACGATGTGCCAAACGGTTCCGGCGGCTCGCATTCACACCCTCATAACCGACTCCAAAGCAGCCGCTCCGGAGCTGGTGGCGATTCGGGAAAGCGGAGTGGAGGTACGCGTGGCGGAGGTTGGCGATCGTGAGCAGATCCGCACAGAAGCTGTCTGACCGCAAAGCTCAGCAACCAACGCGCCCGGCTGGCGCTCGGCCCAAGGCGCTGGGGCTGCTGTCGAAATTGGAGCTTGAGCTCCCGGATGGACGCTACCTCTTGGCCTACGCGAAAGACGCCACCAACGCCGGCGATGCCTGATCTTCGCTTCGACCCCATCAGGAGGGAATGGGTCGCATATGCGACCGAACGTAACGACCGCACATTCCTGCCGACAGACTTCTGCCCGCTCTGTCCAAGCGGCGCCGGCGGGACATCTGAGATTCCGCTCGATGACTTTGAGGTCGTTGTTTTCGAGAATCGGTTCCCAGCGTTCGGCCCTGACCGCAACGGCGACCGAGCCGTGCGGCCTGCCACCACCGGGTGCGAGGTGGTCGTCTACACCCCCGAGCACACCAAGACCCTCGCCGAGCTGCCGCCGGAGAGGGTGCGGCTCCTTGTCGATGTGTGGGCGGATCGATACAAGGCCCTCGGCGCGCGCTCAGATGTCGACTATGTCTACATCTTCGAAAACAAGGGCGAGGAGATCGGCGTCACGCTTCATCACCCTCACGGGCAGATCTACGCGCTGCCCTTCGTGCCTCCGTTCGCGCAAGCCGAGCTTGACGCCGCGCGAGAGCACCGCGAGGCCACAGGACGCTGCTTGTACTGCGACCAGCTCAAGGCTGAGACCGAAGGACCTCGTCTACTTTTTGCCGAGGAGTCGATGGCCGCATTCGTCCCAAACGCTGCGCGATGGCCTTACGAGGTGCACGTCTACCCGCGCAGGCACGTCGGGTCGATCGATGAGCTCGACGCAGGCGAAAGGTGGGACCTCGCCGACGCGCTGCTTCGCGTCGCCGCCACCTATGACCTGCACTTCGGGTTCTCCACCCCGTATGTAATGGCGATGCACCAGGCTCCAACTGACGGTCGAGCGTGGCCTGAGGCGCACCTTCACATCGAGTTCTATCCACCGCACCGCCGTGGCGACAGGTTGAAGCATCTGGCGGGCGTCGAGCTCGGCGCGGGGACATTCGTCAACGACACCAAGCCCGAGGACACGGCCGCGCAGCTGCGAAGCGCTGCTCGAAAAGGGGCAAAAACCGACAGGCACCGGCAGCCGGTTTCCCGGAATTCATGAATTAGGATTACGCGGATGGCATCGGTCAGCTACGACCACGTCACAAAGCGCTTCGCAGGCGGCATCGTTGCCGTGAACGACCTCAACCTCGAAATCAAGGACACGGAGTTCATGGTCCTTGTCGGCCCGTCGGGTTGTGGTAAGTCGACTGCGCTGCGGATGCTGGCCGGGCTGGAAGAGATCTCCGAAGGCGAGATCCGTATCGGCGATACGGTGGTCAACGACATGGCGCCCAGGGACCGTGACATCGCCATGATGTTCCAGTCGTACGCGCTGTACCCGCACATGACCGTGTACGACAACATGGCGTTCGGTCTCCGGATGCGAGGGATGGAGGGCGCCGAGATCGAACGGCGGGTCAATGCAGCCGCCAACATTCTCGAGCTCGGGCCGCTGATGAAGCGCAAGCCCCGCCACCTGTCAGGCGGCCAGCGTCAGCGCGTGGCGCTCGGCAGGGCCATCGTCCGCGAGCCGCAGGCATTCCTGCTTGATGAGCCCTTGTCCAATCTAGACGCCAAGCTTCGAGTGCAGACCAGGATCGAGCTTCAGAAGCAACACCGCCTGCTGCACGCCACCTTTGTCTACGTCACGCACGATCAGGTCGAGGCGATGACGATGGGCGACAGAATCGCCGTCATGCGAGACGGCATCCTTCAGCAGGTGGCGCCACCGCGAGAGATCTACGAAAACCCCGCCAACATGTACGTCGCAGGCTTCATCGGCATACCCACCATGAACTTCATCCCTGTGACGGTCCAGGGCACGACGGCCAAGGCTTCGGGCTTCGAGATGGAGCTGCCCCGCGCCCCTGGCGTTGAGAAGGGCGTGCTCGGCATACGCCCCGAAGCGATGACGGAGCGCCCGCGCCCGGATCATCCCGGTCTCGAGTTGAAAGTCGAGGTCTCAGAGGTTCTCGGCCCGGACCAGTTCCTCTATGGGCAGGTTGGCGGCGACGCGATCACCGCGCGCGTGGATCCCCAGCTAAAGGTCGACCCGGGTGACAGGGTGCGGCTGGGAGTTGACACCAGGCGCCTGCACCTCTTCGAGCCCATGACCGGGGTCGCAATCCTCTAACTGAGCGTCACCGTCTGGCCGACCTTCAGCACTTTCACCCGCATTCTTGGGTTGAGCTTGGCGAGCGTGGAGGCGAATAAGGCAGGGTCCGGTGTCGCGTCGGGGGCTGCTCCGCTGTAGCGGTAGTCCTCAAGCGGCCACATCCCGTAATGCATCGGCACCACGGTGCGCGGCTTGAGCTGCCACGCGAGTAGTGCGGCTTCGCGAGCATTCATGTTGCCGCCGCCGCCATTGATGCAGATGAAAGCGATGTCGACACCTTGAGTCGCGCCGGCGCGCAGGTGCTCGTCGTACTCGGTGTCTCCCGAGTGCCACAGACGGATACCGTCGACTGTCAAAAGCAAGCCGATCGCGTCGGGCAGGGTGTGCCTTGCGAACGTCGCAGTGACGCGGCAACCGCCCCTGGTGGCGGATTGGCCTGGTTGAAGAGCACGGAGCCTGGACGCCGGCCAACCGAGACTTGACGCGCGGGCAGTGCACGAAGGCGGGGCGAACAGGGTGGTGCGGCCGGCCGAGGCGTAAGCCCGGATGGTGGGCTCATCGAAGTGGTCCAGGTGGCCGTGCGTGATTAGCAGGAGGTCCGGCTGGAGCTCCGCCGCGGTGATCGGTGGTTCGAACTGCCGCCTGAGGCCCTCCAATCTCTCGCATTCGTCGGAAAAGTAAGGATCGATCATCACTGTGAGCCCGCCATGGCTCTTCAACAGGTAACCCGCTTGCCCGAGCCATGCGCAGGCGATAGTCCCAGAGCGAACGTTCAGGTTTGCAAAGCCTGGCGCGACCCTCACGCTTGTCAACGCTCTTCGCGCACGTAAGGCGTTCCGAGGGCGGCCGGGGCGCCAAGGCGCTGTTTGGCCCAACCGGTCGATACGACCACCAGGACCACTACTGTCATCACGTAGGGCAGGGAGGCGAACACCTCCGGCGGTAGGTGCACCTGTCGGGCCTGCAGGACGAACCCAAGGCTGGAAAAGAGGCCGAATAGATAGGCGCCGACCAGCGTGAGCTCCGGCCGCCAGAAGGCGAAGATCACCAGCGCGATCGCGATCCAGCCGGCGCCCGACGTCATCCCGTCGATCCAGTTCGGGGTGATCGCGAGGCTGAAGTAGGCGCCTCCGACTCCCGCCAGCAGCCCGCCCGCGAGTGTGTGCGCGTAGCGGTACCCCGCCACGTTCACGCCCATGACGTCTGCAGTCTCAGGCGACTCCCCCACGGCTCGTACGTGGAGCCCCGGTCGCGTGCGGTAGAGATACGCCAGCGCCAGGATCACAAGGACCCAGGAGGCGTAAACCAGCGCGTTCTGATGGAACAGGATCGGTCCGACGACAGGCAGGCCGGACAGGCCGAGCACATTGAGCGCGAGGAACTCGTGGTGGGCAGGTTGTCCGCCTAGCCGCGCCACGTTGCCAACGTATGAAGACAAGCCAGTCGCTCCCGCGAAGATGGTGAGCGCAAGGCCGGAGACGATCTGGTTCGCTCGAAGTCCCACGACCAGGATCGCGTGGATCAAAGATGTGGCGAGCGCCGCAAGCCCGCCGATGGTCGTCGCCAGCAACAGGACCATCCAGTCCGGGCCGGTGAGGTGTTGCACGCTCCAGAAAGCAGTGACGGCGCCGATCAGCATCATTCCCTCGACGCCGAGGTTGAGCACTCCGGAGCGTTCGGCCAAAAGCTCTCCGACCGACGCGAAAACGAGCGGCGTCCCGTAGAAGATCGCTGACGCCGCCAGCACCACGACGATGCTCTCGTTGACGTTCATTGTCGAGCGGCTCCCGCTGGCTGGGCGCCGACGGGAAGAGAGCCTCGCGAACCCAGCGTGAACCTGTATCGAAGAAGCAGCTCTCCGCCCAGCGCGAAGAAAAGGATCATCCCCTGCAGCACGCCGACCAGCCCGGCCGGGAAATCCGGGCCCTGGAGGCTGTAGCCGGCATTTGCCAGCCCGCCGATCAATACCGCGACCACCGGCACGGCGAAGGGGTTGTAGCGGGCGAGCGCCGCGACCACGATCCCCGAGTAGCCGAGTCCCGCCTGCTGCAAACCACGAGGATCGAGGACATGGCGGAAATCGCCGACCTGGCTGGCCCCACCAATTCCGGCAAGCGCCCCGGACAGAGCCATCATCACGACCACGATGCGGCGGGTTTTGATGCCTGCATAGCGCGCAGCAGAAGCCGAATCGCCCAGCACACGTACCTGGAACCCGAAAACAGTCGACCGGTATAGCGCCCAGAGCCCGATGGCGGCGGCGATGCCCAGCCCAAAGCCGAGCGGGACGATCGCGATCTCAAAGTTGAAGGTGGGCCAGGATGCGGCGTCGGCCAAGACCTTGCCTTGCGGAAATTGACGCGCGCTGAATGAGGACAGGTCGCGCCAGTAGGACTGGCTGTCAAAGATCAGGTAAAGCAGGAGCAGGCCGGCGACGTAATTGAGCATCAGGGTCGAGATGATCTCGTTGGTGTTGAAGTAAGCCTTCAACAGGCCGGGGACGATCGCCCAGGCCGCGCCCGCAAGCAGGCCGCCGAGGATCATCCCAGTGATCAGGATCGGCCCGGTCTGGTCGTGCAGGGCGATGCCGGTGCCGGACGCCCCGACTGCGCCCAGGTACAGCTGACCCTCTCCCCCGATGTTCCAGAGCCTCATCATGAACGCAGCTGCCGCGGCGAGGCCAGTCAACAGAAGTGGAGTTGCCGTGACCAGCGTGCTCGTCAACGCCCCAGGCGCGAAGAAAGCGCGGTCGAAGATTCTCTCGTAAGTCGCAATCGGGTCTTTACCCGCCACCAGCAGAACAACCGACGCAGCGGCGAAAGCCGCCATCAAAGACATGGCGGGCACTGCGAAGAGCAGCCATCTAGGCGCCGTCTGCCGGCGCTCGATCCTAAACAAGGCGGGGGCTCAACCGGAGGAGCCGGCCATCATCAGGCCTATCTGCTGGATGTCGGCCTCGGCCCTCGGCACGAGGCCGACGATGCGTCCGTTGTAGATGACCGCGATCCGGTCTGCGAGGAGCAGGATCTCGTCGAGGTCTTCACTGATCAGCAGGATGCCGACACCTTTGGACGCAGCCTCGATCAGCAGCGCGCGCACACCCTCTGTCGCTCCCACGTCAAGGCCGCGAGTCGGGTTTGCGGCAACGATCACCACAGGCCGGCTCGAAAGCTCGCGAGCAAGGACCACCTTCTGCACGTTTCCACCTGACAGGAGACGGGTGGGCGTGTCAGGACCAGGGGCTGCGACGGAAAAGCGGGCGATCATGTCCCGCGCGTTGGTCCGGATGCTGCCGTGCCGCAGGATGCCCTGGAACGATATCGGGGGGCGGCGATGCGACTTGAGGATCAGGTTGTCAGCGATCGAAAGGCTGGGCGACACCCCTGTGTGCATACGGTCTTCAGGCACGTGGGCGATCCCCTTGAGAATCGCGTCCTCCGGGTCTCCGCTGCGCAATCGACTGCCGGCAAGCAAGACGTCGCCCGCTGTCCGCGGCCGCGCGCCGGAGATGACCTCGGCCAGCTGACGCTGCCCATTTCCGGACACACCCGCCACGCCGACGATTTCGCCCGCCCTGACGCTGAACGAAACGCCGTCGAGCGCGTGGATCCCGAGATCGCCGGCGGCCGACACTCCGCGGAGCTCCAGAACAACTGCCGCGCCGGCGAGATCGTGAATCTGCTTTGTCTGCGCGAAAACCACCTCGCGACCGACCATCATCCTGGCCAGCTGAGAGGGGCTCGTCTCGCGAGTCAGGACAGTACCTATCGAGCGGCCTCCACGCAGGACGGTCACCCGGTCAGCGACTGCCATCAGCTCGTCGAGCTTGTGGGAGACGAAAATGACGGTCCTTCCCTCGGCGGTCATCCGCCGCAATGTTTCGAACAGGTCGTCGGCCTCCTGCGGAGTGAGCAGCGACGTGGGTTCGTCGAGGATCAGGATTCGCGCACCGCGGTAGAGAGCCTTCAGTATCTCGACTCGCTGCTGCTCACCGACCGATAGCTGCCAGATCCGCGCCCGCGGATCCACAGGCATGCGATATCGCTTGGCAAGCTCCTCTACCTTCGAGTCGATGATTCTCGGCGACGTGCGCAGCCAGCCCGCGTCGTGCTGACCCAGGACGATGTTGTCGGAGACGGTGAGTGAGGCAGCCAGGCGGAAGTGCTGGTGAACCATCGAAACGCCAGCCTCCCTGGCGTCCTTTGGCGAGCGAAACTCGACAGTGCGCCCGTCGATCGCGATCTCGCCGGCGTCGGGGCGGTAGAGGCCGGTCAGGATGCTGGCGAGAGTCGATTTGCCGGCGCCGTTCTCACCCAGGAGGGCATGAACCTCACCCTTTTGGGCTTCGAAGTCGACCGAGTCGTTGGCGAGGACGCCGGGGAACCGCTTGGTGATCGAGCGCATTGCCACCGCCGGGACTGGCCCGGCGGTGACCACATTCACGCTATCGACTCTCAGCTGCTGGGCTTGCCGATGACGCCCTGGACGAACCAGTCCATGGTCAGGATCTGGTCGAGGGTGAGCTTCGCGCCGTCAGCCACCTTCACCTTGCCCGACTGGTCCTTCAAGGGCCCGGTGAACTGGTAGAACGTGCCGGCAACAAGGGCATCCTTCTTGGCTTTGATCTTGGCCTGGGTTGCGGCGTCTACCGACTTTCCGAATGGCGCGATGTCGACGAAGCCGTCCTTCAAGCTGCCGTAGTAGCTGCCGCTCTTCCACGAGCCGTCCATCGCGGCCTTGACGCGGGTGAGCTCGTAAGGGCCCCAGTGGTAGACGGTCCCCGTCAGCCACTGCTCGGGCGCGAATGCCGTCTGGTCGGAGTCGTAGCCTGCCCATTTCAGGTTGTGTGCCTTGGCCGCTTCTCCGGTGGCCGGACTGTCCTGGCCCTGGCCGAGAACGTCGACTCCGGCGGAGATGAGGCTTTCGGCCGCTGACTTTTCCTTGGCCGGGTCGAACCATGTGCTGGTCCAAATGACCTGGACTGTCGCGCCAGGGTGCGTGGCCTGGGCGCCGAGAGCGAAGGCGTTGATCTCCCTGATCACCTCAGGAATCGGGAAGGGAGCGACAAAGCCGATCTTTCCCGACTTGGACGCCGCCCCGGCGGCCATGCCCGTCAGGTAGTCGGCATCCTCAGCCGCACCGAAGAACTCGGCGAGGTTGGTGTCCAGCTTGTAGCCGGTCGCCATCTCGAAGTACACGTTTGGATATTTCTTGGCCGCCGCCGCCACCTGGTCTTGGAACCCGAACGAAGTGGCGAAGATGATCTTGTTGCCATCCGCGACAAGACCATCGATCACCTGGGTCACCTGGGGACCCTCCGGAACGTTCTCCTTGAACGTCGTCTTCACATTGTTTCCCAGCTGTTGGGCGACATAGAGACGGGCGTCGTCGTGAGCCTTGGTCCAGCCCGCGTCGGCGGCGCTCCCGACATAGATCCAGGCTGCTTTGTACGCCCCGCCTGTGGTCGTCGGCGTAGCGGTACCGCCACAGGCGACCAGGCCGAGCGCGGCCACTACGAGCAAAGTCACACGTCTCATATCGCTACGACCTCCAACTCTCAACGTGCCACACCGGTGTTGGCTCGGTGTCACACGCCCTGCCCACAAAACCAGGACCCAACACAGACGGTACGCATAGCATGATCCCGTAATGCCGACAAGTGGTGAAGCCGGCGTCGTCGAGATTGCCGTCGCCGGCATGCGCTTTGTCGCGCGGCTGGAGTCAACGCGGGCGCCGAAGACGTGCGCCAAGTTCGTCTCCATGCTTCCACTCAAGACCAAGCTCATCCAGGCGCGGTGGAGCGGGGAGGCGGGCTGGATTCCCTTTGGCGACCTGAACGTCGACCTCGGCTACGAGAACCACACAAGCTATCCCGCTCCTGGCCACCTGCTGCTCTACCCAGGGGGAATCAGTGAGACCGAGATCCTTTTTCCGTACGGCGCAACTGTATTTGCCAGCAAGATGGGGCAGCTTGCCGGGAACCACTTTGCGACCATCGTCGACGGTGGAGAACAGCTCCCCGAGCTTGGGCGGGTCGTCCTGTGGGAGGGAGCGCAGGAAATCACGTTTCAAAGCGGCGCCGGCGCGTAGATGAGCCGGAGCCGCACCTTTGCCGAGATGGCAATGGAGCGCTGCGATATCCTCGGCGCCCTCAGTGACGAGCCTGAGCATCTAACGAGGCAAATCGGCGGCGATGCGATGCGCCGTGCTCACGAGCAGGTGGGCGCGTGGATGCGGGAAGCGGGCATGGTCGTCAGCCGCGACAACATCGGCAACCTGCGGGGGCGGTACGAGGGCGCGACGCCAGGCGGTCCCAGCCTTCTTGTTGGCTCGCACCTGGACAGCGTTCGCGACGCCGGTAAATACGACGGCCCGCTTGGTGTCGTGGTCGCCATCGCCGCTGTGCAAGGCCTCCACGACACG
>DATLPO010000165.1:0-17887 GCA_035535675.1 Candidatus Limnocylindria bacterium
GGATATCCGACCCGGCCTGCCTGGCGCGGACCGTCGTAGGGATTGGTCACCACGATGCCGCCCTCGGTGATGCCGTAGCGCTCGATCGGCGGCTGTCCGAGAAGCTTGCTGCAGCGCTCGAATAGCGCCGGCGGAAGAGGAGCCGACCCACATACGAACACTCGCACATGAGATAGGTCCGCCGGGTTCTTTTCCAGCCAGTCGCACAGGCGCTGGTACATGGATGGCACCCCGAAGAACATGGTTCCCCGATCGGCATCGACTCGTGTCAGCTCAGCGACCACTGCCGCCGGCGTAAATGGGACAAGGGTGGCGCTTGCGCCGCTCAACAAGGTGCCGTGCAGGCCCATGCCAAGGCCATGCAGGTGAAATAGCGGAAGCGCATGCACGAGGACGTCGTGGGAAGTCCAGCGCCACACCTCGATCGCGCCACGTCCCTGCGCGAGCAAGGCGCCGTGGTCGAGGACAGCACCCTTGGGCCGTCCAGTCGTGCCTGACGTGTAGAGAATCGCGGCTGGGCTGTCAGGCGTGAGCGCGGGCATGGGAGGCGCCGAGCCGCTTGGAAGCTTTTCGAGGGGAACCACCCTCCGGCCAAGGCTTTCCACAATCGCGGCGCGCGCCGAGTCTGCGATGACGAGACTCGGGTCCGAGTCGGTGAGGATGTGCTGGGCTTCTGCCGAGTGGTAGTCCGGATTCATCGGTACGACGCATGCGCCGGAACGCTGGACCCCCAGGTACGCGATGACCCAATCGAGCGAGCTGGCCGCAAACAGGGCGACCCGGTCGCCGGGAGTGACTCCCACCTTGGCTAGGCCGCCTGCGACGTCTCCGGCGTTGGCGCGCAGCTCGTCGCGCGTGAGATGGCGGTCGCCGGACCTGAGCGCCACCCCGTGGCCGGGTGTAAGAAGCGCGTCGGCCAGGTTTCCCGAGCGAAGGCGCCGGCGCAGCGCCTCGATGTCAGACGCCGCCACCGACTCGCGCCCCACGCCCAAACAATGCCACATGAATTGGTGTGCTAGACAGCCCGATGAGACGCCGCAGACAGCGACATACTCAACTGGCGATGAGCCAGGTCGAGGTCCGCCCGATCCAACCCCAGGAGCTGGAGGAGGTTCTCCCGCTGATCGCCGGCTATCAAACGTTCTATCGCGCTGAGCCGGATGTAGAGCGCAACCGGCTGTTCTTCTCGCGATTCCTGCAGCCCAGCGACGAGGGACTCCTCCTCGGTGCCTGGGTGGACGGACGCCTGGCCGGGTTCGCGACCCTTTACTGGTTCTTCAGCTCGACCAAGGCCGCCGACTCCGTGCTGATGAACGACCTCTTTGTCCGCGAGGACGTGCGCGGCTCAGGCATCGGCAGGGCACTCATCGAGGGGGCCCTGGACGAGACTCGCCGGCGCGGTGCTGCGCACCTCGAGTGGTTCACGGCACCTGACAACCTGAAGGGGCAGCGACTCTACGATTCAATTCCGGGCGCCAGCCGTTCGACCTGGTACGCCTACGAAGTCGAAGCCGAGGACTGAGCCGGCGTTCGGCCCGTCGCGCGCACATTGATCAGTCAGGGCGAGATAACCGATGCCATTACCTCGTCATACGTCATCGTCTGGCCCTCCCGCCGAGCGGTCTCTGCGGCTAAGTCGGACAACTGGTGCCGTGCCTCCTGCACGGTCTTGCTGACAATTTCTTGCCAATCCTGCGGGGCTACCTCTCCGATCGAGGCCCGCACAGCCTCGCTGGCTGATACGAGCCTGATGCACAATTCCGGATTACCTTCAAGGAGGGCGATTTGTGCCCTGCGTTCGAGGATATATACAGTTAGCCGCTTGTCCTCCAGACGCCTCGCGATCGAGAAACACTCATGCCAGAGGGCCCGCGCGTCATTGAATCGGCCGAAGGACATCTCCACTCCCGCGAGGCTGTCCAGGATGCTTGCGATCGCATGCGGATCGTCGCACGCTCTCGCAAGTTGAAGCGCCTCGTCCAGCAACGGCTTGGCCGTCAGTGAGTCGCCGCTTATCGCAAGGTTCTCGCCGAGATTGTTGAGTGCTGACGCGAGCCGCCACTGGTCGCCAGTCGGCCGCAACATCTCGACAGACCGCTTCAACAGGTCGAGTCCCAGTTCGATTGCACCCCGCGCAAATTGCACATTTCCAAGACGATTCAGAGCCTGGCCGGCATGAGGCATATCACCGAGCGCCTCCCACATCTTTGTCGCTTCTTCGATTAGAGCGAGAGCCAGTTTGTGGCCTCCGGTGATCCAGGCCAGGTGGCCAGCTGCCTCGGTCGCTCGCGCCTGCAGCTCACCCGTAGGCAATGCGGCGCGCATCGCCCGCGTAACCCAGGTCGAGCCTTCCCCAATGTGACGACGACTCCAAAACTCATCGAGGTTGGTTGCGATGTCAAGGGCAAGTAGAGGTTCCCTTTGTAGGGCCCACTCGATCGCCGTCCTGAAATTATCGAGCTCCTCCTCAAGCTGAGCCAGCCACTCGAGCTGGTTTCGACTCCTCACGGTGGCTTCCGTGTTCGAAGCCAGTGCCGAGAAGTAGACTGCGTGCCGCATATGTACGTCGACGGCACCGGGACTCACTTGCAGCTTGGTGAGGCTGCACTCACGAATCGTCTGCAGCATGGTGTACCGGCCGCCGCCGCGGGTGGTTGCACGAAGGCGGATCAGCGATTTCTCGACCAGGCTGAACAGGGTCGGTACCACATCTCGCCGCAGCAAGTGCTCGTCAGCGCACACTTCCTCGGCGGCGTCAGGCGTAAAGCCTCCCGAGAAAACCGCTGCGCGTTGGAAGAGCAATTGTTCCGGCGAGCTCAGCAATTGATAGCTCCAGTCGACAGTCGCCTCGAGGCTGTGGTGTCTCGGTGTTGCAGTTTCGGTACTGGTCGTGAGCAGGGCGAATCGCTTGTCCAGACGCGCGAGCAAATCGCTCAAGGCTATGACCTTGAGCCGAGCGGCTACGAGCTCAATCGCCAAGGGACTCCCATCCAATCTCTGACAGATGCGGGTCGCATCAACGATCGCGGCATCGTCCCAGATGAATGACCGGGAGGCGGCAGCCTCCGCCCGCACTCGGAACAGCTCCACGGCGTCGCCATCGTCGAGATCGCTTGCCCCGGTGTTCGATCCATTGCTTCGGGTCGGCAGCGAAGGAACTTCCCAGATGGTTTCGCCCTGTACTCCGAGGGCGACCCGGCTGGTCGCCAAAATCGTGAGACCTCGGCACGCGCCCAGCATTTCAGCAGCAGCCGCTCCTGCTGTCGGGAAGAGATGTTCGCAGTTGTCCAGGATCAGCAGCAGTGACCGGTCGTTGAGATATGCAACGATGGCGTCCAGCGGGTTGCGGACTCCATCGTCGCGAAGCCCCAATGCCTGGCCGATCGTTCGAGTAACCAACGACTCATCGAGCAAGGGTGCGAGGTCGACGAAGACCACGCCGTCGAGATAGCGCGGCGACAATTTTGTGCTGAGCTCGACTGCAAGCCGAGTCTTACCCATTCCGCCCGGGCCGGTCAGGGTGACCATCGACGAGGCCTCTAGCCGGTTGACGAGCTGATCGATCTCCCTTCCGCGGCCGACGAATGCGTTGATATAGCGAGGCAGCGTCGACTGACGTCGACTCGACCGAGTTTTGACGTCCAGGGCAGGGTCCTGGTTGAGAATCCGCTTGAGAAGCTGCTGCAAATTACCGCCGGGTTCCATTCCCAGCTGGTCGACGAGAAGCGCGCGGGTCTGCTGGTACACGGCTGACGCTTCGGCTTGACGCCCGGATCGGTAGAGGGCAAGCATCAACTGGGCGCGCAACCGCTCCCGTAAGGGGTGCTCAGCCACCAGCGCGTCGAGCTCGCCCACGAGATCCGCGTGGCGACCGAGTTCGAGGTCAGCCTCAATTCGATCTTCAATCGCGCTGCGCCGCATTTCGGTTAGCCTTCCGATCTCGCTCACAGCGAACGCATGCGATGCAAAGTCGGCAAGAGCTGGGCCCCGCCACAAACCCAGAGCCTCGCGAAATTTAGTACTAGCAACGTCAGGAGCTCCTTGTGCCATCAGCTGCCTTGCGTCGTCGATCAGACGTTGAAACCGACTGGCATCGAGGTCGTCGGCTGTCATCCTGACCAGATATCCCGGGGGCTGGCTGATCATCACCGTGTAGGGCGTCCCTGCTTTGTGCTCGGGTTCGAGCACCTTGCGTAGCTCGGAGACATAAACCTGGAGGCTGTGATCCGCCGTCTCCGGCGGCGCGTCAGGCCAGATCAAATCGACAAGTCTGTCCGCGGCAACCACCTGGTTGGGCCGGGTGAGCAGGATGGCAAGGAGCGCCCGCTGCTTTGCGCCGCCCAAGGGTAGGGAACGACTCCCATCCCACACTTCAAGGGGTCCGAGGACTCGGAACTCCATAGCTCGCGCGCCAATTTTGACCCTCCTCGGGCTTCCCGGACCACGGAATCGCTACAGCGCGCTTTGAGTCGTTTTTGAGCCACCTCCGGCGCCGTACTGGGCAGCATCCAACCAGTCCGCTCGAAGCCCCGGGATTGAACCCCCGGGGCCTCACCGGATCCAGAGGTCTCTAGAGCGCTTCTTGAGGACCTCCTCATACCGTGCCGCCAATGGATCGCCGACGGCGATCAACGGACCGGAGTTCAGTTCAAGGAGAAACGAAATGATTCGAACTGTGCGTTGCGCGTCCAAATTGCTGGTCCTTGCGTTTGCCGCGGTCTGTTTGGCCTCGGTGAGCGTAGCGGCGGAGGGCAAACCCGACCGTCAGCCGCTACAACCCGGTGACGACCTCAATATCACCTGTCCGCAGGGGTTCGTCGGCGTCCTTCACACGATCATCAACCAGGAGTACATCAAGACCTTCACCTCCCGCGACGGCACTGTGAGATACCAGATCGAAGGCCGGCTGGCGGAGCAATTTAGCGGCAACGGAAAGACTCTGACCATCAACGACAGCGGTCCCGCCAGGATCACCTTTTGGGCAGATGGCTCGGTCACGATCGTCACCCAGGGGCGGACCATGATCATCCCAAGAACACTCGACGGTCTGTCGATCTTCACGGGACAGGTGATGATTGATATCGACACCGGGGCCATCATCAGCCATCACGGTTCAGGAACAGACCTCTGCGCGTTGCTGGCCTAGGCGTTGGAGGAAGACATGGCAATGAATCAAATTTCTCTCGCCAGGCGTGTCCTGCTTGGGATGGCCATTTCAATGCTCCTTCTCGTTTTGGTGGTACAGCCTGCTTTGGCCGCCGGTCCGGTTCGAGAAAAGCTCGACTTCCCGCCGGCTGGGTCATTTGACGGGATCTGCGACTTCAGCGTCGGTTACACGATCATCCAAAACAACGAGTACACGCTCACCTACGTCGATGCGTCCGGCAATCCAGTCAGGTCGCTTACTCAAGGCCGCCTCGTGGTGGCATTCGCCAATGCGAGCAACCCGTCACACAGCGTCACCTTGAACATCTCGGGGCCGGGCTGGACGACCTACAACTCGGACGGCTCGCTGACGATCACGTTCCTGGGCCGGAGCGCAATCTTCCTTGAAGGGCAGATCATGCTGAGCTCAGGGCGCGTTGTGGTTGTGGCTTCGGACCCCTTGGCGATAGGGATGCTGGTGTTGGCTGCGGGAAACCAAAGCAATCTCTGCGCCACGCTGGCGTAACCACAGACTTGATCGAGGCCCCGGGGCTTGACCCGGGGCCTCACGGTCGAGACGGAACGGCCACTAAGCCTTACTGCCCGCCGGCTGGAAGACCAGGATGGTGACTCCCTTACCGACTGTTCTCGAGTCGATGAGGCGCATGGTCTTCTTGTCGGTGGTGTCGCCGAACAGGCGCTTGCCCGACCCGAGGATGACCGGGAAGATCATCAGGCGCAGCTCGTCGACCAGGTCGTGCGCGAGCAGGGTCTGTACCAGCTGGGCGCTGCCGTGAACCACGATGTCCCCACCCGGCTTCTGCCTCAACTTCGAGACCTCCTTGACCACATCGCCCTTGAGCACTGTTGAATTTTTCCATTCGGCTTTATCGAGAGTCGTCGAGACGACGTACTTGGGCATGTTGTTGAACATTTCACCGAATTCGCCTTCCACCGAAGGCCATGATTTGGCAAAACCCTCATAGGTGACCCGTCCCAGCAGGAGCGCCTCTGAGTCGCGGGTTTCCTGAATCTTGAAATTGGCACCTTCCTCTCCCTGTTCGATCTCGAAGGTCCACCCGGCATGCTTCCAGTTGGAGTCGCCACCCGGGTCCTGCATCACACCGTCGAGCGATATGAACTCGGTTACAACTATCCGTCCCATCTACATTTCTCCTTGTTGAATTGCGCGGTACTCAGCTTTTGGCCAGGGCATCGGTGACTAGCTGGCTGAGCTGAGAGGCCGCTTTGAAGTCAGAAGTGAGTCGATTCTTGGTCACCGCAAACGTGACCCCGCTGGCGGTGTCGGCACATGCGAAGCTGCCGCCGGCGCCGCCGACGCCAAACACGGTGTCGGAGTCGTTTGGAGTTCCGAGCCCGCCGATCGCATAACCCAGCGCCCATTTGGTAGGCATGCCGAAGATCGCATCGGTGCCGCTCATCGACAGGGCTGTGGCTTCGCGCAGCCGATCGGCCGAGATGAGCCGGATGCCATCCACCTCGCCAAGGAGGGCTGCATACATGCGAGCGATTGCCCTGGCGGAGGTTTTGCCTCCGGCGGGGATGTCGGCGCCGAGGATGTCCGCGCGGTTTCCGAGCGTTGCGGTTGGCATCAATGACATCGGCCCGGCCTTGAACATGGGGAGGTCCGGTGGCATCTCAGCCATCGGCCCCGCTTCGCTCTCGGCATCCTCCAGCGTGGCGAGCCTGCCCTGTTCTGACTTGGGCATGCCGAAGTAGAGCTCGTCTCCAACACCAAGCGGGCCGGCCACCTCCTCCAGCAGCACCTGCGAGATCGGCTTGCCTGTGGCGCGGCGGACGATCTCCCCTACGAGGTAGCCGAACGTGTAGGCGTGGTAACCGACCTTGGTTCCTGCCTCCCACCACGGCTCCGAGTCGGCGATCGACGCGCACATCTTGTCCCAATCGCAAAGGTCTTCGGGCGTCGTGGTCATGGGTATGGCAGGCACGCCCGCCGAGTGGTTCAGTACCTGTCGCACAGTGACCTTTTGCTTGCCATGGGCGCCAAATTCTGGCCACAGCTCAACAAGGGGTGTGTCGTATCCGAACATGCCGCGCTCCACGAGCATGTGAGCCAGCGTCGCGGCTGCTCCCTTGACGATCGAGAAGTTGTAAAAGGGCGTGTCTGCTTGGACAGGCCGCCCGGTTAGGGGATCGGCGATGCCGGCGACGGCGTCGACCACCAGCTCACCGCGCTTGTAGGCCGCGACCTGAATTCCCCTCTCGGCTCCCGAGTCGACCAGCTGGTCGATGGCTTGCTGGACATCCTTCTGAATGTTGCTCATGGTTTTCATGCTTACTCCTTTCTCAAGAGTGCTCTAAGCGACTTTCTCGTCGTCCGCCAGATCGACCTGCATCTCAGTGGCGCTGCGCGGGCGCAGAGCTGACATCGCGAGCGCGGAGGTGACAATGACGGTGCCGGCTCCGACCAACCATGCAAGGTGATAGCCGCCGGCGAGCGCGGCGGCGCTGCCCACGCCATCGTGTACAAGGTTCAGGGTGCGTGCGCCGGCGAGCGTCGCGAGTATCGCCAGGCCGAGAGCGCCGCCGACTTGGCCCGTTGTGTTCAGCAGACCTGACGCCAATCCCGCATCGCTTGGCTGGGCGTCGGACATCGCGATGATGGTCAGCGAGGGAAATGACAGACCGCCCCCGAGGCCCAACAGTGCGAGCGGAATCAACAGATTGATGGCGTAATCGGCGTTAGCAGGTCCAAACCCCAGCCACGTCAGCGCGATCGCAATCACGACCTGGCCGGATAACAGCACGGGGAGTGGGCCGAATCGGTTGATCAGCAGGGCCGAGAAGCGGACCGAAAACAACCCCATCACCACGGCGACGGGCAAGAATGCAAGACCGATCTCCATGGGGCCGTAGCCGAGCACGCGCTGCAGATCAAGCGATGCCATGAAGAAGAACCCAAGGAAGGCTGACGACATCAGCGCCTGCACGATGTTGGCGGCGGTCAGCTTTCGCGAAGCGAAGAGCCGCAAGGGAAGAATCGGGTTGCGCGCGCGGGCCTGGCGGGCAACAAAGGCTGCCAGCAGTGCAACCGACAGCGCCCCGAGGCCGAGGGTGCGGAGCGATCCGAGTCCGTAATCGGACGACTCGACGATCGTGTACACGCCAAGCATCAGGGCGACCGTCACGAGCACGGCACCGAGAACATCAGCACCCTTCCCGATTCCGATTCCTCGATCGGTGGCAAGCAAGCGGGCGGCGACCAACGCTGTCGCAACGCCGATTGGGAGGTTGACGAAGAAGATCCAATGCCAGCTGACGGCCTGCGTGATGAGACCACCGGCAAGCAGTCCGATGGCGGCGCCGGCGGAGGCGATGAAGCTGAAGACGCCGAACGCCTTTGCCTGCTCGTCATGCTTGGGGAACAGCGTCACGATCATGGCCAGGATCACCGCTGAGCTGACAGCGCCGCCGATGCCCTGGATGAAGCGGGCCACTATCAACATCGTGGGGTCGAAAGACAGGCCGCAGAGCAGCGATGCACCAGTGAAGATGCCGAGTCCGATAAGGAAAACACGCTTGCGCCCGAAGAGATCGCCAAAGCGGCCGGCGAGCAGCAAGAAGCCGCCAAAGGCGATGAGGTAGGCATTGATGACCCAGGCGAGGCCGGACTGTGAATAACCAAGGTCGCGCTGGATCGACGGAAGGGCGACGTTCACGATCGTCATGTCGACGACTATCAGCAGGAACCCTGTGCAGAGGATCATGAGCGAGAGCCAGCGCGTGTTCTTCATGCCTGTTTAGACCACTCCTCCTCCGAAAACTCATCGGTCCGTGCACTTATTGCCTTGCCGATTAGTTTTCGGTCCCGGTTCTGTCTAAATCAGTGATGAGGAGCGCCACGATCATGGTTGACTGCGGGTCCCTGAGGAAACCGTCCGCAGCCACTATCGATCAGGTCGCACGCCTCCAACTCGATGCTCGACGGTCAGGCTGTGAGCTCGTATTGACGAATGCACACCCCTTCTTATTGGAGTTGATCGGTTTTGTCGGTCTCTCCGAGGTGCTAAGAGTCCAGGCGAGGCGGAAGTCCGAACAGCGGAAAGAGCCTCGCGGTGTCGAGGAAGAAGGTGAACTCGGCGATCCGCCCTCCCGATAGTTCGAGCACCTGCAGGGCCCACGGCTCGTAGCCGCCCTGCGGGCTTGGCTTGTACTGCCCGTAGGTCGGCATGCCGTTTGCGCTGATCGCCGGGATGACTCGCGAGCCGCGGCAGCCGATGCCGGGTCCGAACCACCATGCCAGAACGTCGTCGCGGCCGCTCAACCACATGTCATACGGCGGCATCGATTGGCTCGCGTCCTCGCGAATGAGCGATGTGAGGGCTTTCACGTCGTACCTCTCAAATGCAGCGACATATCGCTCGAGCATCGCGCGGTCAGCCTCGTTCAACCGGGGAAGCGGATCGCTGGTGCTGACGTTGCTCTGCGCGAGCGTGGCTCGAGCCCGCTGGAGCGAGCTGTTGACCGATGCGACAGTGGTCTCGAGAAGCTCGGCTACCTCCGATGCTTCCCATCGAAGCACTTCACGTAGGACCAGCACCGCGCGTTGGCGCGGAGGGAGGTGCTGCAGTGCCGCGACAAAGGCGAGGCGGATCGATTCCCGCTCGACCGCCAGGTCAGCCGGGTCCCCGTCCGGCGCGACCAGCTGCTCAGGGATCGGCTCGATCCACTCAATTGATGACCTTACGTTCAGGTTCGACTCCAGAGGCGCGACCGCGGGCCCAACGTCCATCGGCCGGAAGCGACGCTGCTTGCTTTTCAGCACGTCGAGACAGACGTTCGTCGCTATCCGATACAACCAGGACCGCATGGCGGAGCGACCCTCGAAGCGGTCGCGGCTTTTCCACGCGCGCACGAAAGTGTCCTGAACTGCGTCTTCCGCATCGAACGGCGAGCCGAGCATCCTGTAGCAATAGGAGGTCAGCTCTGCCCGATGCTGCTCCAGCTCGCCAAATGCGGGCGCGACCGAGATCGTGGATTCGTGCACATAAACGATTGTAGACACGGCCTGGGCTGGGAGCCAGACTGGCCTCCGATCAGTCGAGCAGCCCCAATGCTGCGGCGCGCCGCGTGATGTCCACTCGCGTGCGGCAATCGAGCTTGTTCAAGATTCGATGAACGTGCATCTCGACAGTTCGCGGGCTGAGGCTCAGTTTCGTGGCCGCCTCGCGACTGGTGAGGCCGCTGGCGACGAGCCGGGCCACCTCAAGCTCCCGTGGAGAAAGCCCTCCTCGACCCAACCCCGATGCGGCTAGGCTACCCAAGCGACGCTCGACATTTTCGCCAAGTGCTGCGACCTGCCCGGCGATGCGGTTTGCCATCGGCCTTGCGCCGAGCCTTATCGCCGCGCGATAAGCGCTCCGATAACTATGCATTGCGGCGGTGCGGTGACCGGCCAGAACCTGTGCCGCGGCCGCCCGCCATTCGACTTCGGCTCTCTCAAACGGTAGATCAAGGTCCGCGAGGATCTTCACCGCTTGCTCGAACCTGACGACCGCCGCGCCTGTCTCGCCCTCCGTCAACAACCCCTCTCCCAGCGCGCTGCTCGCGGCGGCCTGCGCTTCGAAATCGGGTTGGGATGCAATGGTCACCAATGCGGCGGTGCTCGCTCGTTGGAGATCAGTGGCACCTGACTCCGAAGCAAAAGACGTAATCCATCGGAGGTTTGGGATCGAGTAATGGCGCTCAGAATCGGTGCGCTCCCAGGTACGCACCATCCGCCAGCAGCGCTCTTGCGCCTCGTCTGTGCGGCCGGCCGCCGCAGCGAGCCGCGCCAGGTTCGTGTCGGAATCCATCTCCATCGCGGCGAGCCCGATCCTGCGAGCGAGGACGTTGGAGTTGTGAAGCTCAGGCTGCGCCTGGCTCTGGCGGCCCCTGTGAGCCAAGATGCTGCCGAGAACGCCATGGGCAACCGCCTGCGCGTGCAGGTTGCTGGTCGGGCTGGCGAGGACCTCGTGAGACAACTCCACTGCTCGATCCCATTCCCCGGTCTGCCTGAGGACCATCGTCAGGCATGCCAGGCACACGTCGCCGACTGTCGCTGCGCCGTTGGCGCGGCAGAACGCCGCGGCCTCGAAATAGCTCGCACGCGCCGCGCTGTAGTCCCCGGAATGTTCAAGTGAGTCGGCAAGACGCTGGTAGGCCTCAGCGGCGACGCCAAAGTCGCTGGTTGCAAGGGCCTGCGCCAGCGCTGCCCGCACGATGGGCAGCCCGACGCCTGCCTCCCCTGCCCTGGTTTTGACGTTGCCTTCTAGAGCGAGGAAACGCAACCCGAGGTCGGGTCGGCCCGCCGCTTCCGCCTCGCCCTTTCCTACATGGATCAGCTCCAGCGCCGCCTTGAAGCTAGCAGCCGAACGCAATCTGGCGGCGCTCGCGAGGCGCTCGATGGCGGCATCGGCCGGGTAGCCCGCGGCCGCGAAGGCCGCCGCTGCGAGCTGACGAGCGACCAGGGCGCGTTCCCAGGCACCCTCGAGCTCGAGCAACGCAGCCAACCTTCGTTCAGCGTCTGCATAACGCCGCCGGTCAGTGCCCGCGTCTAGCAGTTCGATCGCCTCAGTGAGTGCCTTCACGCCAAGAGCAGCAGTGCCGCCCAGCTCTGCGTTGCGGGCGAGGAACTCAAGTGCGTCGAGCCGGCCCGCGGCGTCGACGTCAGCAGGCCACAGATCCAAAGCGCGGTTGAGCTCCGTCGCAGCATCGCGGTAGGCGCTGGCCGCATGCGAAGCGCCCGCCGCGGCGACGAGCCAGGCGCGAGCCGGCGCAGCGTCTCCAGCCGCCGTCCAGTGGGCAGCGATTGTCTGCGGCGCTGCAGAGCAAGCCTCGAGGCGCTCGGCCAATTTCCGGTGAAGGGATCGACGCCGCCCCCATGGAATCGCGTCATAGAGGGCATCTCGGATCAACGCGTGTCGAAAAGCGAGCCGGCCCGGCGCCGACTCGACCAGCAGCGCTGTCGACGGCAGACTCGCGACCATGTCTTCGTGAAGTGCTATCGACAACACCGATGAGTCGAATTCCCGGCCGGCGACTGCGGCGACGGCGAGCGCATCTCGAAGTTCAGCTGGAAATCTGTCGACTCGCTGGAGCACGGCGTCGCGAACGCTCTCGGGCATCGGCAGCGCAACCTTCGAATCGAACTCGAGACCTCTTGGCCCGGCGCGTAGGGCGGCGTTCTCGGCGAGTGCCGCCGCCACCTCCTCAATAAAGAAGGGAAGGCCTTCGGTGCGATCGTGGATGAGCGCAGCCAGCTGAGGACTTGGCTTCCGACCGAGGCGCTGTTCGAACAGGTGACCGGTGTCAGGCGCATCGAGGGGTTCCAGAGCGATCTCGTGCAGTAGGCCCTTCCGCCGCAGCTCCGACCGCATGCGTCGCACGGGATGCCCGCGACGGACATCGTCGTTTCGGTAAGACACCACGAGCAGGACCGGCATTCGGTGAACGACCTCGGCCAGGAAAGCAAGCGTGTCAAGCGTCGCGGCGTCCGCCCAATGGACATCGTCTACAAGAATGCCGAGCGGGCGGTGCGCACTCATCTCGGTGAGCGCTGCAGCTACCGCCTCGAAGATCAGCTGCTGGTCGCGAGCTTCATCGGAGGGAGGCTGCTCGAGCTCGGGAAGCAGCGCCCCCAGGTTTCGGAACACGGCCGGACGCTCTCTCGGTTTGAGGGTGCGGCTCCGCACGCCACTGCGCAGGATTGCGGTGATTGGCGCGTATGGCCGCGCTGCGGTTTCGGTAGCGGCCACCTCGATTGCCGCTAGCCCCGCTGCTTTCAGCGCCGTCCTGGCCAGCGCCGTTTTGCCGACGCCGGCCTCTCCGCTGACGAATACCAGGCTTCCAGGACCGGCTGCAGCAGCGGACGCGAGTTGAGCGAGCCGGCCCAGCTCAACGTCGCGCCCGATCAGTTCGAAGGCCATCTCCAGCGCTTAAGAATAGGCGCGCCGAATGACTAGATCTCCTGCACCGGGAGACCTTCCTCTTTCCATGCCTTGAGCCCGCCGTCGAGGTGGGCGACGCGCTCGTATCCGAGGCTGACAAGGGTGTCTGTGGCGAGTGCCGAACGCCCGCCTGACGCGCAGTGCAGGATGATCCGCCGAGCCGGCTCGAACTCCGGGCGGTGGTAAGGGCTCGTCGGGTCTGCGTAGAACTCCAGCATGCCTCGCGGGGCGTGCACTGCGCCAGAGATGACGCCGTTTTTTGCGCGTTCATCGGCTTCGCGAATATCGACCAGCAGAACGCCGCTCGCGACTTCCTCGGCGACCCGCCCCGGTGGCAAGTTTTCGATTCGCGCCTTTGCCTCACCTACCATCGCCGCTGCCGACTTCTTGACCGTGCTGCTCATTGCTGATGCCTCCTGGATAGGACTAGGGGTTGCAGCCCGAATCTAAGGTGCAGCCCGAGTACTCAACATCCGGCGACATACGGTATTTTTTCGGACCCAAGGATTCAAATTCCGCCGGCCACCGCCTCGCGGATTAAGCTCGGGGAGTGATTGTGAACGTGTGCCCAGCGTCGGTCACCAGCGCTCCGCCCGATCGTGTGTGGAAAGTGGTGAGCGCCCCCGAGCGGTTTGGGGAGTGGACGGACGCGCGCTATCTCTCATCCGACCCAGTGGGCCCCGCGATGCCAGGTCAGGTCATCCACCTGACTACGCCTGCGTTCGGGCGGAGCTGGCCAGTTGACATCGTGGTCTTCGACGTGGACCCAGGGCGCCGCTGGATCGATCTTGTGGTCCACCTTCCGTTTGGCGTCGAAAACCACGAACATCTGACCCTCACCGAGACCCCCGACGGCGGCACACTCGTCCGATTCAATTGAGACTTCCACCTCCCGCCCGGGTGGCGAGGTCGCTTGATCGGGTTGCTTCTGGGCCGTGAGCTGAGGAAAGGCCCTGAAGAGTCGCTGCGAGATCTCATTCGCGCCGCGGAGAAGGCGGCGAACTAGTACTGCGCGTACGCTGCATGAGGCGGCGATGGGTACGATCCTTGCCCGCTACGGCGACAACTCTCACGGCTGCTCATCGAGGAACGCGAGGGTGGCCGCGGCGAACAGTGGCGAATTGGCAATGTTGTAGTGGGTCAGGCCGGGAAGGATCGCGAGAGCATGACCGCCCTCTGGCTGCCCCTCGCCCATCCAGCCGCCATCGCGGAGCCCGCCACCGAGCAGCTTGAACACTTCGACGTAGTGGCTCGGCGGGGCCATGTCAGCGTCCGCGGCCATCACGAGGGTTGGCATCTGGAGACCACGGACCTCCTCGGTGAAGTCGAAGTCCTTAGACATCGACTCGCCGATCTTGTCGAGCAGTCGGGGGAAGTCCTGGGGGCGTGGTGCGACCCTCTGGTACAGCTGATACATCGGCGTGTCCTTCATGAACTCGGCAGCTGCCGCGCTAACCTGCCTTTGCTGCACGCGCATCTCGGGATAGATTGCGTCGGGCCGTATGTTCGCTGAGGCCAAGACGAGGCGCCGGATCTTGGCCGGGTACTGAGCTGCGGTATGGAGCGCCACCCCGCCGCCGAGCGAGTACCCCACCAAGTCAGGAGTGTCCAGTCGGAGATGGTCGATTAGCGCGGCGATGTCGCCGGCCATCAGCCGGACGTCGATCGGTCGGTCGATGTCAGCGGTGCGGCCGTGTCCTTGCAGGTCGACAGCGATGACCTGGTGGCGCTCAGCGAGCAACGGTAGGACAGGCCCGAACATCTCGCCCGAGCCGAGTCCCCCGTGCAGCAGGACGAGCGGGCGCCCGCTCCCGTGAGTCTCGTAGTAGAGGTTTATGCCGTTGACCTCCGCGTACTGCCCGGTGCCCTTCGCGTGCGTAGTCCTGTCGCCAGTCATGACCATCCTCCTGTCGTGAATCAAAATCAGTTCTACGAATAGAGACTCCCCGACTGCCCGAAATTCATCGATCGTGCGGGAGGGAGTTGCGTCGGTCGATACGCCGCCTAGAGTGGCTCGGTCAGCGCTTAGTGCCCAGGATGAGCAAGTACTCGCGCCGGTGGGCGATGCGGTCGCCCTCCTTGTAGTCCGTCTCGAAGAAGTCGACCCAGGCGCGATGGAGCTCCTCGCGGCGCTCTTCGGTTAGCGACTCCGCGAGTGTCTTCGTCGGTCCATAGCTCGTGGAAAAGAGCTGCCAGTACTCCTCGCCATCAGCCGTCTCGAGCGTCGACACATGCTGCTCGATGTCCAGCTCGAACGCCTCACCGAGTAGCTCCCGCACTCGCTCTTCGCGTCCCCAGTCGAATGGGCTGCTGGGAGGCGGGCCCGGCTGGAACGGAGCCATCATCCGAAACATCCGGCCGAGGCCGCCGTCTGGCGTCCAGTTGGCGAGACCGATCCGCCCTCCCGGCCCAACGACTCGCGCCAGCTCGCGCGCAGTCGCCTCATGGTCCGGTGCGAACATGATCCCGCAGGTCGAGGAGACCTTGTCGAAGGTCGCGTCGCCAACGCTCTCGAGACGCTCGCAATCTCCGACCTGGTAGTCAATCTTGAGTTGCAGCTCCTTTGCTCGTTCGCGCGCCGTCTCGACCAAGACAGGTGCCAGATCAACGCCCACGACCGCAGCCCCGGCGCGCGCCGCTCGTTCCGAAACAGCGCCCGTTCCGCAAGCGAGATCCAGCCAGCGGTCGCCCGGCTTTGGGTCCAGTCGCGCAACCACGAGCTGGTGGATGTCAGCGATGGTCTCGGTGACCCGCTGGTACGGACCATTGCCCCACATCACGCTCTGACGCTGCTTCAAAGCTTCGAAAGCCATCTCGCCCCCCATTCAGGCGTTGCGCCCCACCTCGAAGGTTTGCTTGAGGCCCAGCCCGATGTCATGCAGTATGCATCGCCGGCATCGCTACGGCCTCACTCAGAAATTCGAATTCGGCCGGTGGCTGAGCACGCGCCCCCCGATGGCGTAGCGTTGAACTGTGAGCCGAGAAGTCGAGGAGCTGAACCGGCGCCTACTGCGTGCCCGCGACGCCATGGACCGGGCCTACGCCGAGCCGCTCAACGTCCGCGCGGTGGCCGCGGTGGCGCATATCTCCGAAGCGCACTTCATCCGCAGCTTCCGCGCCGTCTTCGGGGAAACGCCGCATCGCTACCTGCAGCGGCGGCGGGTCGAGCGCTCGATGTTCCTGCTACGGGAGACCGACCGCAGCGTCACCGACATCTGCTTCGACATCGGCTTCACCAGCCGGGGGACCTTCAGCCGCACATTCCGGGAGATCGTCGGCGAGACGCCATCGGACTACCGCATGGGGCATGAGCCGATGGAGGCACCGCAGTGCTTCCAGAAGGCGGCCACGCGGCCGTCTGTAGCGGCGGGGGTGGCGCTGAAATCGAGCAGTTTTGGAGACGCTTCCAAGGTGGCGGCTCCCTAGCATAAGGATCGTCCCCATCAAATCTCAAAGAGGAAAAAACAAGCGATGATCAACAAGCTGAACGTGACTTCCGTCTGGGTCCTCGACAAAGACGAGGCTCTCGACTTCTACGTCAACAAGCTTGGGCTCGAAAAGGGCAACGACGTCCGCCAGGGTGACTACCGATGGCTGACGATCCGCGTTCCAGGCGAGCCGGGCACCGAGGTGTCGCTGGAGCAGCCTGGCTCGCCGCTGCACGACGAAGCAACCGCGGCGCAGCTTCGCGAGCTCATCACGAAGGGCGCGCTGGGCGGCCTCGTGTTCATCACCGACGATGCGCGCGGCCTCTACGAGACGCTCAAGGAACGCGGCGTCACCGACTTCACCCAGGAGCCGACCGACCACTTCTACGGAACCGATATGGGCCTGCGCGACCCGTTCGGCAACCCGATCCGGATCCTGCAGCAGGGGAAGGCCGCGCAGAAGACCGCCTGACCGATTCTGAAACGAGCCACTCCAATGGCCGAAACGAAGACCTCGACCAAGCGAACGAGTAGAGCCCGCAAGGGCGTTAACGTCTGGACCGATGAAGAGCGAGCCGCGATGCTGGCGAGCGCCCGAGAGCGAAAGGCAGCCGCCGGCCGGACTCCGAAGGAGGCGCGCGCCGAGGGCGAGAGCGACCTGCAGGAGAGCATCGCCAAGATGCCAGCCGACGATCGGGCCATGGCCAAGCGAGTCCACGACATCGTCATCGGAGCTGTGCCGGCGCTGGTGCCCAAGACCTACTACGGGATGCCGGCCTGGGCTCGGGAGGGTAAGGACGGCAAGGTGATCGCCTTCTTCAAGCCCAAGTCGAAGTTCAAGGTCCGCTACTCGACGTTCGAGTTCCAGGCGTATGCGAGCCTCGACGATGGCGACATGTGGCCGGTCTCCTTCGCCGTCGACAAGCTGACGGCCGCCGTCGAAAAGCAGATCAGGGAGCTCGTGAAGAGGGCGGTGCACTGAACGCCCAACCGTCCCCGTGGGGCGCGATCGAGGTCCGTGGCGCCCGGGAGAACAACCTCCGGGACGTCACCCTCGACATCCTCAAGCGCCGGCTGACCGTGTTCACCGGCGTTTCGGGTTCGGGCAAGAGCTCGCTCGTGTTCAGCACCATCGCCGCGGAGTAGCAGCGGCTGATCAACGAGACGTACAGCGCCTTCGTCCAGGGCTTCATGCCAACGCTGGCCCGCCCCGACGTCGACTCGCTCGAGGGGCTGACGACCGCGATCATCCTCGATCAGGAGCGGATGGGCGCCAATGTCCGTTCCACGATCGGCACTGTCACCGACGCGAACGCGCTTCTGCGCGTCGTCTTCAGCCGCATC
>DATLPO010000166.1:0-12558 GCA_035535675.1 Candidatus Limnocylindria bacterium
GCCTTGTCGATGATCGCGATCGCGGCCTTCAGCGCCTGCAGCGTGTGATCGACGCTCTGGCCCGAGACGTTGAAAGTGGCCATGATCGCATCGCCGGCGAACTTGTCGATCAAGCCGCGGTGCCGTGACACCTCCTGCGAAGCCCATCGCTGCAGTGATCCGATGCGCTCGAGCATGTCCGCGGGAGCGCTCCTGCTGCTCATCTCCGTGAAGCCCCTGACGTCAGCGAACAACACCGAGACCATTCGCTCCCCGGTGCTCACCCGTTCGACACTGACTGGCTGCTGCAGCGCCTCCGGTTCCTCACCAATTTCGAAGCCAAGGCCCATCCCTGTGTCGCGTGCGAGCTTCGCGGCCAGGCGGGCGCCGGCGGCGTCCGCATCCGAAACGATCGCTTCCAGCCGCCGTCGAGCTCCGTCGGTGTCGCCGGAGCGGGCCTCAGCTTCCGCGAGCGCGCGGCCGACGTGCCAGGCGTCGAGAAGAAAACCCTCATCCCTGAACGTCGCCTCAGACCGACGGAGGTATGGCAGGGCGTCCTGGAAGCGTCCTTCGTACAGAGCCAGCCGGCCATGCGCTGCCGCCGCGCGCGGCATCACCGACTCAGGACCGGCCAGCGCCGGCAAAGCCTCCACGAAAGACCTCAGCCAAGCGGGATCCAGTGCGGCACCCTCCGAGACGGTATCGGCGGGCGAACCGAGGCTGGCGATTGCGGGGCGCACGGATTTGGCGTCGGCCAACGCGTCCTCGAGGTCCCCTGCAGCGAGGTGAGTCCGCACGCGGGCGGCCGTGTCGTAGATGGCATCCTGCCCCTCTAATCGACCCGACATCGACGGCAGCACGGCCACCGCCTGCTCTGCCAGCAGGCATTCGGCCAGAGCGTGGGCGAGCAGCACAGTGCTGCGCCACAACATCCTTTCGTGGCCTGAATCTCGCGATCTCTGAACTGCTGTCTTGATCAGATCGAGGGCTTCGCTCACCCGGCCTTGGTTCAGAGCCACCATCGCCTGCGTATAAGGCGACGTCACATCAAAAGTTGTAGGCGCCGAGGCGCTGCGCGCGGCCCACAATTGGGCTGCGCGTCCACGACCAAGGTGCACGGCCATCCACACCGAGTTGAAAACCGCGTTGCCAGCTTGAAAAGTGTGACCGCCCTCCATGGCGGCCCGGTAGCTCTCCTCCATGTGGTTGAAGCCTTCGTCAATTTGGCCGCTTGAGACCTCGGCACCTGCTATGAAGTTCCACGACCATGCCAGGGCCATGCTGGAGCCCGCAGCGCGCGCGATCTCGGAGGCGCGCTGGGCGTCTGCGAGGCCATGGTCGCCGGTGAGATCGAACCCGGCCATCCCGGCCAGGCGAATGTAGGCCACAGCGAGCGCCTCGCTGGGACCCGCAGTCTCGAGGACGTCCCGAGCTCGCTCGTAATGTTCACGGGCCAAGTCGGGACGCATGAGCTCCCAATAGCACCGGCCCAGCAACACGCGCGCGGCCGCTGCCTCGAGGGTCAGCCCCGCCGCCTCGAGGTCGGCGATACCCGCTTCCAGCAGTCCCTTCGCTGCGGCCGACTCTGTGTTGTTCCAGTAGGCGTCACCCGCCCGGCACAGGAGCCGCCCTCGCTCAGCCTGATCGCGAACGTGTGGTGCCGCGCGCTCCAGCAGCGCGGCCGCGTCGCGGTACGCGCGGGCTTGCATCGCATCGTCTGCGGCTGCTACACACATGACGACGGCCTCATCGAACCGCCCAGCCAGCAGTAGATGATGAGCGAGGTCCACCGCTGCTCTGTCGGGGCGAGCGGCAAGCACGTCGGCGACGCGAGCGTGCAGCTGCTGCCGGCGGGGCACGACCATGTCCTCGTACACCGCCTCGCGGGTCAGCGCGTGCCGGAACTGATACCTCCCATAGTTGGCGCGATCCTCTTCCAGGAGCTGGTAGACCACGCAAGCCTCGAGCGCCGAAAGCACCGCGTTCTGATCGACTCCTGTGACTTCCGCCAGCGTGGCGAGGTCGAACGATCGACCCACCACCGAAGCCGCGGATAGAACGGCGACCTCCTCTCGGCTGAGGCGTTCCAGCCTATGCAGGATGGTGTCGCGCACAGTGCGAGGGATGCGCATCTCGCCAAGCGCTTTGCGATCCCACCCGCCATCGGTTTGGAAAATGTCGCCCCTGTCGAGAGCGTCGCGCAACATCTCTTCCACCACAAAGGGATTGCCTTCGCTCCGGTCGTGGAGAAAGTCGCGGAACTCCTCGCTGACGCCAGCCTCGTGGAAGATCGAGCAAACGATGTCCGCGACGTCAGCCGGCTGAAGGGCCTTCAGCTCGATCAGCTCCACCTGGCCTGAGCGTCGCCAGCCCTCGATGGTGGGCAGCAACGCATGTTTCCTGTGCATCTCGTCGGTGCGATAGGTGGCGAGGATGAGGACGTTGGTCGAGCGCAGGCGGCGGGTCGCGTAATCGAGCAGCTCACGGGTCGCGGGATCGGCCCACTGCAGGTCCTCGAGCACGAGGAGAAGGGCGCCCGAGCGAGCTGCGTCGCGCAGCAGCAACAGGATGGATTCGAACAGCCGCAGCTTGGCCTGCTGCGCATCGCTGCCGGCCGGCGCCGGACGCCCCATCTGCGGGAAAAGCTGGGCCAGGTCTTCGGTGGCCGACCCAAGGCGATCGCGCAGCGCGCTCACGTCCTCAGACGCCAGGTGATTGCCAATCGCCTCCAGGAATGGGAGGTAAGGCAGCGAGAGCTCGGCCTCGCTGCAGGCGCCGGACACGACGACGCAGCCACGGCGGCGGGCGCGGGCGGTAAGCTCGGTGACGAGGCGGGTCTTGCCCATCCCGGCCTCCCCGCCCACGATCACCACTCCCCCATCGCCTCGAAGGGCTGCGAGAAGGGCGTCCTCCAGCAGGGAGATTTCGGCGTTGCGGCCGACGAGGTCTTCGCACAGGACCCGGGCGAGTGCCATATCTAGAGGTTAGTGAGCGTGTCTAAAAGAGGTTGGTGAGCTGGCGGCGCAGGAGCTTCGGGCCCGGCTGGTCTTCAAAAATGGGCATCAGCTCTGTGATCCGCTGGAAAGCGGTGGCAGTCAGTGAGTCGGGGTCCTGGGCTGCGGGCTCGATCGGCGCGCCGATGACCACGCGGATGCGCTTGCGGAACCACAGGTCCTTGGTCCCCGAGAGGGCCATGGGCACGACAGGCACCCCTGACTTGATCGCGAAATGGGCGAAGCCCTTCTTGAACGGCAGCAGCTGACCTTCGGCCGGACCGTAGTTGCCCTCGGGAAAGATCGCGACTGAACCGCCGATCTCAAGGCAGCGGTCGACATGCTTGAACAGCGCAGTGTCGCCGTGCCGCTCCTGGACCACTGGCACGAACCCGCCCGTCTTCCGGACGATGAACCATTGCACTTTGCGGGTCACAAGGATGGTCGGGTTGGCGAGGAAGTGAAGGCGCGGTTCCACGGGCAGCAGCATCAGAAGCGCGAACTCGTCAAGCCAGTTGAGGTGGTTGGCGATGACTATGTAGTTGCGGAGTCTCGGCACGTTATCGAGCCCCTCGACCTTGAAGCGGAAGCAGAGGTGAAGGAGGGGGATAGCCACGATCCTGACGATTCGATACGCCAGGTTCGCCTTCGGGCTCACCGGCAGCAGGTCGGCGGGCGGCATGGCGGTTTGAGCCATCGTGGCGAAGTCTCTCAGACGAACGGCTCGTCTAGGCGGCGCGCTCCATGGAAATTCCCCGGAACCGGTCGCTCACCTGCTGAGTCCCCCACAACACCCACCCGAGCCCGATCGCCCAAAAGACGTACGCAACGGCCGCAAACGAGCCCGCGGCCCTTGTCACCTGGTCGGATGCCCCGATCCAGGTCGACAGGCTGAGCAAGATCAGCCCTACGCCTGCCGCCATCCCGAGCACGTCGACCCAGCGCGGGAACCCCGCAGCGCCGAAGCCAAGGCTGGAGGCAACCACAAACCAGATTCCGAGCAGGATCAGGGGCCAGGCCACCCACGCTGAATAGGCCTCTCCGCCCAACACACCGGCGACTGCCAGGGACTGGAGGGCAATCAGCCACAGTGCGCCCACGACGCCCCAAAAGCCGACGAACACGCCCCAGGCTGGGACCCGCATCGGGTGGCTGGCGAGTCCGATGGCGACCGGCAGGAGCAGGACCGCCCAGGCGAGTAGGAACCAGACACGAACATCGGTGGAGCCGTAGACCTGGCTGGCGACTGCGCCGATCAGCGCCACGGCTGAGAGGAAGGTGAGGAAGCTGGTCCAGCGCATCCCTCGAGTCATTACCACCAGGAGCACGAAAACCACCCATGCGATGAGGATTGCGGTCCTGACGCCATGCCATCCGAGGAGCTCGCTGAAGATTGCGGCCACCAGCGCCGCGACGCTGATCCAGATGAAGGCGGGGCCCAAGCGCATCTCGGGCCGAAGTATCGCATTGGGCCGCGCCGTGGCGCGCCCCCTCCGGCGGGCTTCGCCCGCCACCTCCCCGCTACGCAGGGAGGATGGCTAAGGCTCTAGAGGCCACCACTGGAGCATGCGGTTGTAAGTCCCGATCGCGGCTTCCACAGCGTGGATCGCGTCAGTCAGCGTCGTCTGCTCGAGACCCGTGAGCTTTCCAGTCTTCACATACGATCGGACCTCGTTCAGGAAGGCGCTCATCTCGTTGTGGCTGGCGATGTTGTTTCCGCGCGCCGCGGCGGCGTTTGCAGCGTCGAGCTTGGCGATCAGGCTGTTCTTCTGGCCCTTGGTGAGGGTTGTGATGCCGTTGACGTAAGCCTCGATCGAGCTCAATGCCTGCTGCGTCGACTGCACGACGACTGTGGCAGTCGCGAGACCCGCTCCACCATCGTCGTCGGTGACTCTCAGCGAAGCGTGATATGTGCCAGCTGCATCGTAAGAGTGCGCGGCAGAGAGCGTAGAGCTCGAGGCGCCGTCACCGAAAAGCCAGCGGTAGGTGTAAGTGTCAGCGCCGGGATCGGTGAAGCTGCCCCGAAAGTCCAGGCTCTGGTTGGCAGTCACCACTATCAGGGAGGTTTCCCCTGCCGCTGTGATCGTGACAGTCGGCGGCACGTTGGTGCCGATGACTGTCGCGGTGGCAGTGTCGCTCATGGTGCCATCGTCAGTCGCCTTCACTGTGACCAGGTAAGTGCCGTCGTCATCGGGTGTGAAGCGCCAGCGGGCTCCCGCGCCGCTTGCGTAGGCGTTCCCGTTCTTGGTCACTTTCCAGCCGTAGACGAACCCTGCCGCGTTGTCCTCGGCGCTCGGGCTTGTCGCTGAACCGGTAAGCGACACGGCGGTTCCCTCAGGGCTTGTCGATGACGGTGTGGCGACGTGAGCAGTGGGGGGCGCACCGGTGACTGTCACCGAGAAGGAGGTGGTCGAGGTGACCCCGTTTCCATCGTTCGCGGTGACGGTGATGGTCTGAGCTGCTCTCTCGTCGACGGCCGTCGCGTGCCACGACCAGGTCCCGCTGTCCGTACCGGACTTGGTGATCGTTCCGGATGAGGCGGTGATTGCGACAGGGTCGGCGTCAGGGTCGGAGAAAGTGCCAGTGTTGGCCGCTGCAGTGCCCTCTGTGACTGTCACATCCGGGTGGTCGGCGGCGACGGTGGCCGGCTGGTTGGTGACGATGGGGGCGGTGGTGACCCACGTCGCGAACCCGAAGTCCTTGGTCGCGTTGGCGGTCCAGCCACAGCCTATGCAGGCGAGCCATTGCTGGCCGGCGGCGTAGGAGTTGAAGCTCGTGCCCCACCAGAAGGCGGTGCCGATCTTGGTGGTCCAGACGATCGCGTACTTGGTGCCGGCGGTCACCGGGACGGCCGGGTCGATGGTGAAGTCGTGGGCGGGGTTGCCGAAGGGGAAGTTGATCTGGATCGGTGTGGACGTGGGCTGCGTGGTGCCCCCCGTGGGCACGCCTGCGGCGTCAACGGGCCGGATTTCGAGCCAGCCTGTCACGAGGTTGGAGTGAGACTCGAGCGAGAGCGACAGCTTGTCGATCTGGCCGGTGGTGCCGGCGGTGAACGTTTGAGCCATGACCTTGGTGCTGTTGATGACCGTCGGGATGCTCCCGGCGGGGAGGGACTGGTCCACGGCGTCAGTGGCATGGCCGGTGGTCGGAACCGCCAGCAGGAGCCCGGCGGCCATGGCGACGGCGATCGTCCACCGAGGCGAAATGCCTTTCGGGCGGCTGATGCTGATGGCGCGGCCAGACCTGCGGTACATGTCAATCACGACGCAGGAAACTCTGGATACCTGCGCGAGATCAGCCGCGAGCTTGGGCGACCTCGCCCGGAGGGCGCCAAGTCACGCCGCCGGCCGGCGCGTCGGGTTTGTGTTTTTTGGGCCATCAGAGTGCATTCGAAACGCCGGCCCGAGGCGAATCGGTCGTTTCTCGCCCTAACCTCCCCGCGGTTTAGGGGGACTCGGGGCGACTGGTGTTCAGATCACGTGGAACAAGAAGTGGAGGATCAAGTAGACGACGATCAGCAACACGATGATTCCGCCGATGCTTCTCACATTCAAGGCTTCCTCTCCTGAATAGCACACACCGTGGACGGGTCGTCGAAAGTATGCCACGCATGTACAAGAGTCAGGCGAAACAGGCGGTCTTTCGACTGCACCCCTTTCGCCTGACAACCAACGAGCCCATAACCGGCTTATGGGCCTTCCTGCAGGTTGGCCGCCGCCGGTCCACTAACTACGTATCGTTTCAGGTTCCTGTTCCACCCGAAAGCCTCTGTTGAGCAAGTCCAAAAAAATTTTCGATGGTGCCGGCGCAGGGATTCGAACCCTGGACCATCGGTTTAAAAGACCGCTGCTCTAACCAAGCTGAGCTACGCCGGCATCGCGTGATTTGAATACGTTTTTGCCACCTAACCGGGCCAGCCGGCGACAGCTCGCCGGTCGCCGTACAGCAGTTTTACAGCAAAACGCTTGCTGGGCAGAGCCAACCAGCACCTGGTCACTCGCGTCCGGCTGACCATCACGAGTTCTTGTTACCCGCGGCGCTCGTCAACCGATACGGCCACTACGCGTCATAGACGAAGGAGGCGGCGCCTAACGTTTCCCCACTATCTTCAACGTCGCGGTCGCGCAGTCGTTACCAGCGTTCGGATCGTTGATTATCGTCTCTGATTGGACGCAAGCCGTGAGGCTCGCGGTCTTGTCGCCGGTGCTGACAAGCTCGGCGACGACGGTCGTCGTGAGCGTTTGACCCGGCGCGATACCGTGGTATTCGCAGTCAATCCCGTCGGGGCTGATCCCGAGGTCGCAGATCCCGACCACGTTCTCCAAGCCTTGAAGGGCGACGTTGAAATAGACGTCAAGAGTAGGGGCGGGATCGGGCCCGTTGTTGGTTGCAACTATCGTGAAAATGACGTATTGCCCCACGTGTCCATGCTTGATGTTCGCCATGTTCGACACAATCGCGAGATCCACGTTCGGAACTTCCTCCGCTGCGGCTGGAACGGCCAGAAGCACAACCAGTCCGGCGCCAACGAGAGCGAGTAGGGGGAAACGAATCGACCTCTTCATCTGATCCCCTCCGCGACCCGACTTTCGTCGAAGTCCATAGCGAAAGCCTGACCCTCTACCCATTTCAGGCCGAGGGCCAGACCTCGCGGCTGCAGCAACTTTGGCGGGCGACAGAGGCCCGGCGGCTCCCTCCCGGCTTGGAGGCAGATACCTCCACAGACTTGGCCTCTGTCCCCGTGCTGACCATAGGTGGCGCCAGGTCCCGCTGTCACTGGGACTTTGGACCTATGGATGCCGCCCCATATTTGCGCCTTTTTGGCGCCGTCGCCTAGGCCGAACTGCTGCCCTCCGCTGCCGGTAGAGGGTTGTAGACGTTCCCCAGGTCGTTGACCGCCGCGTCACGGGTGCTCAGCGGGCAGTCGGAGCCAGGGCCCGATCCATTGCGTCAGCCGCCTCTTCTCGCAGCGATGAGAGGCCGGTTTGTATTCAGGACACCCGTGGGAGCCAAGATCGAACTCAGCAGAGGACGAGTTAAAAGACCGCTGCTCTAACCAAGCTGAGCTACGCCGGCATGGCGTGGTGACGAATACGCTAGCGCGTCGTATCCGCCACCACGATAAATGCGCCTTTGGCGCGGCCGCTTAGCCCGAGCCGCCTGCCGCCTCCGGAAGAGCGTTGTACACGTGGCCCAGGTCGTTGACCGCCGCGTCACGGCTGCTTAGCGGATCCAGGCCGTAGCGGCGCTCGATGGTGGCCAGGATTGAGGTGGTGTCGTACTGCGTGTGGTCGACGACGAAGTTCCCACGCAGCTGCGGCGAGACGATCAGCGCCGGGATCCGGGTACCAGGGCCCCACAAGTCGTGCGGACCCGCTGTTCCGCCCTGTCCGGGGGGCGCCACGTGGTCCCACTGGCCGCCGAACTCGTCGTACGTGACGACGACCATGGTGTCCTTTCGGCACGCGCTGTTGTCGATCGACTTCAACAGGTCCACCAGATGGTTGCTGCCCTTGCTCTCGCTCGTATAGCCAGGGTGCTCGTTCTCCAGCCCGATAGGCTTAACGAAGCTGACCGAATTGAGGTTGCAAGTCTTGGCCGAGTCCCCAACCAGTTGGTTGAACTCCGCCTCGTCCCTCAGATGCGTCCGGCCAGGCGTCAACGGCGCAAAGCTGGCGTAATAGTTCAGCGGCTGGTGGTGGAACTGGAAGACCTTGTTCGGGCAGTATGGCCAGACTGGGTTGGCCGACGAATCGGGATCTGCGCAGACGCCCGGCACAGCCCCATTGGTCCATCCGGGGGCGCCCACATCACCATCAGCGTTGGACCAGCCGCCCGAATACCAAGCCCAGCTGACACCGGCCGAGCTGAGCTCGTCACCGATGGTCGTCCCGGTCTGCGGCGGCAGCTGTGGGCTCCCTCGGAATGGTTGGTACGCAGGCTGGATGGTGTTCACTGCATAAGGGCCACACGCTCGGTTGGCGACAAGGGACGGGCACGCGACAGTGAGCGCGCGATCCAACACAGGTCCTGTCGCATGGTAAAGCGCGTAGTTGTTAGGCATTCCGTTGGAGTCGATGATCGAGAAGTTCGATGACGGCGCCCCTACCCAGGTGGGCGTGGCCGCTGCGACGAGCCACTGGTGATTGAGGAACGAGCCGCCGAACGCCGACTGGAAGAAGTTGTCGGAAATCGCGTAGTGCGGGTGCGCCGGGCTGTGCAGGTAAGTATAGATGGGGAGCGCCCTCGTGTTGTAGTAGCCCATCGCCAAACCCACCGCATCACTGCCTGTGACGTACAGGTTCTGGGCGCCGTCATTCAGCTGGTACTGCTCCTGGTAGAAGCGGTGCACTATGTCGCGCGTGCATCCGCCCGGCAGATTGCTGGGGCTCGGCGGAAGTCCGGTGGGAGCAAAAACGCCGGGCTGCGGACAAGTCCTGGCGTCCGCGGGTAAGTAGGTCTCGATGCTGAACGGGTTGTTGGTGAAGTGGCTGGTGAACGCTGTGGCTGTGGTCGTGTCGCTGCAGTCGGCTGGCAGAGGCGGCGATGTCAGGTTGACGTCATTCTGGAGCAGGCACGTGTAGGCGGTGCCCGTCTGACTTATCTGGGTCGTGTGCGCGGCGTCAGCATTGGCGAGACCGTTGACGCCTTCCCAGCTGCCATAGAGGTTGTCGAAGCTGTGGTTCTCCTCGTAGACGACGACGATGTGGTTGATCGCCCCGAGGCGACCGGCGCCTCCGTTGTCGGCAAACGCAGTCGTCGGCCAGACGGTAAGGCTGATCGTGGCGAGCAGAACGAGCTGGCGCCTGAACATCTGAATCCTCCCCCTCGCGGGCTACCAAGCCGACGTCTGCGGCGCATGTTGCCAGAGGTCGGTTAACGGTGGGTAGGGGCACGGAGAGGCGATAAGTAGGCTACGGTCAGTAAGCGCCCACCCCCTACCATGAGCGGCGTGAAAGCCTGGGTCGTCCGCGAGCTGGGTGGACCGGAGTCGCTGCGCTTCGAGGATGTCGACCCCGGCCAACCCCCGGATGGGATGGTGCGCATCGCGGTCCGCGCTGCGGCCATCAACTTCCCCGACGCTCTCATGGTCGCCGGCACCTACCAGTCCAAGCCGGCCCTTCCGTTCGTGCCAGGCGTCGAGGTGAGCGGCGAGGTCCTCGCCGCCCCTGCTCGGTCAGGTTTCAAGCCCGGAGATCGCGTGATGGCTTTGCTCGACAGCGGCGGGCTCACCCGCGGCGGGTACGCGGAGATCACTGACGCAGCACCAGCGGCGGTCTCCCCCATGCCTGCCCGTATGTCTTTCGAGGAGGCGGCGGGCTTCACGCTGACCTACCAGACGGGTTGGTTCGGGCTCCACCGTCGCGCCAACCTGCAGCCAAAAGAGACGCTGCTCGTCCACGCGGGCGCGGGCGGGGTCGGGAGCGCGGCGATCCAGCTGGGCAAGGCGGCCGGCGCCACCGTCATCGCCACTGCGGGCAGTGACGAGAAGGTAGAGCTGTGCCGCAGCCTCGGCGCCGACCACGCGATCAACTACAAGACGCAGGACTTCGCCGAAGAGGTCAAGACGCTCACGGGTGGGCGCGGCGCCAACGTCATCTTCGACCCCGTCGGCGGCGATGTGTACGACCGCTCAACGAAGTGCGTCGCGTTCGAGGGGCGCATCGTCATCGTCGGCTTCACCTCGGGACGGATCCCGCAAGCCGCAACCAATCACATCCTCGTCAAGAACTACTCGGTGGTCGGCCTCCACTGGGGCCTGTACAACACCCGCGCGCCAGAGCTCATCGCTCCTGCTGCTCGGGCCCTGATCGACCTTTACGAGTCGGGAAAGATCAAGCCGCATATCTCCTCTCGCCTTCCACTCGCTGATGCGCCGACAGCGCTCGCTTCAGTCGCCGGCGGCAAGAGCACCGGCAAGGTAATCCTCACCACGTGAGGGCCCTACGCATCGCGCTCGCCGCGGCACTCGTTGTGCTTGTCGTAACCATCCTCCTGGTCGCGATCGTCATCGTGGCCCCGTTCGGTGGCGGTCCCCCGCCTGAGGTTCTCGCGAGCGACCAGACGCTCAGCTTTCCCATCGCGCAGGACGTCGCGGACTTCGACCCGGCGCAGATTTCATCGCCGGCTGACGTCGATGTGCTCCGCAACGTTTTCTCCGGCCTTTACAAGTTCGACCAGAAGCTGCAGCAGGTCCCGGACCTGGCGACAGGACCTCCCACCGTCTCGGCCAACGGTCTCAAGTACACCTTCGCGCTGCGCAAGGACGCCAGGTTTTCCAATGGCGACCCGATCACTGCCGACGACTTCATTTACAGCTGGAACCGCGCGGCGGCCAAGCAAGGCGACTACGCCGGACTGTTTGCGCCGATCGCCGGCTATCAGGCGGTCGCCGACGGCAGGACGACCAAGCTCAGCGGGTTGGTCAAGGTTGACGCGTACACCTTCACGACCACGCTGAGCAAACCCGCGGGCTACTGGTACACGGTGGTCGGGCTGTGGCCGTTCTGGATCGTCGACCGCAAGGTGGTGGCGGCCGCCGGCGAAAACCTCTGGTTCACCAAACCGGAGACGTTGATCGGAAGCGGCGCGTTTCGCATGACTGCACGGGCTGCCGGCCAATCCCTCGACTTCGAACCGGTTCCGGCATGGTTTGGGGGGTCGACAGGTGCCATCACCCATGTCCACGTCGACGTCCTTGCCGACCAGGATGCGCAGCTCGCGGGATATGAGTCAGGTGTTTACGGGCTCATCGGGTATGCACACCAGGGCCTGTCGCCGGCGGCGGCGGTCAGGTACACGACGGATTCGAAATTGAAGAGCCAGCTGCAGGTGGTCCCGTCCGGCCTGACGTTCTGGGCGGGTTTCAACCTGAAGACCGGGATCTTTGCGGGCGCCGCCGGAAAAGCGGGGCGCCATGCCTTCAGCACCGCCATCGACAGGACCGCGCTGGTCGCTGCTGTGTGCAACGAGGGCACAGCCTGCGTCGCGGCAACTGGTGGAGTGATCAGCAAAGGCCTCCTTGGTTATGTCGGTGATGGCGCCGACACGAATACGAAGTTTGACGCTGCCGCGGCGAAAGCCGAGTACCTGGCGTGGGATCCGAAGAAGACCAAGGTCAAAGGCCTCACGTACACATATGACACCGACCCCTTCAACAAGGCGGTCTGCGCCAACCTTGCAGCCCAGTGGCAGACGAGCCTCGGCGTCGCAGTGAAATGCGTCGAGGTCGACCGAAAGAACTACTTCGACAGGCGCAACGGAAGGTGCGCGTATCCGCTGTTCAGGCAGAGCTGGCGCGCGGACTACGACCATCCGCAGGACTGGTACGACTACCTGTTCCTGACCGGAGCGAGCTCAGGCGGTTCCTGCTACTCGAATGCGGCGTTCGACAAGTCGATAAGGGCGGCTGACGCGAAGCCTGCCGCCGACGCCCTTGCGGATTACAAGGCGGCCGGCCAGGTGCTGGTGAGCGACGCGGTCTTCAGTGGGCTCGTATACGGAGTGCAGCAGTACCTGTCCCATCCGTACGTCAAGGGGGTCGGAGGTAACGCGCTCTACGACTTCTACTGGACGAGCGCCCGAA
>DATLPO010000167.1:0-12496 GCA_035535675.1 Candidatus Limnocylindria bacterium
CCGGTGAGCAGCTTCTCGACGATACCGTTGGCGCCCACGTGGCCGCCCTTGGTCGGGTCGTCGGCCGTGGCGATGGCGGTCAGGTCCGCTGCGGTAGGGCTCGTCGCCGTCGGGTTGTTGGACGCGTAGCTGGCGACGGCACCCGCGACTAAGGCACCGCCCAGCAGACCTAAAGCCGTCACGCCAAGCACGGCGCGCATACCGAATTTTCCGCGCCGCGGTTCATGCGGCGGGCTCATTGTGTCGATTTCCATCGTTTTCTCCTCTAATACAAATGTTGTTGACAGGATTCGGCCGACCGTGACTAAGAAGATCGCGACTCAACCTGAGAGCACGGTCATAAACAGTTGAGAACTTGGTCCGTGTCTCCGAGCCTCAAGTAACTGGAGCACCCGGGATGACAGGCACGGTCTGCACCGCCGACAATGACATCACCTGCCCAACAAGACCCTCACGATTGAGCAAGTTCTGACCCTGCTGGCGCAAACCTCGCCGCGCATCGCCGCGCTTACCGCACCGCTGTCGCCGGCCCAATTGCGTACAGCCCCCAACCGCGACGAGTGGTCCGCCAACGGTGTGCTGGCCCACCTTCGTGCATGTGCCGACATGTGGGGAAACGCCATGGTGACGATGGTCTCCGAGGACAAGCCGACGCTGCGGGCTGTCAATCCCCTCACATGGATCAACAAGACCGACTATCTCGACCTGGAATTCAGGCCCTCGTTGCGCTCCTTCGCGACGCAACGTACAGCTCTATTGGCAGTCCTGGAGCCATTACCGCACGAAGGGTGGTCACGAACGGCGACGGTGACTGGAGCGGGAGCGGTGCTCGAGCGGAATGTGTTGTTCTACGGGCGGTGGCTGGCCGGCCATGAACGGACGCATGTCAAGCAGGTCGAGCACATCGCCAACACGATTCGCAGGTAAGCGTTAGGCGAATGCGATCGTCCTGGCGCCGGCGACGACCTCCTCGACCACCTTGGCGGCGCCGACGATGCTGACCCCTTTCACAAGGTGTTCCTCCGCGATCCCTCGCGGCTTGGTGCACGCCCCGCACAGCCATACATGGCCTCCGTTGTCCACGAATTGGCTCATCAGCTCGCACAGCTTGGGAAGTCCTGGCGCCTCGATCCCCTCGGCACCGCCCTGGGTGCCCAGCCGCACCGCCTCGATGGTGCAGAGCACGACCGCCTCCTGTCCGGCGGTTGCAGCGATATTCGCCGCAACAAAGGGCAGTGTCGCGCGCTCGGGTTCTGCCTTGCCCCACGTGCAGTTGAAGATCAGCTTCTGGCTCATTTTCGTCTCTCCACATTGACTGTCAGGCGACCGTCGTCACCCACATGAGTCGACTTGACCGAATGGCCGAGCATCCTTGCCAGCGGCGGAAGGTCCTCCTTGGCGGCCGGGTCGGCGACGATCACAGCGAGCGAGACGCCGACCGGCACACTCTCGATTCGGCGGCGGAATTCCTGCGCCAGGCCGTCGGCGCAGCCCAGGTTGCCGGCATCGAAGACCGCTACATCGCACGAAGCCAGGGCCGCCTGCTCGGGCGCAAAGCCGGAGCAGAGGAGGTCCATGCTGTCGATGCCCTCCGGCCCTACGTCCATCATTGCAAGCTGCTCGATCACCTCTGGCGAGCCGCTCTCGCGAACGACTCGCAGCCGCCAGCTCAACCTGCGGCGGGAACCGATCGGTTCATCGCTCGTCGACATGATTTCGAAGTGGGACGCCGAGCCGAACCAACCCTTGATGCGCGTGACGATCTCGTCGCGCCCGTTGCGCTCCTCAGGTCCTCGCGGCAGCAGCAATCGCGCTCGAGCGCCAGGCGCGATAACCGTCGCGAGCCCGTCAAAGTCACGGTCTGACAGGTAATCAAGAAACTGCTGTGTGACGTTGGTATGGAGCATGAGGAGCACCGTATGGAATTCGCATCCTCATGGCATCAACCGTTTGGTCGATTTATCGCGTTCAGAGCTGGATCAGGTCGTTCTCCAGGGCGAAAAGGGTGGCTCCCGCACGCGTCCTCACGTTGATCTTGCCGTAGAGGTTGATCACATGCGTATGGACTGTCGATTCAGAAACGTGCAGGTCGCTCGCCACTTCCTTGTTGGAGCGGCCGCGGGCGAGCCTTCGGAGGACATCTACCTCACGGTCGGTGAGGCCCGCGGGCCAGCTGCGGGCCTCGCGCCGAGCGCCTTGCTGCCCTGAGGCTTCCAGGACCGCATCAACCGCGCGGCGGTCGAGCCGCCCCTCCCGTGCCTCCCTCCGAAGCTCGTCGGTCGCTTTCTGAGATGGGAGCGCCTCCCGCCACGGCCGGTCCTCGCGCATCGACTGGTACGCCTCAGCCGCGGCCAAGACCCGCGCTGCCGGCGGGATCGCGGCCGCGCGAAGACCGCGGTGGTAGCCGCTGCCGTTAGGTCGCTCGTGGTGCATGCCGGCCATCTCGCCGATCTCGCGCATCGGCTCGGCCAGCGACAGAACGCGTTGGCTGTGATACGGATGAAGGCGGATCCTCTCGCGTTCCGTTCGATCGATTGCGCCTTTCTTGGCCAGGATGCGCTGTGCCACGCTGACGTTGCCCAGGTCATGTACCTGGCCGGCTCGCTGAAGAGTGACCACCTCGTCCTGGGTCAGTCCGAAGGCGATTCCCGCGGCTGATGCCAGCTCAGCGACGTGCGATGAATGCGCCATCGCATGCGAGGCCTTGAGGTCAACGAAGTCGGCGAACGCCTCGGTGACCGCATCGACGTGCGAAGGTGCGACCAGGCGGCGGGGTTCGGGCTCCGCGTCGAGGGCTGCCTCCCAGACAGAATCCTCACCGGCGCGCTGGAGGAGCTCTTCGCTGTGCATGAGCCATCGGTCGCAGAGGTCGGGGTCGAGCTCGGTGCCGCGGCGGGCACGAACGACGTCGTCGGCCGCGTCACGCCCGCCTGCCTGGTGAAACGCGCGGGCCAGGTGAACGATGTGAACCAGCCGGGCGATTCGGGATATAGCCTCGCCGCTCGGCAACCTCGTAAACACCTTGCCGTCCCAGCGCGCATAGGCGTGGTCCAGTCCGTCGGTGACACCGGGCGCAGCGCCCAGGCGCCTGCCGAGCCTTGCCCCGACCTCGCAAATGCCCCCGATCGCAGAAACGACTGAGCGGGGCGGCGATGTCACCACCCCGGCGACCGCCTGCACCCGGGTCCCAATTCCCCACTCCTTGCCCACCTTGGTGACTGCTAGACGGAGCATCTGCGGCCGGTCGGCGTAATCGGCGTTGGAGTACCAATGCCTGGCGCTGATGTCGTCACCGCCTCCAACTCGTGCTTGATTAGCTGACGCTGCCGTGCAACCAACGTGATACAGCAGCGCCAGGTAATAGGCGTCGCTGACCTCCTCCGCAGCCAGACCGACAACTTGCGCAAACGCGACAACAGTGACGGCGTCTCTGAGAGCGCTGCCGGAGGGCGCGTCCTCGGCGAGGTCGGTCGCCAGGGAGACCGCACCCAGCAGCTCGGCAAGGCGAAGCATCTGACCAGGCCTCGCGCCTCGGTCGCCCATGTCATTCGCCACGTTACTGTGTTGGGACTTGATAACGTCCCCAGGGATGGAGCCCTTTCTCGTCAGCGCGGACAACCTCCGCGCGCGCAACGGCGGCAAGTGGAAGACGCATCCCGCCGACGTCTTGCCCGCGTGGGTCGCCGAGATGGACTTCAAAGTCGCGCCTGCGGTCCAGGAAGTGATCAAGCATTTCACCGATCTTCAGGACTACGGCTACGGCCGGATGACGGATGCGGTCCCGCTCTTCGAAGCCTTCGCAGCCTGGATGACCCACCGCCATGGCTGGGAGCCGGATCCGGCACTGACACACGCCAACACAGATGTCGTCCAGGGCCTGGTCGCCACCATGGTCGCTTTCTCTCAGCCGGGCGACGGTGTGATTGCGCAGACTCCTGTCTACCCACCGTTTCTGCGGTTCATTACAAGCACCGGCCGCCGCCTCGTCGACAATCCGCTGATTGACGACGGGCAGCGCTTCGTGGTCGATCTCGATGGTTTGGAACGAGCCGCCTCAAGCGCGACGATGATTCTGCTCTGCAATCCACATAATCCGACTGGCCGCGTCTTCGAACGAGCTGAGCTCGAAGGCATTGCAAGCATTGCCGCCGCTCACGACCTCACCATCGTTTCTGACGAGATTCACGCGGACCTCATCTACCCCGGACTGACGCACATCCCGATGGAAACCATCCCCATCGCCGCCCCGCGCACCGTGACCCTGACCTCGGCGACGAAGGGGTTCAACATTCCCGGCCTGCGCACCTCGATCGCACACTTCGGTAGCCCGCAGCTCAAAGAAAAATTCGATCGGATGCTTCCGGATCACCTCCTTGGCGGGCCCAGTCGCTTCGGAGTCGCCGCCACGATCGCAGCCTGGCGGGAGGGCGAGGCGTGGCTCGAAGAGGTGATGCAGTATCTGGATCGAAACCGCACGGTTGTCGCCGAATGGGCAAACCGGACGAAGCTCGCCCATCACCGGCCGGAGTCCACCTATCTGGCCTGGTTGGGCTGCCGGCACCTCGAGCTGCAAACAGCTACCACGCCTCAGCAGCACTTCCTGGAGCGAGCGAGGGTTGCCTTGAGCGAGGGGGCGGACTTCGGCGAACCCGGCCGAGGCCACGTCCGCCTCAACTTCGCGACTTCGACCGAGATCCTGGAGCAGATCCTCGGCCGCCTTAGCGCTGCCCTTGACTAGGCCTGTGGACGTGGTGGTTGCAGTAGGAGCCGGCGGGGTACATATTTAAGGCGAGGTGAACGTGGCGTTGCTGCAACTTCCGGCGGCTTTCGGGTTGGCGGGGGCGACGGGCCTGAACGCCACCTTGCCGCTCTTGATAGTGAGCTTGCTCGCGCGGCTTGGCCTCATACACCTGGCCTCTCCATACGATGCGCTGGATACGGATATTGCTTTCTGGGGACTGCTCGTTTTGGCTGTGGTCGAGTTCGCGATCGACAAGGTGCCGGCGCTGGACTCGGTGGGGCACGCCGTGATGCTCCCGGTGGCCGCCACCGCTGGAGCGATCCTTTTCGCCTCCCAGACGGGCACCGTCACCTCGGTCGACCCTGGACTCTCGGTGGTCGTCAGCCTGCTCGCGGGTGGAGCGATCTCCGGGACGGTCCATCTGACCAGGACTGCGGTCCGGCCGGTGGCCAACCTGGCCCTGCTCGGCCCACCGATATCACTCCTGGAGGATGCCGGCTCCGCCGCCCTCACATTTGCGGCAGCGCTGGTTCCAATCCTTGTTCCTTTCTTGTTGGCTCTGTTGGTGCTGGTTGCTGTGCTGCTGTGGGAGCGCCGGCGGGCGACCCGGCTGCCTGTTCCAAGCCGGCGCTGACCTCGCCTTCTGGAGATCCTCTCCGCGCCTGAGGCTAGCCTTCCTCTCGGGCTGCAGACTCAGGTACTAGAGCTCCAGACCCAGGCCTGGCCCGACTTCCGCTCGAGAGGCCTTGGGCCGAAACACGATCCGGCGCTCCGGCCGATTTCGATGCTGCTTGTCGACGACGGACGCGTGCTGGCTGCGCTCGACATCCTCTCCAAGCAGATCGTGCACGGCGGCGAGACGTACGGCGCGAGCGGTCTTAGCACGGTCGTTACCGATAAGGGCGATCGAAGGAAGGGATACGGCAAGCGACTGGTCGAGGCGGCACGAGGAACGATGCGCGCCGCCGGTGCGGACCTGGCGATCTTCACCTGCGACACGCCGCTTGCTCCGTTCTATGAGGCGGCCGGCTTTGGGATCCTCGAAGGCACTGTGCTCATCGGCGGGACTCCCGGTAACCCATTTCCCAGTGACAGGTTCGACAAGATGACCGTCGCTTGCTTCTTCACGGCCATGGCCAAGAGGCATGCGGCGGACTTCGTCGGCGCCCGGATCGAGCTCTACCCGGGCGAGGTTGACAGGCTCTGGTAGCCGCCTGTCGCCGTTACTTCTTGCTGCCGGCCGCCCCGGCCTTCGCCTCCTTCTCGGCTGACACGAGGAATTCGAAGAAGATCGCGCTCCAGCGCTCCGCCGCATCGAAGATCGGCCCATGGCCTGATCCCTCGAACATCTCAGTCCGCACGTGGCCGCCTGCATCGCTGTAGCCCTTCAAGACATTCCGGATCTGGGTGACCATCGGCTGAGGCGGAAAGACTTCCTCGCCCGGCCAGCCTGGAACGGCTCCCATCTTGCCCAGCGTTCCCATCTCCCATGCGGACCCATCAGCGACCACGATGTCAGCCGTTCCGTGAGTCCAGAGGATGGGTGGCTTCGGATCGATGTCGACGATCCCGGCCCAGTTGCAGTACTTGCCTGACAGCGCATTGAGGATTCCCCGAGTGCCGGGCGCGACTGTCGGCCAGTTGGGCGAGGGCGTGGAGTCGCCTGGATAGCCATCGTCGCCAGTCTCCGACTTGAGCACTTCGGCGAGGAGCATCTCCTCGCGTTCGGCGGGCTCGTGATGGGTCGGTGCCCAATAGGAGGTGTTGATCACATTGCGAGGCGAGAACGGTGAGTCGGAAGACTTGTCTTTTTCCGCGAGGCGCTTCGTGAACTCCGGGCTCCCGGTGCCGCCGCCCGAACCTGCGTAGTCGGGATAGCAAGGTTGCCCGTCAAGCCGGACCGCGCCGAACCCGTACGGGGATACCGGGTCGACGAAAGTGAGCGAGGCGACCGGGCGATCCTGGGCGTAGTTCGCGATTGCGGCGCCGCCCGTCGACCAGCCGACGAGGTGCACAGGGCGCGTGATCCCCAGCGCGTTGACGAGCGAAAACGTGTCGTCAGCCCAGTCTCGAAGACCACGAGTCGCATCGATCGGGACGCGCTCGGTGTCGCCGAAGCCTCTCATATCCGGCGCTATCAGCCGATACCCTTCAGGCGCGACAGGCATCAGGTGCTCATAAAAGCGACCTGTGGAAAGGTTTCCGTGCACGAGCACGACGGGGACTCCGTCGGTTGGCCCCGACTCGATGTACTGCATGGTCAGACGGTCGGTACGGGTGCTCTTGGATCGAACGCCGTGTGGCAGGTTCATGAAAGCCCCCAATTGGCCACTGAGGCCGACCTACGCGGGTTGAATCTAAATACACAATACCTCGGCCCAGCGAGGGAGTCCGCCGAAAGACGAGGGGAAGACCCAAGGCAGGCGTTCTCAGTTCGAGGCTGCTTGCATGTCATTCAATCCCAACGCACCGCTCGATCCGGGCCAGGTCACAGACGTTCGTGGCTCGCGCATTGGCGGCCGCGGCCTCCTTATCGGTGGGGGTGGTATCGGCACAGTGGTGCTCGTGGTCATTTACCTGCTCCTTGGTGGCAACCCGGCGGACCTAACCACAGCCGATCCAGGCGCGGGCGCTCCTTCAGGAGGCAGCACCCTCCAGCAGGAGTGCAGCACGGGGGCCGACGCGAACAAGAAAGAGGACTGCCGGATCGTCGGCTACGTCAACAGCGTCCAGAAGTTCTGGAAGGACGAGTTCGCTGGTTCCGGCCAGCAATATGAGCCTGCCAATACGGTCATATTCACCGGTCAGGTTTCGACCGGCTGCGGCACGGCGTCAACGGCAGTCGGGCCGTTTTACTGCCCCGAGGACAAAAAGGTGTACCTCGACATCGGGTTCTTTCAGGAACTGCAGACCAAGTTCGGCGCCCGTGGCGGATCGCTGGCCGAGGGCTACGTCGTCGCCCATGAGTACGGTCATCACATCCAGGACCTGACAGGGCAGCTGCAATCCGGCTCAGGCCAGGAAGGCGCAGGGGGACTCTCGGTGAGGACAGAGCTGCAGGCAGACTGCTACGCGGGCATCTGGGCGAACCATGCTGCTTCTACAGGTTTCCTGCAGCCTTTGACGACCGACCAGATCGCGCAAGCCCTTGACGCGGCAGCGGCAGTCGGTGACGACCGCATACAGCAAGAGTTCCAGGGCCGGGTCAACCCGGAGGCATGGACCCACGGCTCGTCAGCCCAGCGCCAGAAGTGGTTCACCATCGGCTACCAGCAGGGCAACGTAAGTAACTGCGACACGTTCCACGCGACCATCTGAGCTGCGAACGCATCCGCAAAAAAAGTAGGGGAGTAGTCGACTCCCTGACGTTCAGTTATATCGAGGTGATGAACGATGGACAACACAACATTGGTGATCGGCGCCGTGATCCTCCTCTTGGGGATCGTGATCCTGTTCGCGCTTCGGGGGCGCTCAGGGCAGGTGACGAAGCCGGCGCTCAGACCCTTGCCGCATGAGGCCATGGATCGCTATGCGGCCGCCTGGGACCGCGTCGAGTCGCACTTCATGAATGCACCTGAAGAAGCAGTTCGCGAAGCTGACGCCCTCGTCCTTGCACTGCTGGGCGAGCGCCAGCATCCCTTGGCGGACGACGTGCTTCCGAAGGAGATGCGACGAGCCCGCCGCGCGGCGGCAGGCAAAGAGGTGAAGGGAACAGAAGGGCTTCGCCGGGCGATGCTTCATTACCGCGCCGTGATCGAAGAGATGGCGGTTTCGCCTGTGGAACGCGAACGAGCTCGCGGCCGTCGAGAGATCGCTTCTTAAGTCACAAAGGAGCCGCCGGGTAACTCCGGCGGCTCCGGCCCTCTCTCCGCTACCCCACTTGACACCGGCCCGTTGCAGCCAGCATGCTCAGGGCAAGCTGGCCGTTGGGGGGCCGCGTTCTCAGGATTCCCTGCCCTCATTGAGGGTGTGGCGTGGAGGCGAGGATCAATGAGAAGGATTCGGCGTCTGTTGATTGCGGGATCGTTGTTGCTGGCGACGGCGCCAATCGCCGTTGTTCAAACAGCCCACGCAGGGACGCAACAAACCTACCTGGTCGTGTACAGCGGACAGGGGCTGCCTGCGGGAGCGTCGTCGACGATATCGCGAGCAGGCGGGACCGTGGTGGCAGCTTATGGCGCGATCGGCGTGGCGGTTGTCCGCTCCGACAGTGCGTCATTCCGCGCCAACCTGATGAAGGACTCAAGAGTTGAGGGCGTCTCAGCGACTGCAGCATTCGCCACGCGACTGAACGATGGGGTGGCGGATGACTCAGCTGCAGAGGCGGACACTTCGACACCGGCTCCTGGCAGCGACCCACTTTCTGGGCTGCAATGGGACATGGATCAGATGCACTCCCCTGAGGCCAGGGCCATCAACGGTGGGAGCCCGTCGGTCACCGTAGGCGACATCGACACCGGGCTCGACTTCACCCATCCCGACCTGGCTGCGAACGTTGACTACGCCAATAGCGCGTCGTGTGTCAGCGGCGCGCCCGACACCAGCCCCGCGGCGTGGAATGACGACAATGGCCACGGCACTCACACTGCCGGCACCATCGCAGCCGCCAAGAACGGCATCGGCATTGTCGGAGTGGCGCCGAATGTCAAGATCGCGGCCATCAAGGCGGGCAACGCCGCGGGCTTCTTCTTCCCAGAAGCGGTGGTCTGCGCCTTCGAATGGGCCGCGTCGCACAACATCCAGGTAACCAACAACAGCTACTTCGCCGACCCATGGCTGTTCAACTGCAAGAACGACCCAGAGCAGCGAGCAATCTGGACCGCCGAGCGGCGCGCGATCAAGCACGCTCAGCAGAACGGAACGGTGGTGGTTTCGGCAATTGGCAACCAGTCCGACGATCTTGCGCACCCAACGATCGACTCAACGAGCCCCGATGACACGACGCCCGTCGACCGGAGGGTCACCAACGCATGCGCGGTCGTCCCGGTCGAGGTCCCTGGAGTGATCGGTGTCTCAGCTGATGGGAACTTGATGAAGAAGTCGTTCTACTCGAGCTTTGGTGTTGGTGTCACCCAGGTGGTCGCCCCGGGTGGAGACTCGCGCCAGATAACCCCAGCTGCGGTGAATGGTCGCGTCCTGTCCACCTACCCGGCGGCCTTCGCTGCCGGCTGTGCTCGGAAAGTCTTTAGCGCCGGCGCGCTGTATTGCTATCTGCAAGGCACGTCGATGGCATCTCCTCACGTTGCGGGACTCGCGGCTCTGATCGTGAGCATGGGCATCACCTCGCCGGGCGCGGTGACGGCAAGGATCAACAACACAGCCGATCCGATTGCCTGCCCAACCGACTACACGTTTTACGCGCAATTCCCGGCGTTGGACGGCGGCGCAGCGCAGGTGTGCCAGGGAGGGATCGGATACAACTCCTGGTACGGCCACGGCCAGGTAAACGCACTCAAGGCGGTGGGCGGCTGATCCGACCACAACCTCTGTAGGAATCTCGCGCACAGCCCTGGGGCTCCGGTCCCGGGGCTGTGCTTTAGGCTGGCAGAATGGCTGAGGGTGACGGCGCCACAGCAGACATCCAGGGCTTGATCCCAAGGACAGCATCAGGCCCCGACGTGAGCCTCGAGGAGCTTCAGCTCGCGGTTCGAAACCACTCCCTGCCTCTCGAAGCACTCCGCTACGACCTGACCCCTGTGGGGATGCATTACCTGCTGATCCATTGGGACATCCCGCAGGTCGATGTCGATTCGTGGCGGCTTGAGGTGGGCGGCTCGGTGCAAAAGCGCCGGACCTTGACGCTCGACGACCTGAAGAGAATGCCGAGAGTCAGCGCCCAGGTGACCCTCGAATGTGCCGGCAACGGCCGGGCCCGCTTCTCACCGCGCCCCATCAGCCAGCCATGGCTCTTCGAGGCGGTAGGCAATGCTGAATGGACCGGCACGCCCCTGCGCCATCTGCTGGAAGCCTCTGGCCCGTTCGCGAGCGCCGTCGACGTTGTCTTCACCGGCCTAGATCGCGGCGTCCAGGGAGGTATCGAGCAGGACTACGAGCGCAGCCTCAGCGTGGCTGAGGCAGGTCGCGACGAAGTCCTGCTCGCGTACGAGATGAACGGCCAGCCGCTAACTCCCCAGCACGGGTTTCCGTTGCGTCTTGTAGTTCCTGGCTGGTACGGGATGACCCATGTCAAGTGGCTCCGTTCGATCACGCTTGTCGACGCGCCGTTTCGTGGGTATCAGCAGGAGCCCGCGTATCACCTTGCCAGCTCCGATGAGGACCCTGGCGTGCCAGTCACGCGCATCCTGCCGCGTTCCTTGATGGTTCCTCCCGGCATTCCAGACTTCATGTCCCGCATCAGGTATCTCAGCCCAGGCGACTACACGCTGCAGGGCCGAGCATGGTCAGGACACGGAGCGATCAGCCATGTGCAGGTCAGCATCGATGGCGGAAAAACATGGGACGACGCCGAGCTGGGTTCCGCAGCTGCCGAGTTCGCATGGCGCTCCTGGCGCTACGAATGGCACGCCGAGGCTGGAGAGCACGAGCTGTGCTGTCGCGCGGCGGACGCCGCTGGAAACGTGCAACCGCTGACGACGACCTGGAACGCACAGGGCATGTGCAACAACGCGGTGCAGCGCGTGAAGGTAGTGGTCGGGACCGGTGTCGTACCAGTTCAGCCGCCGGCTGGGGCCTGACGACGCACACGCAAGGTCATCGTGACTGAGCAGGCCGCCGTCCACCCGAGCAACGCTGCGAAGGCGATGATGCTTGGTATGCCGCCCGCGGCGAACGGACCTGTCGGCGCAAAGAACGATACCCACGCCACCATCTGCAACCCCGCTGCGACCGCGGCCGCCTGGCCGAGGAGTCGGGGCAATGCGGAGGTCGCCAGTATCGCGTAGGAACTTGACGCCAGGAACAGGAGCGCCGGGAATGTGGTGACCTGGAAGCCGAAGTCCTGGAGGTCGTTGAGCAGGGTTGCCCGCGCGGTGTCCGGGTTGGGCCTGTACGCAAGTGCCTCGAAGGCAGCCACCTCGACAAGCGAGCATGCTGCGATCACGACCACGGCGGCGAACGCAGTCATCGCGACCACCCCGCCCAGCCGGTCGTAAAGCGTTGCCGCGAAAACCACCAACAGAATCACTCCGATGCTTAGATTCACGCTCTCGATCGCGAGGTCAGCCCGATGCACAGTGAAGTACGCGACCACTTCAGCAGCGGGCGCACCGGCGACCGGTGGCGGTGGGGCGATGAGGCCGGTCGAGCCCATGGCCACGACGGCGAGCAAGCCCGAAAGCGGAAGCCAGCGCTTTGCGCGGTTCACTCATGTCAGAGCTTAGCCGCGCTTGTGTGAGCGCGTCGTTCCAGCCTTCATCATTTGACCGTGCTCCTCGCTGGTTTCGCTCCGCTCGAGACTGCGCCGGCGGTGTTCGAGATCGGCATGGTTCTCCTCCTTGCGGTTGGAGCAGGCTGGCTGGCGCGGCGTCTAGGCCTGCCCGCCGTGCTCGGCTACCTGGCCGCCGGATTGATAGTCTCTCCGTTCACTCCCGGCTATGCCGCCGATCGAAGCCAGCTGCAGCTGCTGGCGGATGTTGGTGTCGTTCTGCTGCTCTTCGAGGTCGGCATCGAGGTAAACCCGTTGCGATTGGGCCGGGAGCACAAAGCCGTGGTGTGGGCGGCGACGGCGCAGGTTCTCATCACGACGCTCGCCTCCGGAGGCGTTGCTTTCCTGCTCGGGATCAGCCTCGCCGGGTC
>DATLPO010000168.1:0-6435 GCA_035535675.1 Candidatus Limnocylindria bacterium
GATCCAGGCCTTCGCGTGATGGTCACGGCGTGCTCGCCGGAGCCTCCGGGTCGGTCCTGGCAACCGGGGGGCGTCGCAGCTTCTCGGTCAGCGCAATCGCGCGCTCCGCGGCAACCTTTATCTCCTGGATGTCTGTGCGGACTGCCTCGGGATCGCCTGTCTCCTCAGCGATGAGCTCGCAGTAGTTCACGATCACCGCCAGCAGGTTGCGAAAATCGTGAATGAGGACTCGGTTGGCTTCCTCCGAGTGTTCGCCGGCGTTCAAAGCCGCTTCACCAGTCGCCAAGTGTTCACCTCGCCGTCGCGCTTGTATTTCAGCTCGTCGAGCACTTTTCGTGCGATCGCGAGACCGCGGCCGGCCTCGCTCGTCGGCGCTGGCATGGCGCGAGCCTCCTGATTATGAATGGGCGGTCCGTGGTCGGTAAAAAATGCGGTTGCAGTATCCGATTCCAATCGCAACGCGTATTCGACGGGCGGCCCTGTGGTGCCGTGCTTGCCGGTGTAAATGAGTACGTTTGATCCGATCTCCGCGAGCGCGGTCTCGAACAGGATGAGGTTGCGATCGTCGGCACTGCGGCCGGTCCGTTCGCGAAGCAGCTCCACCGAGCGGTGAAGAGTGTCCAATCCATCGTCCAGGCGGGTGAGGGTGGCATGGAACTCAAACGGCTGGACGGCTTCGCGGGCAGGGTCAGAAGCCAGTGAGCGCTTCCTCGACCGTGGCGAAGTAGGGAAAAACACGGTCAAGGGTGGTCAGCTCCAGGACCACCCGCACCTGTTGATTGGGCGCGGCCAGCCTGAGGTCGCCCTTGGAGCTGCGGACCATCTTCAACGCCGCGATCACCGAGCCGAGGCCGGTGCTGTCGACGAAGCTCACTCCCTCCAGGTCGATTACCAGGCGAGGCTGTCCGTTTTTGACGGCTTCGCTGACTGCATCTTTGAGCGATGGCGCTCCCGTCACATCGAGGCGGCCGGATGGGGCCAGCACTGTGACTCCCGCGTCAGTTTGTCGGCTCTGGACGTCGAGGCTCATTGGGGCCAAGACTACAGCGAGAGGGCGGAAGTGGGACCGTATTAGCTTCGCTTACTTGCGGGGGGAGGTCCTTCCGGCATGTCTGACTCGATGTCCTGCTCTCTACACTGCAAACGTGTCCGCGTCTGACGGTTCGCTGCGCACCCTCATCGTCGACGACGAGGAGGCCCTCGCCAAGGTGATGCAGCGCACTCTCAAAAGTCGGGGCTTCGAGTCAGACGTCGCGTTCACGGGCGCCGCCGCACGCCAGCTCATCGAGACGAACAGCTATGCCCTCGCTCTGCTTGATGTTCGGCTTCCCGACGAGTCCGGTTACGGCCTGCTGGAAGAGCTCAGGGCAAAGCGCCCTGACACCGCGGTCGTGATGATCTCGGGCGTCGACGACCCCGAGCTTGGCAAGGCGGCGGTGGAGCACGGCGCTTACGCCTACTTCGTCAAACCTGTCGGCGCGACCGAGCTGTACCTCGCAGTCGTCAATGCCTTTCGGCGCCGCAGCATGGAGCTCAACTATCGCGGCAACCTGCAGCGGCTCGAGTCGCTCGTGGCGGAGCGAACCGATCAGGTGGCCAAGGCCGCGAAAGTGCAGGCTGGATTGTTGCCGGCCTCACCGCTGGTGGGAGCCGGTTTTGAGGTCGCGGCTCATTTCGCTCCGGCGCGCGAGATCAGCGGCGACTTCTACGACTGGTACCTCGCGAATGAGCGCCGTCTTGCAGTCACCCTTGGCGACGTCATGGGTAAGGGGCTTCCGGCGGCGATCCTGATGGCCACTGTCAGGGCCTCACTGCGCTCGGCCGCGCAGGTCGGGACTGTCGAAGAGGGCGTGACGATGGCGGCCGGCGTGATGGCGGCAGCCCTCGAGGTGAACCAGGCATACGTGACCCTGTTCCACGGCCTGTTCGATCCCACCACCGGGCAGCTCGATTACATCGATGCGGGGCACGGACACGCGCGCCTGGTGCGGGCGTCCGGCGGCCAGGAGCTTCTGGCCCAGCGGGGGGCTCCCATCGGCCTTTTGCCGGAGACGTCGTTCGCGCCAGGAACGGTCACTCTCAACCCAGGTGACACGCTTGTCGTCTTCTCCGACGGCCTGCTCGACCTCCGGCCGGACCTGGCGACGAAGGATGTCCCTCTCCCGGTGGCAGCGCGCCGCGCCGCGCATGCCCAGGAAACTGTCGACATCCTCGCCACGGGCTCGCGCGAGCGAGAGCTTCCCGACGACGTTACTGTGCTGGCGCTGCGGCGACTCTGAATTTGGGCGTCCCCTCCGGCGGGCTCTCCCGCCACCTCCTCGTCAAGCCGGGAGGACTACGACGGATCTGAAGTTTTAGCCGTCGCCTTGTCCGCGAGCCAGCGCTCGAGGACAGCTGCGACCACGTGCAGCTTGATCGGCTTCGAGATGTAGTCGTCCATCCCTGCCGCGAGGCACCGCTCGCGATCGCCCGACAGAGCGCTCGCGGTCATCGCGATAACCGGCGTGTGGCGTCCATCGGGCTCATTGCGCCTGATCGCGCGCGTGGCTTCGAATCCATCCATCTCCGGCATGTGGCAATCCATCAAGACTGCGTCGTAGCGGACATCACCAAGGACACGCACGGCCTCGACCCCGTTCGCGGCGACGTCGGCCCGGTAGCCGAGCTTTTCGACCATCCGCACTGCGACTTTCAGGTTGGCGATGTTGTCCTCGACCACCAGCACCCGCGCCCAGCGATGGGAAGCCTGGTCGGCCTCGGTAGGTCCTTCCTCTCTCACCTGGCGGTTGGCGTGCTCAGGCTTCGCCGCCAGCAGCGAATGGAGCACGTCGAAAAGCAGAGACGGCCGCACCGGCTTCACAAGCTCGACGTCGATGCCCGGAACCGGATGCTCGGAGTGGCCCGCGGACGTGAGAAGGATCACGACCATGTCCTTCAAAGCGGGATCGCCCCTGATCTCCTTCGCGACGGCGGCTCCGTCCATCCCCGGCATCATCATGTCGACGATCGCCACCTCGAATGGATCCTGGCTCCGAGCCGCCTTACGCAGCTCATCAAGGGCCTGACGACCGCTCTCGAACGCTTTGTCGCGCATTCCCCATGAGCCCAGGTAACGCTCGAGGATCGTCCGGTTGGTGCGGTTGTCGTCGATCACTGCGACAGCGGTCCCGGACAGGCTCGCTGTGGGCGGCGGGCTTGGCGCTACCCGTCCGCCCTCCCTGAACAGGGCTGTAAACCAGAACGTGCTGCCTGCCCCCTTCTCGCTTTCGACGCCAATCTCGCCGCCCATCAGCTGCGCCAGCATTCGAGACGTCGCGAGGCCGAGGCCCGTTCCGCCGTACTTGCGAGTGGTCGAGCTGTCGACCTGCGAGTAAGTGGAGAAGACGAGTGCCTGTTCTTCCTCGGTCAGGCCGATCCCTGAGTCGGCGACCTCGAAGTGCAGCAGGACTCCAGGACCTGGCGACTCTCCGCGCCGCACGCGCACCACGACCTCGCCGGTGTCGGTGAACTTGATCGCGTTGCCGACCAGGTTGATGAGCACCTGCCGAAGCCGGCCCGGATCGCCAATCGCGTTGTGCGGGACCTCCGGCTCAACGTCGAGCACGAGCTCGATGCCCTTGTTGGCGGCCGGCTCGGCGAAGAGCTCGACAGCCTCCTCCGTAACGTGCTTAGGGCTGAAGTCGATCCGCTCCATGCGCACGCGGCCGGCCTCGATCTTCGAGAAGTCAAGGATGTCGTTGATGATCTCGAGGAGCGTGTCGCCGGAGGCGCGCACAGTTTCCACGTAGTCGCGCTGCTCTGGAGTCAGGTCGGTCTCCAAGAGGAGCCCTGTCATGCCAATGACGCCATTCATCGGCGTGCGGATCTCGTGGCTCATGGTGGCAAGGAACTCGGACTTCATGCGGGTCAGCTCTTGCAAAGCCTGGTTCCGCTGGGCGAGGTCGGCCATGAGCTCGGACCTGGCCGATTCAGCGGCTGTTGCGGCTGCCCTGTTCGCTTGCTGTTCTTGCACAACCCTCCGGACGAGGATGCCAAGTGCGACGAGGAGCAGGCCTTCGAGCAGAGCCGGAGCCGAGTCACCGGTGGCGGGGTTGACAGCCGTCACGAGGATCAGGTCGGCGGCGCCCAGCGCTGCGCCGATTGCGAACTCGACCGTCGTGTAGTACAGCGCCAGGAACATCAGGAGGAGCAGCACGAACGGGAAGGCCCGGATCACGCTCAGCCCGAACTGGGCTTCGAGCGCGAAAGCAACAGCAAGGCCCCCGATCGGCGAGACGGCATGGAGCCAGCGGGGGATCCGCTCCCATGGAAGGAGGACGAGCGCGCCACCGAGCACGACCAGGACGGCGGAGGCGGCGATACCGAAGACCGAGCCCTGCTCCCAGAGCGGGAAGAGCGCGAGCCCCAGGCCGACGATGACAGGAATTGAGATGATCGGCCGGCTGACGGCCGGCAGCTTGATCGGGGCGAGCGGCGCAAGAGCGAGGAGGACCCCTACCACCAGGCCAGCCAGCAGCACTGGGGACGAGCCGACAGCCGATGAACCATGCAGGCTGACGAGGCCGACGATCGCCAGCCCGATGAACGGGTAGACGCGCCGGCTAAGCCCGGCCGCCTGTAAGGGAGTGTTCATCTCCGTCCACCAACGGCCGGGCTGTACTCCTCCCCACTTCCACTGGGGCCCCCGCGCCTCATGGCGCGGGAGGGTCTCCCCGCTTTAGCGCGGCGGAGTGGGGGGGTCCAGGTTGGCATCAACGGCTCAGCGTACGGCAACGTCCACGCCGTTAAGGGGGGTCTGATCTGACTGACGCGGTCTAAACTTTGCCTCCTGCGCACCTCAAGCCCAGCCAGGGGGGGTGAGGGAAAAAAGGTGTTGCCAGGACCTCGTCCGAGGCCCGAATTGAAGCTGTTTCGGACCGGAGGCTTGGTCCGTCGCGTCACGCCCATTCTCATCCTCGGCGCCGTTATCGCCGTCCAGGCCGTCGCCGACCTGAAGCCTGTGCTCGTATTCCCGCTCTACCTGGCGGTCGTTCTGCTGAGTGCCCTGTACCAGAGCCGGATCGACTCGTATGTCGCGGCAGGACTCGCCGCTTCCGCCCTCCTCGCCCCTTCGCTTCTGCGTGGCGACAGGTCGGGCGATGCGGTCGCCGCGCTGCTCCTGGCCGCCGTCCTCATCGTGGTGGTGGCTGTTGTGCACGAGGTCGTCCAACGCATCCGCCAGGAAGCCGTCGCCGCCGAACGCAAGGCGAATGAGGTCGAAGCCAGCGAAGAGCGGCTGAGGATCACGGTGGAGGCGGCGCCGGTCGGTCTTGCCCTGATCGCCGCCGGCGGCGGCTGGCTGCAGGTCAATGAGAGGCTTTGCATAATCCTCGGACGCAGCCGGGCCGAGCTGCTGCACATGGCGCTTGGAGATGTGACCGCCGAGCATGACCAGACGGCGATCGACGAGGCACTCGCCATGCTCAGGTCGGGCGACATTCTGCGATGGGAGGCTGAGCTTCACCAGGTGCGGGGCGACGGAAGCCGCGTCCCTGTCGAGATCAACATCGCCGCGGTGAGCGACCATCCTTCCGGCGAGCTCGTGATGCTCGTGCAGGAAACCGACATCTCAAACCGTAAGCGCCTAGAGGGCTTGCGGGATGGGTTGGTCGGGGTCCGCCACACGATCCTCAGCGCCACCACCTGGGAGCAAGCAGCACCGCGGCTGTTGAGCGGACTATGCGCTCATCTCGACTGGGACCTCGCGCAGTTCTGGGCAGTGGACACCGAGCTGCAGGCGTTGCGATTGCGCCAGGCATGGCACCGTGATGGTCGGGCCCTAGATGAATTTCACAACCAGAGCCGGCGCGTGTCGATCGCCTCAGGCGAGGGCCTCCTCGGCCGGGTTTGGAAGTCCGGAGTCCCCTCTTCGCAGGAGGACCTTTCGAACGCGACCGATTACGACAGGGCAGCGGCGGCGGTGCAGGCCGGGCTGAGGTGCGCTGTCGCATTCCCAGTCATCAGCGCCGGAGTCGTGACCGGCGTCATCGAGATGCTCACCCACGAAGGGCGGGTGATCGAGAACGACCTCGTCACGATGCTATCCACGGCCGGCGGCGAGATTGGCCAGTTCATCCGTCGGGCTGAGACCGCCCAGGCACTCCGCCGAAGTGAGACCGATCACAGAGCCATCTTCGAGCGCTCGCCAATCGGCATCGCGCGAGTCAGCAGCGAGGGAGAGCTGCTGGAGGCCAATCCCGCACTGCTGCTGATGCTCGAACACGACTTTCAGATCATGCGGTCGCATGCATGGCCCGACCTGCTTCGCGCGTACGACCAGGCCGCCTCGCGCGGGCGGCTGGCACCACTGCTGGCCGGGATTACGGACGGCAAGAGCGTCCAGGTCCGCGCCGGGACTGGCGGCGGCAACTGGTTGTGGCTCCAACTGACAGCGAC
>DATLPO010000169.1:0-7263 GCA_035535675.1 Candidatus Limnocylindria bacterium
TCGAAGTGAAGCCGCATCGATTGACGGTCTTTCTCGCGAAATAGTGGTTTGATGTGATGTTCAAAGTGGACCGGTTCATCATCGCTCGGCAAGCTCATACTCGAATTCTCCATTCAACTTCGCCTGATCGTGCTAATTGCACACCACCTGGAATCCACCTGGTCGGCTTGGAAGCTCGCGAAGCGATCGGTGCGATACAAGAAACTCTGGAGGGCGCCGTTATCCCGTATCGCCGATGAGTCCTGCCGCAGGGGTCGGTCCGGACCCGCAGGATCGCAACGCCAACGCGCTCACCACACTGCTGCAGCTGGCGGTGGTCGCGCTGGCATATTGGTTTGCGGCCAGGGCGAGTTTGGGGCTGGCCCTCGTGCATGGTCAGGTGACGCCCATCTGGCCTCCGACTGGAATCGCCCTCGTGGCGATGCTCATCTTCGGTCGACGGGTTTGGCCGGCGGTGTTCCTTGCCGCCCTGGCCGTCAACCTTCCAATCGGTCCCTCCCCTTTGGGCGCCACCGTCATCGCGGTCGGTAACACCCTGGCGCCGCTGACAGCCGCGGCTTTCCTTGGTCTGACTGGTTTCCGGATCGAGCTTGACCGCTTGCGGGATGCCGCATCGATCATCATCCTCGGCGCCCTGGTTGCAATGACGATCAGCGCAACCACGGGAACCGCCGTGCTCGTGCTGTCGGGGGTTGTGCCGACCGACAGCGCGCTGCCGACCTGGGCCGTCTGGTGGACTGGGGACGCGATGGGAGTGCTCTTGGTGGCGCCCTTCCTCCTCAGCCTGCTGCCCAGCTTGGGATCTCCGACGCCGACCTGGCGCCAGGCGCCGGAGCTCGTCGGACTCCTGCTTGGAGTTGGCATCCTGACCTTCGTGCTCTTCCAGAACCGCCTGCGCCTCGAGTACCTGATTTTTCCTCTGATCATGTTGGCGGCTTGGCGCTTCCGTCTGCGGGGCGCCACACCAGCCGCCCTGATCGCCTCGGGCGTTGCGATCTGGTCGGCCGTACATGGAACTGGTCCATTCGCCACCGAGACGCTCGTCGAGAAAATGATCACCCTGCAGGTGTTCAACGTCTGCGTCGCGATCACCTCACTTCTGCTCGCGGCCTTCGTCGTTGCACGCGAGCGCACAGAAGAGATGACGCGACTCTACGTGTCCGCTACCGCCGCGAGTCAGACCAAAAGCACGTTCCTGGACATGGCGGCGCATGAGTTGCTCACCCCGCTGACCGTGGTCGCCGGGTACCTCTCGCTGCTGTCAGGCGGTACGGTCGGCTCCCCACCTGAGGCTTGGGAGACGCCGCTCGGGATAGTTCTTTCGAAGACCTTTGAGATGGAGAAGATCGTCGACGATCTCGTAAACGCTTCGCAGCTCGAGGTCACAGGGCAGCTTCTCGAGCGCGAAGTGCTCGACCTCCGGAGTGTCGTGGACGAAGCGGTCGAACGGGTTCGCCCGCGTGCCGATCTGCTCGGTGCCGACGTCACGGTGGAGCTGCCCCCTGACCCGGTGCCGGTTGAAGCTGACGCGAGCCGGCTGGGCCGCGTCCTGGATGACCTCATCAACAACGCTCTGACGTATACGATTCGGACGCCACGAGTCGTGATCGGGCTGTCAACCAAGTCTCGGCGGGCGATTCTTCGGGTCACGGATAACGGGGTCGGCATACCGGAGAGCGAGCGCGAGCGAATCTTCGATCGGCTCTATCGGATTCCCGATCCGCAAGTCGTCGTTCCGGGCATCGGGCTGGGACTGTATATCTGCCGCCGGCTGGTTGAGAGCTTCGGTGGCAGCGTTGCTGTCGAGAGCAGCACGACTGGAGCGGGCACCGTGTTTGCCATACGCCTACCGCTTTCGCGCACCATCTCGCCCAGCCAGCTGCGGGAGGCTGAAGCAATCTGATCCGGACCCGATCAACGGTTGCGCCGAACCTGAGTACTGTCAACAGCTGCCCCGTTTCGCTGGACGAGACCGCCTAGATTTCGGGACCGTCAGGCCGCTTGGTCCTGACCCTACGATTTGCCGATGGCGACTTTCGGGCTGGCGCATGGGGCCTGGCACGGTGGGTGGTGCTGGGGCCTGCTCGTCGACGAGCTCGTCAGGCGAGGGCACGTTTGCGTGGCACCCGATCTTCCTTTCGACGATCCAGGCTCGACATGGGACACGATCGCGGAAGTAATGACCGACGCGCTCGCCGGCGCCGATGACCCGGTCCTGGTCGGCCACTCGCTGGGAGCGTTGGCGATCCCTCTCGTTGCGCTACGCCGGCCGGCGAAGCTCCTGGTCTACCTGTGCCCGGCCACACCGGTGGCGACGCCTGTGGTCGGCTCGCCGCCGTCGTTCCAAGAAGGCTACAAGGCCTATCTGTCGGCGGTACAGGTCGACGAGCTCGGCCGGGACTCGTGGAAATCCGGTGACGCGGTTCGCAACATGTACCGCCATTTGGAGCCGGCCCTTGCAGAGTGGGCGGCCGCCCAGCTGCGTCCGGACGCTGAGCATGGGGTGTACCCGTTGGAAGGTCCACCCAGCCTCCCCTCGCTGTACATCTATGCGACAGACGATGAAATCTTCACACCGGAGTCGCGTCGCTGGGCCGCTCGGCATGTCTTCGGTCTCGAACCAGTCGAGCTCCCAGGTGGCCACTTTCCGATGCTCGAGGCACCATCGGCTTTGGCAGGCCTGCTTGATGCAAGCCTTGAAGCGGAGCCGAGGCGCGTTTAAGGGAAATCCAGGTCACATCGGGGACCAGCTAGAAGTCATATCCGACATCGAGGCGGCCAGGCGCATCCGGATCGCGGTACAGCCGCATCCGGCTCACGGTGACCGAAGACAGTGCATGCTGCGACGGTGCGCGCTCACATGACGACGTGGAGCCTCGAGATGACCGACCCCGCCCAGCTGCAGCCGGCGGCCGCGCCGCCTGGACCGTTCGAGTTTCGGCGGGCGGTTCGGCCGTCACCGGAGCTCGGGCGGTTCCTGTACACCGCGGCGGGTGGGAATTGGTTCTGGACCATGCGGCTCGGCTGGACGTACGAGGAGTGGCTGGAGAGGCTGAGCCACCCGCGTGTGGAGACCTGGGTGCTGTACGAGGACGGCACGCCTGCCGCCTACTTCGAGCTCGACGGCACCATCGAGCCTGACGTTGAGATCGCCTACCTCGGCGTGCTGCCCGCGTTCATCGGCCGGCGGCTCGGCGCGTGGCTGCTGACCACCGCCATACAGCGTGGCTTTGCGATGGGGGGCACGCGGGTCTGGGTACACACGTGCACCCTCGACTCACCGAACGCGCTCGCGAACTACAAAGCGCGGGGGATGCGAGTCTTCGGGGAGCACAGTGAGCCAATCGATCTACCGGACGAGACACCAGGTCCCTGGCCCGGCGCGGGAATCCACGGGCCGCATATGCCTGCGTCCGCCGTCCGGAGGTGGGAATAGGAAGGGGACTCGAATGCCTGAGTTCTCCATGTCAACGAAAGGCCTCGATCAGGCAGGCTGAAGAAACGCCCCACCTGACGGACTCTCCTCGAGGTTGGTTGGCTGGAAGCCGTTCTCGACAAAGCAGAGGTAGGATTGCCCGTCGTGTTCACCGTTGAGCAGAGGGATGCTCTCCGCGAGCGCCTGCTACGGCTCGCGCAGGAGGATGAGCGCGTCGTTGCCGGAGCCACAGTGGGCTCGCTCGCCGTTGACCAGGGCGACCTCTTCTCCGACTTGGACCTGACCTTCGGCGTCGACGATCGGGTGCCGGTCAGTGACGTGCTCAATGACTGGACGCACACGCTCGTCGACGAGCTTGACGCCGTGCACCTTGCCGACCTCGAGCGTGGTCCGACCACTTACCGCGTGTTCCTGCTGCCCGACGAACTTCAGTGCGACCTCTCGATGACGCCGGCGCCTCAGTTTCGACCAGCCGGGCCACGATTCAGGCTTCTGTTCGGCGAGACAGCAGCGCGCGAGCCCGAGGTTGCGACGCGGGCCGCGGGGGACCTCTTCATTGCTACACCGGCGGTCGCTGGGGACATTTTCGGGTGGGGCGTCATTTACGCGCTCCACGCGCGTGCTTCCATCGAACGCGGGCGTGTGTGGCAGGCCGAGCACTACGTCGGCGCCGTGCGCGATCACGCGCTCTCGCTTGCCTGCCTCCGCCAAGGGCTGCCCGCGGTGCAGGCGCGCACTTACGACGACCTTTCCGCTGAGACGCGCGCTCGATTGGAGTATGCCCACGTCGGCTCGGTCGAGCCTGCGGCGCTCCGCGCCGCCCTCGCCGCATCCGTTGTCGCGCTCATGCGCGAGGGGGCGGGAGCGCGTCTCCCGCACGCGGATACTGTCGCGCAGCATCTTGCTGACCTTTGCTGAGCCGGAACAGACGATGTACGCCGGTCTGGTCAGCCTTGTGGACGGGTTCGTGCGGGTTGTTGGCCTACTCGATCATCCAGGCCTGAGCCGTGGGGCGTATCGCCAGGTCATAGCCGCCGACCAGCAACACACGATGGTCGTCGATTGCCGTCGCGGTCAGGAAGAGCCGAGTCGCACCAAGGCTGCCGATTACGTTTTGAAACTCTCCTGCACCCATGCTGAGAACCTCGGGTCGTGGCGCGCCTCCCGCCACGATGACATCACCGTCCGGAAGGCGGACCATCGAATCGATCAGCTTGTAGCGACCCGTGATCATTTGTGGACCAGCCGAAAACCTCCCTGTCTTGGGGTCATACAGCTCAGTCGAAGTGAATGGGTGGCGGCCCTCGACGTCTGCTGCTCCGCCGACGATAAGCGCATGGCCGTCGGCGAGCGTGACGGACCCCGACTTGTAGCGTGCGACCAACATCGAGCCTGCGCTGGTGAACTGATTGGTCTTGGGGTCGAAGAGCTCCGCTTCTGAAATCACCGAACCATTCGACATTCCCCCGGCGACAAGGACCCTGCCGTCGGTCAACAGCGTCGCGGCGTGGGCCACTCGTGGTGCGATCATGTTGCCAACAGCGGTAATCGCGTTCGTGTGTGGGTCGAAGATGTCGGCCGTGGCTGTTTCTTTGTGGTTTGCGGTGTCTCCGCCGGCGAGCAGGACCCGTCCGTCACTCATGGCCACTGCGGTGAAACCCGCCCGTCGACTCGTCATATCCGGCCCAGCTGCGAACGTGCCTTTGTGCGGGTCGTAGAGCTCAGTGGTGGACGTCACGCCACCTGAAGTCCAGCCACCTGCGATGAGGACACGGCCGTCCGGTAGCAGTACGGCTTGGTGATCGTCACGCGACAGGTGTAGGCGGCCGGTTGGACTGAAGCGCCCTGTCGCCGGATCGAAGATTTCGGCCGTCGCACCGCCAGCGCTGCCCAGATTGCAGCCGGAATCGGTGCATCCGCCCGCTACCAGCACCCGTCCGTCTGCGAGTCGGGTCGAGGTGTGCACCGCGCGCGGAGTGCCCATCTCTCCGACGACCACCAGGGCAAGGCCTGACGACGAAACCGGTGTTGGCGAGGGTTGGACGGAAGTCTGCGAATTGCACGCCATCAGTGCGAAGGCCGGGCCGGTGAGCACGAAGAAAGCAAGGGAGACCACACCGGCGGTTCGCTGTCTATTTCTTGTGGGCGAGGCACTGTCAAGTAGACCTATGGCGCACCTCAATGTGACCGACCGGACAAAGCCTGCCTAACCAATCAGAGTAGTAGTCCTGTAGTAATCCAGACGGGTCCTGATCGAGCGGATCTCGGTCCCTAGCTCACCGCTTTCTTCACGAGCGCGACGATCCTTGCCTCATCGGCCGCGGTCAACTCCTTAACAGCGAACTCGACCGGCCATATGGCGCCTTCGTCGAGGTTCGCCGCGTCGCTGAAGCCGAGCGTCGCGTACCTGGTGTTGAACTTCTTCGCGGTCTTGAAGTGGCAGATGACCTTGCCGTCCTTCGTGTACGCCGGCATCCCATACCAGGTTGTCGCCGAGAGGGCTGGCGCGCTGGCTTTGATGATCGCATGGAGTCGCTTGCCCAGCGCGCGATCCTGACCCGTCATCTCGGCGATCTTCGCAAGGGCGGCCTTTTCCTCGTCCGCCTTGCCCGCGGCCGCCTTCATCTCTTTGACGCGTTCCTTCATCGCGGATTTTTCCGCTTCCGAGAAACCCTCGTACCTCTTTTTGGTCGCTGTGGTCCTCTTCGCGGACTTCTGCGTGCCCTTTGCAGGTTTCTTCTCAGCCATGGTTGCGTTCTCCTCTGCGAGATTTGATGGGGACGGCGTCAGGTGATGCTGGACGGTGGTGGGTTACTACAACCCAGGCGAGACCGGTCAGGCCTTCGCCCCATCGGCGACTTTCTTCCTCTGGAGGATCCGGATGGCGTTGCCGAAGGGGTCGCGCACGCCCATGTCAGTGCCATAGAAGTTGTCGGCGGGCTCCTGGGTGAAGTCGGTGACGCCGCGCTTCTTGAGGGTCTCGTACAGGCCCCGGACGTCGTCCGTGATGAAGACCAGGCCGCCCATGGCGCCCTTGGTGATGAGCTCGCGGAGTTGCGCAGCAGTGGCTTCGTCCTGCACCGGCGGGCCCGGCGCCTCGAGGGAGATCTCGACGCCAGGGTCGCCGGGTACGCGCACCGTCAGCCAGCGGTACGTACCCTGCTTGACGTCATTGCCCTTTTCGAGCCCGAGCTTGTTGACGTAGAAGTCGAGAGCCTCCTCCTTGTCGAGGACGAAGATCGATGCGACGTTCAGCTTTGTGATCATCGTTTGTTCTCCTTGGCGAATCTTGATGGGACGAGGTTATGGAGCCGCCGGCGCGTCCGCTTCTCCAAAACTGCTCGATCGCATCGCGACCTTCGATGCGGCACGCGGCCGCGTGGCCGCCATCCAGATACAGTTGGGCGCCAGGACCGGTCCATTCGCCGCGCGGTAGTCCGACGGCGTTTCGCCGACGATCTCCCGAAATGTGCGGCTGAACGTTCCGAGGCTCATGAAGCCGACGTCGAAACAGATGTCGGTGACGCTGCGGTCGGTCTCGCGCAGCAAGAACATCGATCGCTCCACCCTTCGCCGCTGCAGGTACTGGTGCGGCGTCTCCCCGAAGGTGGCGCGGAAGCTGCGGATGAAATGCGCCTCGGAGACGTGGGCCACCGCGGCGATGACACGGACGTTGAGCGGCTCGGCGTACGCGCGGTCCATTGCGTCGCGAGCGCGCAGTAGGCGCCTGTTGAAGTCCTCGATCTCTTTGCTCACGGTAAAACGCTACGCCCATTGCGCCTACCTATTCTGCGAGCAGCAGGCACATTCTCTGCGGAGGGGGTGGG
>DATLPO010000170.1:0-19428 GCA_035535675.1 Candidatus Limnocylindria bacterium
CGACCTGCTTCGCGCGTACGACCAGGCCGCCTCGCGCGGGCGGCTGGCACCACTGCTGGCCGGGATTACGGACGGCAAGAGCGTCCAGGTCCGCGCCGGGACTGGCGGCGGCAACTGGTTGTGGCTCCAACTGACAGCGACCTCGATCCCGGATTCGAGCGGCCGTCCCGAGCACGTCCTGGTGATGGTCGAGGACGTGACTGTCGTGCGCGAGGCGCAGGACAAGCTGGGCGAGGCGCTCGAGTCGCAGCGCAGCGCGAACGCCACGCTCGAGAAGCTTGACCGCACCAAGACGGAGTTCCTCTCGATCGTCAGCCACGAGTTCCGCACAGCGCTCACCGGGATCCAGGGGTTCAGCGAGCTCATCCGCGACGGCGGCCTCGAGCCCGACGAGGTGCGCGCGTACGGAGGCTACATATTCAATGACGCGGACCGGGTGAACCGCCTGATCGGCGACATGCTCGACCTCGACAGGATGGAGTCGGGCAGGATGAGCATCCGGACTGCAGACGTGGACATCAATGAGGTCCTCAGCGACGCCATCGCCCGCGCGGGCTCTTCGCCCACCGTCGAGTTCAAAGCCGATCTCGATCCGCGCCTTCCCATCGTAATCGGAGACCGCGACAGGCTCATCCAGGTCGTCAGCAACCTTGTCAACAACGCCGTCAAGTACTCGCCGGACGGCGGGACGGTCACCCTTTCGAGCCGTTCAGAGGGGGGCTTCGCACTGGTGAGCATCAGCGACACCGGTGTCGGCATCCCTCCTGACGAGATCGGCCACGTGTTCGAGCGTTTCCGCCGCGTCCGGAGCGGAGCCGCGCAAGCGATACCTGGGACTGGCCTGGGCCTCACGATCGTTAAGCAAATCGTGGAGATGCATGGGGGCAAGATCTGGGTTGAGAGCGCGGTCGGGCACGGGTCGGCATTTCATTTCACAGTTCCGCTGGCGGCCGACAACGTCTCCCAGCTGCAGCGGCGGCATGCCTGAGCCGGCGCCCCCGGGCGCCAAGTCGTCCATTACCGTGCTGGTGGCTGACGACAACGATGTCGCGCAGCGCCTGTGCCGCCGGGTGCTCGAGAAGGCGGGCTATACGGTCCTGATCGCGGTGGACGGCCTGCAGGCGGTGGAGGTAGCACTGAGCCAGAGGCCCGCCATGATCCTGATGGACGTCGCCATGCCAGGCATCGACGGCATCGAGGCGATGCGCCGGATCAAGACCGCGATACCCAACCAGCCGATCGTCATCGCCAGCGCGCACTCAATGGCCAGCGACCGCGAGCGGTTCCTCGCGGCCGGGGCCGACGACATTCTCAGCAAGCCCTTCCGGCTGGCCGACCTCGTCGCCATCGTCGCGAAGCTGACTGCCAACAGCGGGGTCTGATGGTGGAAAGGCAGCCGGCGTTCCGAAACGTATCCTTGTGGACCCTTGTGGACCACACCGACCAGCCAGACCGCATCTCGGGGCTCAGGACGCCGATACGCGCGTCAGGGGGCCCGGCCCGTCGTCGTCACGAATTCACGGATGCGCTCCTCCTAATGCCACCAACCGCTGGGGTCCCCGCGATGAAATCGCGGGAGGAGGCCCCGGACCGGCGACCGGTCGGTCGCCTGCCCCGAGCTGCGGCCCGTCCGGCCGGCGCGGTCCACGTGGACCACCAATGAAAGACCTGACAGGCACCAGGCTCGGCTCGTACGAGATCGTCGAGCGCCTGGGTGGCGGAGGGATGGCCGTCGTGTACCGCGCAGTGCAGCAGCCGCTTGGGCGTGAGGTGGCGCTGAAGGCACTTTCACCCGAGCTGTTCCAGGACGAAGGTTTCGTCAAGCGGTTCGAGACTGAGGCGAAGACGCTGGCCAAGCTCGACCACCCGAACATCCTTCCGATCTATGACTTCGAGGTCACCGAAGGTGTCGCTTTCCTGACCATGCCGCTGATCAGAGGCGGCACGCTGCGCGACATCCTCAACCGTGGCCCGCTCGACACCCTCACGGCTTGGCGCTACCTTCGCGAGATCGGGGACGGCCTCCAGCACGCCCACGATGCAGGAATCGTGCACCGCGACCTCAAGCCCACCAACGTGCTCATCCATTCCGACGGCCGCGCCATGCTCGCCGACTTTGGGCTCGCCCGCGGTGCAGGTCAGCCCACTCACCTGACGACGATTGGGCTCGCGATCGGAACGCCAGGCTACATGGCCCCGGAGCAGGTGATGGGTCACGAGGTCGACAGGCGGTGCGACATCTACGCCATGGGCGTGCTGACGTTCGAGATGCTCACCGGCCGCCTTCCATTCATCGGCTCCAACCGGATGGAGGTCGCTTACGCGACAGTCAACGCGCCAGTTCCGTCTGCGGCCAAGCTCAACAACGCGCTGCCGGACGAGCTCGACGCACTCCTGACCAAGGTGCTGGCGAAGGATCCAGGGCAGCGGCCGCAGACAGTGCGCGACCTCCTGGCTCAGATGGCGAAACTGCCTCAACGGCGCCAGGTGGCTCCTGCCGCCGCGTCGGTGCCGTTCGCGCGCCCGCCCGTCTCTCAGCCTGCCGAGACGGCTGCAATGAGGATCATCTCGGCACCGGCGACGCCGGTGCATGGGTCCCCGCCGCCGACCCCGAGCACAGGTTCGTCGTCTGCATCTGCGTTGAAGACGCTCGAGATGATGGGCGTCAAGCCCTCCAGGGCGCGCGGCCGCTTCATCCTCAACTCACATGTCTCCAACCTCATCCACGTCGCGCGGGACGTGACGGCTGACAGGTGGCCGGAAATCGCGTACTCGGCAGGCCTCGTCCAGTACATAGAGGAAGATCCCCCGAACGACGAGCAGCTGGCCACTCCCGTCGATTACTTGAGCCGATTGAATGAGGCGTTCGAGAGCGTGTACGGCCACGAGGCCGAGGATGCGATAAGGTCGTGGGGGCGGCGTTCGACGGAGCGCTGGCTCGCCGACGGCCGCCACGGGATGGGCGGGCCGCGGCGACTGGTGCCCGGCCGGCAGCGGAAGCTGGCAGGTGTGGTCAAGTCCTACACCGAGGCGATGGACCAGGTGCGGGGCGAGCACACCCATTCCTGGCTGCAAGTCGACGCGCACCAGTTCTGGCTCGTGAACTTCTCCAACATGTTCGCCCTCGGGCGGATCAAGGCTGTCAAGTCGTGCCACATCTGGACCTCGAGCATCGAGACGATCCTGCGTTGGGCGGGGCTCGCCAACGATTGGTATGTGGAAGAGGTCGAGTGCGGATGCGTCACCGGCACTTTTGACTGCGTCTTCGCAATCCGGTCTGTGGAGTCGTAGGGGAACGCAGGAGCGCTGCAAGCAACCTGCAATCGCCCTCTTGTTAAGTTCTTAATTAACAGATCCGAGTCACGGTTTACGTCGCCCTCCCTCCTTTCTGAGGGTCCTCCGCCGAAGGGTGGAGGACCTTCTTCTTTTTTTGTCAGAACCTGGTCACTGCAAGCACCTCGCCGGCGTTCGGTCGGTACAGTCTCGCAGTGGCCCGATTCGCTATCGACGTGACCGCTTGCTGGCGTCCTCAACGGGTTGGGATGCTCACGGTGGCGGTCGAGCTGACGAGGGCGCTGGTCTCCAACCGCGGCGATGACAGATTCACCCTTCTGTGCAGCCGTGAGCGGCCGGCCGGCCTTGAAGGCCTCGAGTGCGAGGCGGTGCTGTCTCCGTACAGGCACGAGGTGGCGTTGAAGACACGCTGGCTCCCGACCGTCGAGGGCCAGCTCGGCTGCGACGCCATCCTTTATCCGTACTGGCCGAGCCCGCCGTTTCGCAGGCGCGACGCGCCGCCCGCCGCAGTCTTCGTTCACGACCTCGCCTTCAAGCTGCGGCCTCGCGAGGTCCCGTGGCAGCAGCGTGCTTACCTCGGTGCGGTTCTAGGTCGTTCGCTTCGCGCAGCAGCCGCAATATTGGTCCCGTCGGAAGCCACGCGACGCGACCTCATCGCCAGCTACGAGATCGCCGGGCTGGAATCGAAGATCGCGATCGTCCCAGAAGGGGTGAGGCACGACGCCCCTGCAGCGCGCCTGCCGCAAGGACTCGAGCCAGGGTTCATCCTCGCGGTGGGGACCATCGAGCCGCGCAAGAACTATCCCCGCCTCCTCGCCGCATATCGCCAACTCCGGCGTCACTCGGTGGCTTTCATTGTGGGCAGCCGGCCCGGGATGCCGGAGCTGGTGATCGCAGGCCGGCCAGGCTGGGCGTATGGCGACACTCTCGAGCGGATCAAGGCGGAGCCGGGAGTGAGGTATCTCGGACACGTTGACGATGCGACTTTGAGCGCTCTGTATCAGTCGGCCGCCGTTCTGGCCTTGCCAAGCCTGTATGAGGGATTCGGCCTCCCGCTGCTCGAGGCGATGGCCCACGGAGTACCGTCAGTCGTCGGCAACGCGGGCGCGCTGCCAGAGCTCGCGGACGCAGCCGCCGTTCTTGTCGACCCAGAGGACGTGGCCTCGATCGCAGCCGGCCTCGAGCGCTTGCTTTCTGACGCGTCACTACGGGAGAAGCTGGGCACCGAGGGCCGGCGGCGCGCCGCGGAGTTCACCTGGGACCGGGCCGCGGCGGCGACCCACAAGATCTTGCGACGCATCTCCTCCACATCCGGCGAGTCGTAGCATCTGGTCATGCTGCGCAATCGAGTCACGGTGCTGGCGCTGTTGGCCGGCGGAACCCACGACTACCTGCGCATGGCGCGCCCGCTCCTGCGTGCGCTCGAGGGCACTCAGCACTTCCACATCGATGTCACTACCGACCCCGAGCGGCTGACGCTTGACGGCGCGCGGGTGCTTGTGGCAGCCAGCGACCATCACCTTCAGCCTGGCCAGGCCGCGCAGCTGACTGACTTCGTCCGCGCAGGAGGGGGCGTCGTCCTTCTTCACAGCACTTTGGCGAGCTGGGCGGAGAGTGCCGAGCTGGCCGAGCTCGCTCGGTGGGCCCCGACAGGACCGGGCCCTTTGACGGAGCTCGTAATTCGCACTGACCCCTCCCACCCCTTGACCCAGCGCCTGGTCCCCGAGATGAAGATCACCGACGAGCTTTACCTGTCAGAGGGCCCGCCGTCTGATGCCGCGGTGATCCTGCGCACCAGCTGGCATTTCACCGAGCAGGTGGTGGCGTACGAGAGGACCGTTGGAGCCGGCCGGTTCGTGCACATTGGGCTCGGCGACCAACCTTCCACGTACGAGGACGTCTCCTTCCAGAAGCTCATGCATCGCGCACTCTTGTTCGCGGCCGGGCAGCAGGCCGCCGAGGCGGTTGGCGTCGGGCTGATGGGCTATGGCGCAATCGCGCGCGCGCATGCGACATCGATCTCGACCACCCCGGGCCTGCGCCTTCGAGGGATCTGCGACGTGTCAACGGAGCGTCGCGAGCTGGCGGCCCGCGAGTGGATGGTGCCCACCCACTCGAGCGCGGAGGCCCTCTTCGACGACCCGGATGTCGGGCTGGTGGTCGTGGGCACGCCCCCCAGCGCGCATGCGGACGCTGTGCTCGCCGCTCTCGCCGCGGGCAAGCATGTGGTTTGCGAGAAGCCTTTCGCGCTGCGGGTCCAAGAGGTCGATTGGATGATCGACTCCGCCGCGGCGCGCGACAGGGTGCTCACCGTTTATCAAAGCCGGCGCTGGGACCCTGACTACATTGCGATGCGCGATGTCGTCAGCTCGGGGCGGATCGGCGAGCTGTTCTACATGGAGTCCTTCGTGGGCGGCTACTCGCACCCTTGCGATTTCTGGCACAGCCACGAGCCAATCTCCGGCGGGACCATTTACGACTGGGGTTCGCACTACTTCGATTGGGTGCTTCAGCTATTTCCTTTCGCAGTGAAGTCTGTTTCGGCTGTCGCGCACAAGCGCGTGTGGCACGACGTTACAAACGCCGACCAGGTGCGCGTCGACCTGACTTTTGACGGAGGGGCGCAGGCCACGTTCCTTCAGTCCGACATCGCTGCGGCCCTGAAACCGAAGTGGTACCTGCTCGGAACGCAAGGCGCGATCGTCGGCGATTGGCGCGAGGAGACTGTGACGTCGCGAACGGAAGCGGGAGACCTCGTGGAGGAGCGCTTGGCGCCGGCGGACTCGCCGGCACACGTCAAGGTCATGCGTCCCGCTGATGATGGCGGCTCCCACGAGGAGGTGCTGGTGCTGGGCCGCCGCGAAGAGAACGCGTTTTACCGCAACCTCGCCGATCACCTTGCGTGGGAGGAGCCGCTGGCGGTGACGCCAGATGAGGCGCGACGAACGGTGGCGGTGATGGAAGCTGCAGCGCATTCGATCGCGCGCGGCGGCGGCCAGGTCGAGGTCCACATATAGCGCGGCGCCTCGGGTGGGGAGTGCTCGGCGCAGCCGGGATCGCGGACGGCTATGTGATGCCTGCGATCGCCGCTTCCGGCAACGGGCGACTCGTTGCGATCGCCAGTCGCGATGCGGCGCGCTCACGCGAGCTTGCGGCTCGTCACGCGGTTCCGCGCGTGAGCGCGACCTACGAGGCGCTTGTGAGCGACCCCGAGGTGGAGGCGGTTTACATCCCCCTTGTCAACAGCTTGCACAAGGAGTGGACGCTGCGCGCGGTGGCGGCGGGCAAGCACGTGCTGTGTGAGAAGCCGCTGGGGATGAATGCCGCTGAGGCCGAGGAGATGGGGGCGGCGGCCGAGAAGGCACGTGTGCTCCTCATGGAAGCCTTCATGTATCGGTTCCATCCGCGCCCCGTGGCTTTCGTGGATGGCTTGCGCGACCCGCTGCACTTGCACGCGACCTTCGGGTTCTCGTTCCAGGACGCGGAGAACTACAGGATGAAGAAGGAGCTTGGTGGCGGCGCACTGCTCGATGTGGGGTGCTACACGGTGAGCGTGGCCCGCTGGATTCTTGGTGAGCCTGACGGGGTGGCGGCCTGGGCGCGTGGCGGAGAGGTGGACATGACTGTCAGCTCCTTGCTGCACTTTCCCAGTGGGGCCACTGCGTCGTTGTGGGCGAGCTTTGAATCACCGGAGGAGCAGGGGCTCACCGTGGTGACGAAAGGTGGGAGGGTGCGCCTGGAGATGCCGTTCAGCTCGAAACAGCCCGACCCATACAGGTTGATGGTGGAATCTTTCGCGGAGAGCGTGCTGGAAGGCAGGCCGGTTGCGCTGCCGGTCAGCGACTCGGTCGCGAACATGCGAGTGCTTGACCGAATCGCGAAAGCTGCCGGCATCTGACGCGTATCCCGCGCGGTTGTCGCGTTGCAACTATTGGAGGCGCTTGCAAAAGCCCGCCCGAAATTCCCTCGGAGGTGACGAAACGCGATGCCGATGAAGAGCACTCGGGAGATGTTTGTCCACGAGCTGGCCGACCTGTACGACGCCGAGCACCAGTTCCTCGAAGCCCAGCACATGATGCATGCGAAAGCGACCGACCTGAAGTTGAAGACGATGATCAAGGAGCACATCGCGGAGAGCGAGCAGCAGGTCAAGAACCTGGAGCGTGTGTTTGGGACGGTTGGCGAGCAGCCCAAGCGCCAGCACTGCGACGGTGCGGAAGGAATCGTCAGCGAGGGCAAGAAGGCCATCGCGGAGGCCGGCTCGCCCGAGATGCGCGACAGCATCATCGCCGGCGGTGCGACGAAGGCCGAGCACTACGAGATGGTCAGTTACGCCGACCTGATTGAGGCCGCAACGCTCCTCAAGCTGAGGCAGGCGATCCCGCTGCTGGAGAAGAATCGCGAGCAAGAGGTTCGGACTGCCCGCCGCCTCGAGCGCACCAGCCCAAGGCTTCTCAAGCTGATCGCGGCTTAAGCAGCGGTCTTCGGAGCGTCCTCGCGGGTTTCTGCCGCTGCGGGTTCAGGCGCCGCCTGCGCCTGGGCCGCGGCGACGGGGACCAGTTGCCGGAACGTCTTCAGCGCGTGCTCCCAGTCCGCCAGCATCTTCACCGCCAGCGGGCTGCCGGTCCGGCGTTCGTGCTCTTCGACCAGATCTCGGAGCTCGGCAGCGTCCTCGGCGGGGACCTCACGTGCGACCACGCTGTCCGAGTTGAGCTGACGCCACTCGGTCAGATACGCGACGCCGCCGGTCATGCCGGCGCCGGCGTTCCAGCCCACGGGACCCAGGGCGACGGCGACGCCGCCGGTCATGTATTCGCAGAAATGGTCGCCGGCTCCCTCCACCACCGCGGTGGCGCCTGAGTTGCGCACGCAGAAGCGCTCGCCGACGCGGCCGGCGATGAACAGGCGCCCGCCCGTGGCCCCATAGCAGATGGTATTGCCAGCCAGCACAGCGTCTTCCGCGAGGTCATCGGCGAACGGCTTGATGGCGATCACGCCTCCGCCCATGCCCTTGCCGACGTAGTCCTGCGCCTCGCCCTGAAGAGTCAGCTCCACGCCTTCGTCAAGGAACGCGCCGAAGCTTTGGCCCGCGCTGCCCGTGTATTGGCGGTGCTCCCCTGGTTGCAACGCGGCGCCGAGAGTGCGGTACGAGTTGTCGATGATTCCACTTGGCGGCGCCGCCTCCGGCGAGTCACCGTTGCGCGCCCACACTCGCCTTTGCGGCAGACCCTCGCCTGTCGCACCAAGCACATACGAGAGGTCGACCGGTGCATCGTCGGAGGCTTCGAGCAGGTCGACGCGGCCGACGATCTCATCGATCGATCGCGCGTTCAAACGCGATAGGTATTCGCGCGTTTCCTCCGCGATCAAGAACAGGTAGTTGATCACGTGCTCCGGGCGGCCCTCGAACTTGGCGCGCAGGTCCTCGCGCTGGGTGGCGATTCCGGTCGGGCAGGTGTTGAGGTGGCACTGGCGCGCCATGTCGCAGCCAAGCGCCACCAGGACTCCAGTCCCGAATCCGTACTCCTCTGCGCCCAGCATCGCTGCGATCACGATGTCCCGGCCGCTGCGCAAGCCGCCATCTGTTCGCAGGCTCACCCGTTCGCGCAGGTGGTTCGAGACCAGCACCTGCTGGGTCTCGGCCAGTCCGAGCTCCCAGGGGACGCCGGCGTTCTTGATCGAAGACAGGGGCGATGCCCCGGTGCCGCCATCGTGTCCTGAGATGAGGATGTAGTCGGCGCGGGCCTTGGCGACGCCGGCGGCAATGGTGCCGACCCCTGCCTCCGACACCAGCTTCACACCGATTCGCGCGAGGGGATTGACCGTTTTGAGGTCGTGAATGAGCTGGGCCAGGTCTTCGATCGAGTAGATGTCGTGGTGCGGAGGCGGAGAGATCAATTGCATTCCTGGCTGCGCGTGCCGCAGGCGGGCGATGAGGCTGGTGACCTTGATGCCGGGCAGCTGGCCCCCTTCGCCGGGCTTCGAGCCCTGGGCGATCTTGATCTCCAGCTCGTCGGCGCGCTTCAGATAGCGCGGGGTCACGCCGAAGCGCGCGGAGGCGACCTGCTTCACGCGGTTGTCTCGGCGCCCACCGTCGCTGTCGTCGTAGGTCATCGGGTCCTCGCCGCCCTCGCCTGAGTTGGACCGGGCGCCGATCTGGTTCATCGCGATCGCCAGGGCCTCGTGCGCCTCGGGGGAGAGCGCGCCAAGTGACATGGCGGTGCTGACGAAGCGCTTGACGATCTCGGCCGCCGGCTCGACGTCTTCGAGCGGGAGTGAGGTGTGCGCCTCCTTGATCTTCATCAGCTCTCTAAGGGTCTGAGGTTTGTCCATCGTCGACAGGCGCCGCCATTCGCGATAGGCGTCGTGGTCTCCGGTTTGCGCCGCCTTCTTCGCAGCCCGAACGGCAAGTGGGTTGTAAGCGTGGTGCTCGCCCGCCTTGCGGAAGCGAACGCGGCCGTGATCGGCAACCGCCTCCAGGCCTGCCGCGAGCCGTGCATGGATCATCTGATCGATGTCGGCGAGGTCCGCGCCGCCGATATGCGAAGGGACGGCAGGGAAGCACCGCTCCATCACCTCCCCGCCGAGGCCAAGCGCTTCGAGGACCTGGGCGCCGCGATAGCTGGCGACGCACGAGATCCCCATCTTGGCCATCACCTTAAGCAGGCCTGCCTCCAATGCTTTGCGATATCGGGTCTCACCTTCGTACGCGGATGTGCCAGGCTCGCGTCCGGCGCCGGCTGTGGCCAGGGCGAGGTACGGATGCACTGCGGTGGCGCCGATCGAGATGAGGCACGCGACGTCGTGGACGTCGACGACGTCGCCCGCGATGGCCACCAGGTCCTTTGCCATCCGGTCGCCATTGACCAGGAGGTGCTCGTGAACGGCCCCGACCGCAAGCGCCATCGGGATTGGAAGACGTTCTGAGCCGGACCTCCGATCGCTCAGCGCGATCACGCCATCGACCTCGTCAGCCTCGCGGCATAGCCTGCTCAGCGCTTCAGCGAGCGTTTCGCCCGGGGCGTATGTCGCATCGAGAACTGTCGCTTCCTCCAGGACGCGGGCCAGCTCGCCTGCCCCAAGCACTGGCGACTCAAGCTCCAGCAGCCGGCGGCTTCCGGGCACTGCCGGGTGATGCCGCCGCCCAAGGTTCGCGCCGCCTTCAGGTTCCAGGGTGTCGCGACGCGCGCCAACGAGCATGCGAATCGACATCACCGCCTTCTCGCGCAACGGGTCGATTGCGGGGTTGGTCACCTGCGCGAATCGCTGGCGCAAATAGCCATACACGCGGCGCGGCGTGCGACCGAGGGGCGCGATCGGTATGTCGTCGCCCATCGAATACACGGGTTCCGCGCCGGTCTCGGCCATTGCCGAAACGACGAGCTTGACGTCCTCTGCGCCCCAGCCATGGTGCCGCTGGTGCGCTGGGATGTCGTCGGGAGCCTCCACATCGATGTGGTGTCGCTCCACTGGCACGAGCACCCGGTCGGCGAGCAGCCCGTAATCGTGGCGACCGGCGGCGCGCTCTTTAGCATCGGCATCGCGCAGGAGCGAACCATCGCGCGTGTCGACGAGAAGCATCTGGCCAGGACCGAGACGGCCCCGCTCGATGACGTCGCCAGGGGCCATTGTCACCACGCCGGCCTCTGACGCCGCGGCGACAAGGCCGTCCTGCGTGCGCTGCCATCGAAGAGGCCGCAACCCGTTGCGGTCCAGGGCCGCCCCAACGACGATGCCATCGCTGAAAGCGAGCGCCGCGGGCCCGTCCCACGGTTCGAAGCGGACCGACTGATAGCGATAGAAGTCGCGCACTGCAGCGGCAAGATCGCCGCGGCCCTCCCACGCGTCAGGGACAAGGCTCATGAGCGCTTCCGACACTTCCCAACCGCGCTGCACAAGCAGCTCGAGAGCGTTGTCGAGTGACGCGGAGTCGGAGCCCTCGGGCCAGATGACTCCACGCATCTCGGGCTCGAGCTCGGCTTCGCGCGCTCGCATCCAGGCGCGGTTCCCGGTGACGGTGTTGATCTCGCCGTTGTGCGCGAGCATCCGGAACGGTTGGGCCAGTCGCCAGTCAGGCATCGTGTTGGTCGAGTAGCGCTGGTGAAAGACGGCAAGGCGGCTTTCGCAATCAGTGTCGCGAAGGTCGAGGTAGAAGTCGGCGAGGCGCGTGCCCGCCATCAAACCCTTGTAGACAACGGTCCTGCTCGAACAGGAAGAGATATACATGCGCACGCCCTGCGCTTCGGCTCGTTTCTCGGCGCGCCGGCGCGCGAGATAGAGGCGGCGCTCCCACTCGTCCGGCTCGAGGTCTGGCTTGGCGATGAGCCCGTGCCAGATCGCCGGCATTGTCTCGAGCGCTCGCTCGCCAAGGCTGCCTGGATCGACAGGAACTGCTCTCCACGCGAGGAGCCGCAACCCGCTTTCGGTCACAGCGTCGGCGACCACCGCGCGCGCTCGATCGTCCCATTCGAACAGGGAGGCCACGGCCAGCTCGCCTCCGATGAGCCGATGTGGGACCTGGATCAGAAGGCCTGCACCATCGCCGCTCTTGCCGTCGGCGTCAAGGCCGCCTCGATGGGCGAGCCGGGCCAGCGCAAGGGCGCCGAGGGCCACGGCTCGATGGCCGAGCTCGGGGGTGGCGACAAAGCCCATTCCGCAGGCGGCCCGGGACCCGGGGAGATCCCCCGGCCAGGCAAGACGTGATCGACGTAGCGCTGGGGGCACTGATCTGAAGGCTACTGCCCACCCGCCAACCGAGCTAGTGAGCTACTGACAAAACCTTGGCGCTTTTGTTAGTGCAGACCTCACATTGGTTCGGACATGGTCACGAACCGAGAAGGGCCTGAACCCTTAGCGCGACGGCCATGTTCAGGCGCGTCTCAGGGTCCTCGAGGTCGACGTCGCTGATCTCCCGAATCCTGTCAAGGCGGTAGCGCAGCGTGTTCGGGTGCACGCGCAGGCGCTTGGCAGCCTCCTGCTGCTCGCCGGTCTCGAGGTAAGCCCGCAGCGTCGCCACAAGGCTTCCCTTTCGAGCTGCGTCATGTTCGACCAGAGGTCCAAGGTGGCGGCGCGCGTAATCGACGAGTCGTTCGTCGGTCACCGCGGCCAGCAGGCCGGTCAGCCCGAGCTCGGGCACCGCCACCACTTGGCCCCAGCGCTTGAAGCGCGCCAGCGAATCCATGACGGAGATCACCTCGCGTTGTGCTGCCGCCAGCCCGCCCGGCGCTTCGGCAGGCCCGCTGAAGCCGACCGAGACCGTGAAGCCCGGTTTCCAGTCGGCGATGTTCTCGCGGATCTGCAAACCGAGAGCGTGGCCTCGCGCCTGGTAGTCGCCGGGCTCTGTGCCCACCGGTAGGAGCGAAGCGACGCTGTCCGAACGGCCCTGGACGAGCGCCCGCCCGTAGCTCGACCTCACGACGGCGGTGACGCGGCGGAGGAACTCACGTTTGAGGGCCTGGATCGCGTCCTCCGAGACCTGGCGCGAGCCGATGAAGCCGCGGAAGTCGTCGATGTCGACGAGCATGACTATGTGATTGCCGTGCAGGGGATAGCCGAGGTGGCGTGCGCGGCGCTGGGCCGCCGCCTCCTCGCCGTAGGTCCCGTGCAGCAAATCCTCGAGGAACTCCCCTCGAACGCGGCCTTCTACCTCTGACAGCTCTCGCTCTTTGGCGACAGCAAGGGCCAGGACCAGAGCCGCCTGCTCGATGGCCATGAAAGCGAGCTCCTCGTTGTGGGGCGGGTGGTCGAGGACCGAGATGTAGCCAAGGACCTGGTTCGCTGCGAGGATCGGGGCGATCAGGCGCTCCCGCGACATCCCGACGTGCGGAAAGGCGGGCACTTTCACCGGCCCCCGCGTTGCCTCCACTTCGCGCAGCATGCGCTGGACCTGGGGATCGAAAAGGACACGTTGCGGCGTGCCCTGCCGCTGGATCGTCTCCTTGCGGTGCGGGTCGCCGGCGCCGCCCGCGTGGGCGAGCAGGTGAAAGCTCGCGTCTTCGATGACGACCGCACTCTCGAGCAGCTCGGCCAGGGTGGCGCAGATCTCCTTGACGCCCTTGCCGTCGAGGACCAGCTCGGTGAACCGGCGGTGGATGTCCATCGATCGCTTCAGGCGCCAGTGCTCTGCGTTGATGATTCGCTCCAGCAAGGGGGCCATGAGGTCCACCATCTGGACCTCCTGCGTCACCGTGAAGAGCGGGACCTTCAGGCGGTCGGCCTCGCTCAACATCTCGGCGGGCAGCTTGCGCATGTATGGGTACGGCCTCACGACCAGGCCCGCGCCATCCGAGTCGGCGATTTTCGCGATCAGCCGGATCTGACCCTCGGGGTCGTCCTTGATCGGGAAGCCAGTGGTGAAGATCAGGTCTCCGGCCCTCGGCTGGACCTCCGGCGTCTCCATCGCCCGCACCCACTCGATTGGCCGGTCAAGGCCGTCGGCTCCCGCGATCAGCTTGGCGCTGGCGAACGCGCCGATGCGCATCGCCTCGCGCACTGTCGGTTTGGGCTCGGCGAGGGCGTCAGGCAGTACCTTACGGGCAGCCATAGTTGGAGCTTAGTGTGTGGGCGGAGGACAAGCAACCTTCTTCAGTGGTTGTGGAGCGGGCACTAGGCCGGTTACGACGCAGTGCGTAATCTTGTGTCGTGACCTACGAAGAGGCCCCGGCCTGTGACCGCCACGAGTCGGTGGTGCCCATGAAGCTCAGGACCATGCATTCGGACTCGTCGCGTCCGGACACCGTGGTCGGGCTTTACGAATGTCCCGAGTGCGGGCACGAAAGGCGCTTCCCGATCCGAGTGGGCGAGGCGGCTTAACTCCCCATCGGTTCGGGATCTGGCTCCTGCCAGGCCACTATTGCGGTGGGAAGGCTTCCCGCGAGCGACGCGACTCCGACGACGAGCATTGTCACGATCAGCTTGCCCTGATCGTTGGGCTGCCACTCCAGAGCAAACAGGGACACCAACCAGCCGACAACAGCCACCGGAGCGAGTATCAAATACGCCTTGCGGTAGGCCTGATTCTTGACCTGCACGAGACGCTCGTCCAGCTCCGCGTCCGCGAGTCTTGGCGCGTTGACGTATGTGCGCCCCAGCCAGACGAACCAGGCGAGCTGGAGGAGCAGGGACGCGAGCACAACGAGGTCCATGGCCAGGAACCTCCGACTAGAAGTCGACGACCACAACATCACAATCGCCGCGAACAAGAGCCAGCCTCCGTACATTGCCACCACGGCCCGGCGGCGCATGCGCCGGCTTCCGACCCGATAGAACAGAGGGCTACTGGCCTCTTTCTGCGCCGTCATGCCGATTCCTCCTTCCCATAGAGCTGGCTGCTCATCGGGGCAAACGGTTGCCGTGAGAAGACGGCCTCGAGCGGGAGGCCGAAGTACTCCGCGATCCGAAACGCCAACTCGAGGCTGGGGTTGTAGTCGCCGCGCTCGAGGTAGCCGATCGTCTGATAGTTGATCCCCAAGGCATCGGCGAGCTGCTGCCGGGACAAGCCGCGCTCCGCCCGAAGCACAGCAATCCTATTCTGGATCGGGGGAGCCATACGGCGAATTATTGCATATATACAACAGAATGGGTTAGTCTCGCGCTAGTTACTTGGGCGCAACCACCTCTATTCAGGCTTTGCCGATCAGATCTCGGAGCACAAGCGGGAGGACGCCGCCGTTGTGCATGTAGCCAACCTCGGTGCCGTTGTCCACACGCGAGTGAGTCTTGAAGACAATCTTCTTGCCATCATCCGACTCCGCTTCGACCTCGACGGTCTGCCCAGGCTTGAGGCTTTCGAGACCGCGGATCGTGTAGCGCTCCGTTCCAGTCAGGCCGAGCGAGTGGAGGTTTTCGCCGTGGGCGAACTCCAGGGGCAGGATGCCCATGCCCACGAGGTTCGATCGGTGGATTCTCTCCAGGCTCTCTGCGATGACTGCGCGCACGCCTTGAAGGAGCGGGCCTTTGGCCGCCCAGTCGCGCGACGAACCCGAGCCGTACTCCTTGCCCGCGATCACGATCAGTGGGACGCCTTCAGACCGGTATTGCTGCGAAGCATCGAAGATCGTGGCCTCTGCGCCGTCGGGCAGGTGTTTCGTCCAGTAGCCCTCGCGCTCGACCAGCTTGTTGCGCAGCCTGATGTTGCCGAACGTGCCGCGCACCATCACCTCGTGGTTGCCGCGTCGCGCGCCAAAGCTGTTGAAGTCCTTTCGCTCGACGCCGTGCTCAATGAGGTACTTGCCCGCGGGACTGTCGGGCGGGATCGCCCCTGCCGGTGAGATGTGGTCGGTGGTCACCGAGTCGCCGAGGAGTGCCAGAACACGCGCTCCTTCGATATCGGTCAATGCTTTTGGCTCGGGCCCAAAATCTTCGAAGTACGGCGGCTCGTGCACGTATGTGGACTCTTCGTCCCACTTGAAGATGGGCCCTGTCGGCGCCTCCATCTTCTTCCAGTGCTCGTCGCCTTCGAAGATGCGCGAGTACTCGCGCTTGAACATGTCCTGCTGGACGCATCGCCGCACGACCTCGTTGACCTCTTCCTGCGACGGCCACAGCTCGGAGAGCATCACGGGCTTGCCGCCGCGCGTCGTACCAAGCGGATCCTTGGTGAGGTCGATGTTGACTGTGCCCGCGAGCGCATAAGCGACAACCAGAGGCGGTGAGCCGAGGTAGCTGGCTTTGACCAACGGATGGATGCGGGACTCGAAGTTGCGGTTGCCCGATAGGACGGCGACGACGCTCAGGTCTTCCGCGGTCACTGCCGCTTCGACCTCCGGGCTCGCGAGCGGACCTGAGTTGCCGATGCAGGTCGTGCACCCGTAGCCGACAAGGAAGAAGCCGAGCTTCTCGAGCGGTTTCATCAGCCCAGCGGTCTCGAGGTAATCGGTGACGACACGCGAGCCTGGCGCCAGGCTCGTCTTCACATAGGGGCGAACCTCCATCCCGAGCTCGACCGCTTTCTTCGCGAGCAGGCCGGCGGCCACCATCACCGAGGGGTTGGACGTATTCGTGCAGCTGGTGATGGCGGCGATGACGACGCATCCGTTCTCGAGCTTGGCCGCAGGCTTGGCTGCAACCGCGACCGCCGCTCGGCCGTTGACGGGTCCGCCTTCGTCGGCGAGGCGGCCAAGCGAATCAGGGCTGGCCTTGGGCCCGTTGCCGAACGCCGTCGTAAAGCTCTCCCACACTTTGGGGAGTGGCGCGCGGTCCTGGGGGCGCTTGGGTCCGGCGAGGCTTGGTTCCACCTTGTTCAGGTCGAGCTCGAGAAGCTCGCTGAACTTTGGTGTCTTGTCACCGTCGGTGCGGAAAAGGCCCTGCTCCTTCGTGTATCGCTCGACCAGCTCGATCTGCTCGCGGCTGCGACCGGTGACGTCGAGATAGCGGAGCGTCTGCTCATCGACTGGAAAAAGAGCTGACGTGGCGCCGTACTCGGGGCACATGTTGCTGAGCGTGGCGCGGTCGGGCACCGACAGGCTCGAGAGCCCATCCCCGCAGAACTCGACGAACTTCTCGACCACGCCATGCTTGCGGAGCATCTCGGTGAGGGTGAGCACGAGGTCGGTGGCGGTCGATCCCGCCGGCAGCGCGCCGCTGAAGCGGACGCCGACGACGATCGGGGTCGGCAGGTAGGCCGGCTGGCCCAGCATCGCCGCCTCGGCCTCGATGCCGCCGACACCCCATCCGAGGACGCCGAGCCCGTTGACCATCGTGGTGTGGGAGTCGGTGCCCATCAGCGTGTCGGGGATCGCGACCTTGTGGCCTTTCAAGTCGCGAACCTGCACGACCTTGGCCACGTGCTCGAGGTTCACCTGGTGGCAGATGCCCATGCCCGGCGGCACCAGCGAGAAGTTGTTGAATGCCTGCTGCGCCCACCGAAGAAGTGCGTAGCGCTCGTGGTTGCGCTCGATCTCGCGCTGAATGTTGCGCGTGTACGCGTCGCGCAAACCGAAGAAGTCGACCTGGACGGAGTGGTCGATGATGAGGTCGACGGGAACCAGCGGGTCGACCTTGCCCGCATCCTTGCCGGCGCGTTGCATCGCGGAACGCATCGCCGCAAGGTCCACCACCGCAGGAACTCCTGTGAAGTCCTGCATGAGGACGCGCGCGGGCAGGAAGGGGAGCTCGGCATTGTCAGGTGGCGCCTTGGGCCAGGCCGCCAGGCTCCTGACGTTTTCCTCTTCCGTGGTGCCTGCCTCGCTCAGGCGCAGCAGGCCCTCGAGCAGGACCTTGACGGTCATTGGCAAGCCGGATGCATCGGGGAGGCCTGCCTTGGAGAGTGCGGCTAGAGGGTAAAAGTCCAGCTCGGTGCCGGAGAGCCGAGCGCGAGATGCGATCACATTTGAATCGTACAAGCGGGCTAGGACCGGCTGCGGCCTGCCGCAGTCATCGCGTCGACGACGCGCAGCACGCCGTCCGCGCTCTGTACGTCCTCGAGCGCCGGTGGCAGGGCCAGGCGCCAGTTCGGAAATTCGCTGGTTGTGCCTGGCACGTTCGGCCGTTCGCTCACACCGAGCGCGTCCTCCAACGAGGCCAGCACGATGCGCGATTGCGAAGAGGCGAGGGCCGAGTACGTTGCGACCGCGACGTCGATGGCAGAGGTGCCGTCTGGCGCGTGGGTCACGTCGAGCAGTCGCTGGCGCAGGCGATGCTGCCGGTGGTCGGGCTCCGTGTAGTTCCAGATGCCGGAGACGGTGGGCAGGTCGTGGGTGCCCACCGCCGCCACCGAGTTCTTCGGCCACTGGTCGGGTGTTGGGCCTTCGAACCAGAGCAGGCGGTAGGAGAGTGCCCCACGGCGGCGCAATCGTGTCCGCACCATGGGCTCGACAAGGCCGAGGTCCTCGCCGATCACAAACGCACGCGCTCGGCGGCTCTCCGCGGCCAGCAGGCCAAGCATGTCCGCGGCGGGGTAGCGCACGTATGCGCCGGCGGCCGCCCCGGACCCGCTGGGGATCCAGAAGAGGCGAAAGAGGCTCATCACGTGGTCGAGACGGATGCCCGCCGCGTGCACGGCTGCGCTTCGCACCGCCTCGACGAAGGGTTCGTAGTGGGCGCGGCGCAGCTTCCACGGGTCGAACGGAGGGAAGCCCCAGTCCTGTCCGTCGGGGAAGAATTCGTCGGGCGGCGCGCCCACGCGCATGTTGGGAGCGAGCAGCTCGTGCCAGCGCCACGAGTCGAAGCCGTCGGACGCAAAGCCCACGGGCACGTCGGTGATGAGACCGATCTCGTGCGCGGCCCGAGCCATCTGCCGATCGAGGTGGAACTGCTGCCACACGTGGAAAGCGATGCGCTTGGCAAGCCTCTGTCGCTCGGCTTCGAGGCCCGCAGCGCGCGGGTGCCTCAGCGTCTGCGGCCAATCGCGCCACGCGGGGCCGTGCGCCTCGGCGAGTGCGTTGTAGGTGGCGAAGTCGCGCAGCGCCTGTCCCTTGCCCCGAGCCCAAGCTTGCAGCCCGCGCGGGTCGGGCACGCTGCGAAAGATCGCCTCCAGCGCCTGGGACTTCAGGCGGAACACCTCGTCGTAATCGATGAGACGCTGCTCGTTCAGCTTCTGCGCCGCATTCCGCAGTGGCTCGAGCTCGGCGGCGCTGTGCTCCGCGCCATCCACCTCCTCGATGCGGATGTAAATGGTGTTTCGGAAACGGCGCGACGACGTGTAATACGGCGAGGCCTGATATGGAAGGATCGCCGTCTGCGCCCCTAGCGGGTTGAGCAGGGCGACTGACGCTCCCTGTTTTCGCGACCAGCTCGCGAAACGGCGCAGGTCTGCCATGTCGCCGATACCCCAGCTGTCGTTGGAACGCAACGCGTAGAGCTGCACCGCCCAGCCCCAGGCTCTGTCCGGCCCGGTCACGCAAGGGCCGGCGGCCACCTTGTAGCGCCGGCCGCGCGGCGGGTGCTCGCTGGTGGCGCCCATGGCGGCGAGGATCGCTTCTTCGGTTTCGGTCGGCGTTTCGATCTGCTGGCCCTGGTAGCTCCAGTAAGAGGGCAGCACGCCCCATCTTTCTCCGCGTTCGGTCATTAGCGAGCAAGTATCGTTCCCGCATGGCCGTGAGCGCCGCGCTCGGTGGGGTGGTGAGGAGGCGCGAGGACCCGCGCCTGGTCACCGGAGCTGGGCATTACACGGACGACATCCAGCCTGAAGGTTGC
>DATLPO010000171.1:0-1947 GCA_035535675.1 Candidatus Limnocylindria bacterium
GGAGCGCTTTCCTGGCCGGCGATCTGGGTCGCCGGATGAGACTGCTGAAGCCCGGTCGGCGGTGTGCTCACGGGCGCCAGTCTACCCTTGATTGAGTGGCAATTTCGCAGGAAGAGGCCGTCAAGCGGCGGCTCCGCGCCGTGCCCGACGGACCGGGTGTCTATCTGTTCAGAGACCAGAGGGCCCAGGTCATCTACGTCGGCAAGGCTCTGCGCCTACGCGACAGGTTGCGCTCTTACTTCACGCCCGGATATGCCGAGACGGCGCGCGTCTCGGAGCTGGTCAGGAAGATCTTCGACTTCGAGTTCGTCACGACTGCAAACGAGGTCGAGGCGCTGGTCCTGGAATGCAACCTCATCAAGAACTATCGCCCACGGTTCAACATCCGCCTCAAGGACGACAAGAACTACCTCTACCTGAAGCTCCCGGTCACCGAAGAGTTCCCGCGTGTCCATTACTCGCGACGGGTGCAGAAGGACGGAGCTCTTTATTTTGGCCCCTACACGTCGGCCCAGTCGTTGCGCGGCACAGTCAAATCGATCCGGCAGCTGCTGCCGTTTCGCACCTGCTCAGACGAGATCTTCAAGCAGGGCAAGGTCTGCCTTGACTTTCACATCAAGCGATGTCCCGGCCCGTGCGAGCGGCGGATCAGCGCGGAGGACTACAAGGCGCGGATCGATGAGGTGGCGCTTTTCATGGAAGGGCGCTCCGACGTGCTCGTGCACCAGCTCCACGACAAAATGGACGGTGCGGCCAACCGGCTTGACTTCGAGAATGCCGCGCGCTACCGCGACCAGCTGCAGTCGATCGAGCGGATCGCCGACCGCCAGAAGGTGCTGGTCCACGGGCGTGACGACCAGGACCTGATCGCTTACGCGCGCAGCGGGGCTGAGGTGTTCGTCGAGGTCGCTTACATACGGCAGGGAAAGATGGTCGGGCACGACGGGCATCCACTCGACGGTGCGGGCGAGGCGACCGAGGCGGAGCTGCTCCGCGGCTTTGTCCTGCAGTACTACGCCAGCGCCACTCACGTGCCGCGCTCGGTGATCCTTCCCGGTCAGCTCGATGAGCCCGATTTGATGGCGGGTTGGCTGAGCCAGCGACGTGGCGGTCCGGTGAGCATCGAGGTGCCGCAGCGCGGGCGAAAGCGCGCGCTGGTCACGCAGCTTGGTGAGACGGCGGCCCAGGAGCTCGAGCAGATCCGGATTCAGGCGGACTACGACAAGAGCCGCACCGAGCCGATGCTCGCTGCGCTGGCCGAGGCGCTCGACCTCGAGATTCCGCCCAAGCGCATCGAGTGTTACGACATCTCCAACACCCAGGGCGACGCCGCGGTTGGGGCGATGGTGGTGTTCGAGGACGGCCGCCCTCGAAACGATCACTACCGGCACTTCAAGATCAAGTTCGTGCCCGGGCCCAACGACTTTGCGATGCTGCAGGAGGTGTTGCGGCGGAGGCTCGAGCGGCTGGAGTCGGCGCAGCGCCGCGAGGACGCCGAGGTCGTCGGCGATCGGTCATTCACGACCAGGCCCGACCTCATTCTCATCGACGGCGGCAAAGGCCAGCTGAGCGCCGCGCTCGAGGTGCTGGAGTCGGTGGGCTATGCGGACATCCCGACTTTTGCGCTGGCCAAGGAGCGTGAGGAGATCTTCGCCCCCGGCCGCGCCGAGCCGATCGTGCAGGAGAAGAACTCGCCGGGGATGTTCCTGGTCCAGCGAATCCGCGACGAGGCGCATCGCTTCGCCATCACACACCACCGCAAGGTGCGATCGCGAAAGGCGCTCACCTCACCGCTCGACTCTGTCGAGGGAATCGGTCCGGCGCGCAAGCGGGCCCTCCTGCGACACTTCGGCTCCGTGCAGGCGATTCGCGAGGCAGCGGTCGAGGACATCGTCGCGGTGGGCGTTCCCGAGCGGCTGGCGAAACGTTTGAAGGAATCGTTGTGAC
>DATLPO010000172.1:0-8612 GCA_035535675.1 Candidatus Limnocylindria bacterium
CACCGCGATGCCAAGCGCAAACAGCGCACCGATGACGATGAGCGCGACGGTGATGACGCGGCTGCCCGTGACGACGACGTTCTCGCGCAAACCGCGCCGGCGCAGCGCCTCGGCGACCTGCTGGGCGACAAAGCGGGCAGCGACAACGAAAACGCCGAAGATGACTATCGCGAGAAGGACGAAGAGCAGAGGGCTCGCAGCGACGTCGCGCAGCGACATCTACTTCTCGGTCTCGGTTTGCTCCTCGGCGGCCGGAGCCCCTTCCTCGGCTGCTTCCTCGCCCTCGCCCACGATTGCCGCCTCCGCTGCGGGGACCTCCTCTTCGACCTTGAGCTCTCGGCGGTGCACGATCTTCACCACCAGCTCCTCAGGCTCGTCAAGGACAGTCACGCCCTTGGGCACAACGAGGTCAGAGATCCGCAGCTCGGACTCGATCTCCTCGAGCGGCGTGAGGTCGACCTCGAAGGAGGCGGGGATGTCGGTCGGAAGGCATTCCACGCGTACCCTGTGGATGGGCTGCAGGACGTCGGCGTCACCACGTTTCACGGCGGCCGACTCGCCCGTCAAGTGGACCGGCACTTCGACAGTGATCTTCTCTTCGAGGCTCACCTGGTAGAAGTCGACGTGGATTGGGCCGAGGCGGCGGGGATGGGTCTGGATCTCGCGCACCAGCACCTTCTCGGTGCGGTCGCCGTCGACGACCAGGTCGACAAGGTGAGTGCGCCCTGACTTGACGAACACCTTCTGGAACTCCAGCCGGTCGAGAACCAGCGGCGTCGCCGCCGTGTTGTGACCGTAGACGACAGCGGCAAGCTTGCCTTCGCCGTGGAGCCGGCGCGAGCGCTTGCCGAGGAGTGTGCGGGTGGAGGCTTTCAGCTGCATGGTTCAGCCTCGGGATGGAGAGGCCCACTTATGATAATCGAATGGGTGCGGGCGACCGCACAGCTGGATTCGGTTGCAGTGAGATTCGTTGGAGGGACAACGCATGCAGAACCCACCGCCCCCGCCGCCCCCGCCGCCGTCAGGTGGCTACCAGCCACCACTCCCGCCGTCGGGTTCCGCAGCTCCGATGGGGGGCGCGACTGGGAACCTGGCGAGCCCAGGAATGCGCATCGTCGGCGGGTTGATCGACGTCGTCATCCTCATCGTCGTCGGCGTGATCATCCAGGTGCCGCTCCAGAAAGCCCAGGGAGTTGCCGGGCTCATCGGCCTGGCGATCGACGTCGCCTACTTCGCATTCTTCTGGAGCTCACGCGGCGCCTCGATCGGGATGATGCCGTTTGGCTTCAAGGTGCGAGACATGGCGACGGGGCAGTATCCAACGATGGGCAAGGCAGCCCTCCGCGGTCTCGTGTGGTGTCTCGAGGTCGGCTTCACCGTCTGCATCATTGGAGCCATCGGCTGGCTTTGGCAGCTGTGGGACCCCCAGAAGCAGGCCTGGCACGACAAGGTGGCAGGCACGATCGTCACCGTGTCTTGATCGACCACAACTAAATTCGGGGAGGAATACCGGATGCAGAACCCGCCGCCGCCCCCACCGCCACCTCCTGGCTATGCGCCGCCCCCTCAGATGCCGAGCGGGTATGAGGCGGCACCGGTCGCGTATGCGCCGGCCGCGTCCTACGGCGGCTTCTGGATCCGCGCCGTCGCCTACATCATCGACGCCATCATCCTCGGCATCATCGGCGGCATCCTGAGCGCCCCCCTTGCGGTTGACTACAACGACCTGAACAGCGCGTCGGTCCGCGCCTCCAACGGGATCGACTTGGTCCTGAGCCTCGTCTACTTCGCCCTCCTGTGGACCTACATGGGCGCATCGCTCGGCCAGCGCATCTTCGGGCTGCGGGTCGCCGACGCCAACACCGGCCAGCCAATCTCGCTCGGCAAAGCGGCGCTGCGATGGCTGGGCCTGGTCCTGTCGTTTGCCGTCTGCTTGATCGGGGTGATCTGGGTTGCCTTCGACGGGCGCAAGCAAGGCTGGATGGACAAGATTGCCGGGACGGTGGTGCTGCGCCGGTAGCTGAGCCGGGGGCTAGTTTCCGCCCTTGGGGAAGCGCTTTCTGAGCCAGTCGACGATGTCCTGCAGCGGGGTGCCGGGCGTGAACAGCTCAGCCACGCCTTTTTTCTTGAGTGCGGCGATGTCGTCCTCCGGGATGATGCCGCCCCCGAACACTACGATGTCGGTCGCCTTGCGCCTCTTGAGCTCCTGGACCACGGCCGGGAACAAAGTCATGTGCGCGCCCGAGTGGATGGAAAGGCCGATCACCTGCGCATCCTCCTGGAGTGCGGCGTCGACGACCATCTCAGGCGTCTGACGCAGACCTGTGTAGATGACCTCGTAGCCCGCATCGCGCAGGGCGCGTGCCACCACCTTGACACCGCGGTCGTGGCCGTCAAGCCCGACCTTGGCGACGAGGATGCGGACTGGCCTCACCGCAGTTTCGACCGGCATCAAATAACTGCCTTCTCGGTGTAGATTCCGAAAACTTCGATCAGCGTGTTCATGATCTCGCCTTCGGTCGCGTAGGCACGCACTGACTCGAGGATGAATGGCATCAGGTTGTCGGTGCCTTGGGCCGCCTTCCGCAGATCCGCCAACGCCTTGGAGCACCTCGCGTTGTCGCGTGTGCGGCGCACTTCCTTCACCCGAGCCACTTGCTCGCCCTCGAGCTTCGGATCGATGCGGAGGATCTCCATCGGCTCTTCATCGTCGACTGTGAACTCGTTCACACCGACCATCAGCCGCCGTTTCTGCTCCAGCTCCTGCTGATAAATGAAGGCGGAGTCGGCGATCTCCTTCTGGAAGAAGCTGGCTTCGATCGCCGGAATGACACCACCGAGTTCCTCGATGCGCTTGAAGTAGACCTCGGCCTGCCGCTCCATCTCGTCGGTCAGTGCCTCGATGAAGTAGCTGCCGCCAAGTGGGTCGATGGTGTTCGCGACCCCCGTCTCGAATGCAAGCAGCTGCTGTGTGCGAAGGGCAAGCCTGGCCGCCTTGTCGGTGGGTAAGGCCAGCACCTCATCCATCGCGTTGGTGTGCAGCGACTGAGTCCCCCCGAGGACCGCGGCCAGCGCCTCGATGGCGGTGCGAGCGATGTTGAGCTCGGGCTGCTGGGCGGTGAGCGAAACTCCAGCCGTCTGCGTATGGAAGCGCAGCTTTAGGGATCGCTCGTCCTGGGCGCCGTACCGCTCGCGCATCCAGCGTGCCCAGATGCGGCGCGCGGCACGGAACTTGGCGATCTCCTCGAAGAAGTCGATGTGCGCGTCGAAGAAGAAGGAGAGGCGCGAAGCGAAATCGTCGACCCGCATCCCGCGTTCAATGCACGCATCCACGTAGGCCATGCCGTCGGCCAGCGTGAAGGCCAGCTCCTGGGCAGCGGTCGAACCAGCCTCGCGAATGTGGTACCCCGAGATCGAGATGGTGTTCCATTTCGGCACCTCTTTGGCGCAGTACTCGATCGAGTCCACGACGAGGCGCATTGACGGCTCCGGCGGAAATATGAACTCCTTCTGGGCGATGAACTCCTTGAGGATGTCGTTCTGCAGGGTGCCTCCCAGCGCGGACGCCGGCACTCCCTGCTTTTCGGCGACGGCGATGTACATGCAGAGCAGGATCGCGGCAGGCGAGTTGATGGTCATCGAGGTCGTTATTTCGCCAAGCGGGATTCCTTCGAAGAGCGTCTCCATGTCCGCGAGCGAATCGATGGCGACACCGCAGTGCCCGATCTCCCCACGGCTGGTCGGAGCATCAGAGTCCTGGCCCATCAACGTGGGCATGTCAAACGCTACGGAGAGCCCGGTCTGCCCGTTCGCGAGCAGGTACTTGTAACGCTTGTTGGTCTCCTCGGCAGTCGCGAAGCCGGAGAACTGGCGCATGGTCCAAAGCCGGCCGCGATAGCCCCCCGCATGGATGCCCCGCGTGTATGGGTACGAGCCGGGCATCTCCTCCTCGCGCCTCGGCAAGTCGGCCGTCGTGTAGAGAGGCTTGAGGGGGATCCCGGAAATGGTCGAGGTCTCGATACCGTCGTCGCGCGTCGGGCCTGACTCGAACTCCTCCTTCCACGCCTCTTTCGGATCGCGCGCTCGGACCTTCATGAGGCCATGCTGCCGGTGGGCCGGCCGAAAGATTTGGAGATCCAGAGGTCCCTCCCATGGCTTCGCCATGGGGGCCCCAGTGGAAGGGGTGGCCCGGCTAGGAGCGCTTCCTTCGGGGTCCCCGCGCCGTGGTTGCGCGGGGGCAGCGACGACGGGACGGGCCCCCTAACGCGCGGATCGGGCCGCATGGGCTCCAAAGATTCGGCTGGCATCTCCGGCTGCATGGCCATCCATTATCTATCCGGGCTCTGAAGTCGGTTTCATGGCCGCTTCCGGCCTGCGCTTCCGAGTTGCGCTGCCGATCCCCCTGAGGATCTCCTCTGCGGCACGGTACGGTGTCCCATCCTTCAACAACGTCTCGGTCAGCCCGGCGTCCTCCCCAAGTGCCAACAGGGCCTGCTCTCGCGCGAGCTCGGCCACCACCTCGGCGGTCTCATCCCGCAGCCTCTTCTCAGCAAGCTCGCGCGCCCGGCCGCTCGATTCGAGGTGCATGCGGTGGGCCTCGATGGCCGCCCACAGCTCCTCGATTCCCTCCTGGCGGGCGGCCACAGTGGGAATGATCGGCGGCTTCCAGGCCTTCGGCACGCCGGCGCCGTGGGCACGCGGCGCGTTGAGACTGAGCATGCCACGTAGCTCCATCACCACACGCTGATGCCCATCGAGGTCCGCCTTGTTGACGACGAAGATGTCGGCAATCTCCAGGATCCCTGCTTTGATCATCTGCACGCCATCCCCGAGGTTCGGCGTCATGACGACCACTGTCGTGTCGGCGACCGCAGCCACCTCAAGCTCCGACTGACCAACTCCGACAGTCTCGAGAATCACTTGATCGAAGCCGAAAGCCACCAGCAGCCGTATCGCCTCGCGACAGGCGAGCGAGAGGCCGCCGAGATGGCCGCGAGCGCCCATGCTGCGGATGAAAACCTTGGGGTCCAGAGCGTGGCGCTGCATTCGGATTCGATCACCGAGGATGGCTCCGCCAGTGAAGGGCGAGTTGGGGTCGGTAGCGATCACCGCGACAGATTTGCCCTGTCTCCGGAGCAAGGCAACCAGAGCGTCTACGAGCGTCGACTTGCCAGTCCCCGGCGCGCCCGTGAAGCCTATGACGGGGGCCGCGACAACCTTGCCGCTGGGCGCCTCCTCGAGGGCCCGAACCGAAGGGTCGCGACGCTCGACCAGGCTGATCGCCCGAGCGAGGGCTCTGATGTCGCCGGCGCGAAACCGCTTCGCCAGGTCGCTGTCGTTCTTTGCGGCTTCCACCCCGCGACCTAACCTAACAGTGCGGCAGGGTCGGCAGCCTCCCTTACAGCCCCAGGAAGCGGCTCGCGTAGTCGTGCCCGAGCACGACGACGAGCCCAAAGGCTTGCTGGCCCCGCGCACGCGCGGGCTTGGTCGATGTCGCCGGGACGATCGTCGCGCCGAAATAGCTCGCCAGCCACTTCGCGGTCAGGGGAAACTGGCCGCCCGAGTAATCAAGGACGACTGTCTTCGATACCGGCTGATGCGCAACAGGGTCAGACAGCAGAAGCCCTGTCGGATCGAGCATGTCGGTGACCCTGCCCTCGAGCCCTGTGAAGTTGTTGGACCCGTTCGCAAACTGAATCGGCGCTTTCTCAGCCAGTAGGTTGGGGTCGAGCAATATGTTCTTGATGTAGCGGTGGATCATTCCGTAGCTTTGGTCCAGTGGGCACAGCTGCGATACGTAAGGGCCCATGCCGCAATTGGCGAAGTCGAGGAGGTTCCCCTCCGTCCCAGGTTGAGGCGCGGTCAGGGCGACCTTGATGATCGAGGAGTTAGGAAGGTTCTTGCCCCAGTCGTAGATGGCCTTCATGTCGGACAAGGTCATGTCGGTGGTGATGTTCTTCTGAAGGGCGGACAGCAGCTGGGGCGCTTTCGAGAATCCGTTGACTGAGGTCGCCTTCTTCTTGATCGAGTACATGATGTCCTGCTGACGGCGGGCGCGCCCGAAGTCGGACGACTGCTCAGCCTGGATCGCATGCCTGGATCGCGCAATCTGGAGGGCCTGCTCCCCGTTGTAGTGCCGGCAGCCGGCCTTGAAGTGGATCGGGTTGTAACCGCCGTGATAGTCGGGATAGCTGTTGTCGTCGAGGTTGGTCGTCAAGCACACATCCACTCCACCAAGCGCGTTCACCACGTCGCGAAAAGCTATGAAGTCGACAGCGATGAACTTGTCGAAGGTGAGACCGGTGATCTTTCCGACCTCATGCTCCGCGGCCTTGCCGCCGCCGTTGCGCCCTGTGTACGCCTTCGCGACGCAGCAGATGATGTTCGTATACGGCACCTCGTACGCGGCGTTGACCTTGTTGGCCCAGATTCGGCTTGGAGGGTCCTGCAGGTTCATCTCGACCGTCAGGTCACGCGGGATCGACACCAGCATCACGCGGTTGCTCACTGGATCGATGCTCACTGCCATGATCGAGTCGGTCAAGAACGGGGCGTCGTTCTCGTAGCCGCCCCTACCGAGCAGAAGGATGTTGACGCGCTGGTTGTGCTTGAGCTTGTACGCGATGGTGCCGGGCGCTGGCTCGACCGCCTGCACAATCTCCCCAAGCGGGTTGATGTGCTGTCCTGTGATCCCGGCCACGAAGCTGTCAAGCCGGGCATAGGTGAAAGTCGCACCCACGAGAACCACCAGCAGGAGGGCGACAAGAATCAACGCCGGGACCGACCGGGTCAGGCGGTAGGTGACGTGATAGCGGGATCGCCTGGCCCTTGGCCTGGCCCTAGACATGCGCACGGGGATTCTAACGTCCAACCCTTAAGGAACGGGTTTCCGGCCCGGACGGTTACGCGCGAAGTGCTCGCAGCTTAGGCGGGAGGCCTCAGGGCGACGAACTCGTCGAGGTAGCGGACGCCACGAAGATCCACCAGATCACCTCGGCCGCGGTGAGCACGAACCCGACGATGCCCAGGATCATCCCGGCAAGGGCAAGGCCTCCCCCACCCACCGTCCCACCGCTGGCGGCGATCCGTTGCCGGGAGATGAATCCCATGATCGCGGCGGCCGGCCCCAGGATCAGCCCGAGACAGATCCAGAAACAGACGACTGCGAGGATTCCCGTGATGAGCGCGCCAATTGCGAGGCCATCGGTGCGCGGGGCGGCATACCCTGCTGCCACGGGGGCGTATCCGCCGGGCGCCGGCGGCACGTATCCGGAGGGGGGCGGCGGAGGTGTGTAGCCCCCGCCAGCCGGCGGCGGCGGCGGCGGCGGAGGTGGCGGCGGCGGCGGCGTCAACCCTCCGCCTGACGGCGGCGGCGGCGGCGGCGGCGTGAACCCTCCGCCTGACGGCGGTGGAGGCGGCAAGTCCGACATTTAACTCCTCCTTACGCCGCTGCTGCGGCGCACTACCCCTTTTCGAAGCTGCGAACTATCCACGCCTGCATCGCAAGCGCGTACGCCGTGGTCACCAGAGCACCGACACCGCACACGACCGAGCCCAAAGAGCCGACGAAACTGGCGGCGATCAGCATAAGGCCGGCGATGAGAGTGTGGGTCAGGTTCATTCGCGATCGGCGAATCACCGCGCCAATGTTGAGCCCGCCGGCCAGGCCCCCGCTCTCAGTGGCCAGCACGATGGCGGGAAATGCAAACGTCAAGCCCAGGCTCAACAAGGTGATCACGCTAAAGCCGAGGAGATTGAGGAATATCGCTGCCGCGATGACGGCGCCATTCGCGGAGCCCTGGCCCTCGTTCGATGCCAGCACGAAAGCCGGAACAAAGATCAAAAGAGCGACCGCCGCGATCCCAAGGCCGTAGATCAGCTCCACACCGAAAAGGCGGATTCCGCGTCCGAGATACCTCAAGTTGGCGGGGGCAAGTCTGTCCTCGCCCGCTCTGAGCCGGTCGAGCGACGCCAGCATCCAGCCAAGCCCGTTGATCGAGCCGACGATCGGGATCAGGAGGATCAACGCGATGATGAGAATCTTTGCGATCCAGTCGGGATCGCGAAACGGCCAGGTGAAGGCTTCGGTGACGCGGTCCACCGGCTCTATTCGAAGCTCTGCTGGGCCGACATCCCAACTAGGAGCAGGATCAGCCAGGCCAGGCTGACCACCGCCCCGATGGCCGTCGCAACGACCCCGAGCACCCAACCCGCGACTGCGACGCCACGACCGCCCGCCACACCGGGCGCTCCGTCGATGCGGGCGATGGCCGAGCGCCCCATGAAGTAGCCGAGGGGCCCTAGCGCGAGGCCGGGGAGGCCGAACGGCAGGCCGAGCAGGATGCCAAGGATCGACGCCGCCAGCGAGGTGATGGCACGACCATCGGTGGGCGTGGCACGCACAAGGCTGGGTGGTGGATACGGAGGTGGCGGGTGATACGGCGCAATGCTTGGACGCGCGCTGATCGGAGGAGGCGGCGCATCGTCCTGGCTTTCCTCGACGACCCCGCGTGAGCCGGCGGGTTCAGGGCTTGGGAGGCTCACTTGAGCAACGATCTCGCGATGACCACCCTCTGGATCTGGTTCGTCCCTTCGTAGATCTGGGTGATCTT
>DATLPO010000173.1:0-3663 GCA_035535675.1 Candidatus Limnocylindria bacterium
GCGACCACGTGAAGGATCCTCTGCACGGGGCACGATCCGCCCCAACAGAGGTTCACCGTGTGGTCGCCTATGCCCGCGTCGAGAGGGACGTTGATCACGATGCTGACTTCACCGTTCCTGCCCGCCTGGAACGGAAAGGCGACCGGCTGGCTCCGCAGCACGATCTGCCCAACCTGGTTCGCAGGCACCTTGGTCGCGGTCACAGTCACGCTGCCGCCCGGCTCCGTGATGTTCGGATTGAGCGCGAGCGTCGGCTTCTGATTCGCTGCGGCGCAGATTCCGCCCGCCAGCAGCAGCAGGAACAGGATGACGACGCCGGCCACGACCTCTAATACACGCCGGCGAGGTCTCGACTCCTTTTCTGGAGGAGCCGGCGGCGTGGCGATGGCGACAGTTGCAGCAGCACGGGTGCGGGCGACACGAGCAGTTGGAGGGGTGGCCGCTGGGGCTTCGGGAGCGAGAGGCATGGTGGCGGCGACGGGAGGCGCCATCACCAGAGTCCGTTCGGCGACCGGCACCGGCGCGCCGGCGAGGGCCGCAGCCAGCGCATCGACGAATGCCGTGCTGCTCTCCCACCGCGCGTCGGGATCTTTCGCCAGCCCGCGCAGGATCACTGCATCGACTGCGCCGCCGAACGCTGCGTTGCGGGAGCTTGGCGGAGGCGGGTCGCGGTGGACGTGCGCATACAGGAGCTCGAGCACGCCTTCGCCGTCGAACGGAATGAAGCCGGTGAGCATCTCGTAAGCCATCGTCGCCAGTGAATAGCGGTCTGCCGCCGGTCCGACCTGGTGGCCCGTCACCTGCTCCGGGGCCATGTATGCCGGCGTGCCGGTGGTGACCCCAGTCATCGACTGCACTGACGAGCCCTGAAGAAGCTTGACCAGGCCGAAATCGGCCAGGACCGGGGTCCCATCCTTTTCCAGGAGCACGTTCGCCGGCTTTACGTCTCGATGGACGATGCCGAGCGAGTGCGCGTAATCGAGCCCGGCCGCGATCCCGCGCAAATACTTCAGCGCGCCGGCTTCGTCGAGCGGTACCTGCTGCATCCTGCCGGCGAGGCTGCCGCCAGGGACGTACTCCACGATCATGTACGGCGTCCCCTCGTACTCGCCGAAGTCGTAAACGTTGACGATGTTGGCGTGGCGCATCTGTGCGATTGCTTGCGCCTCGTGCCGGAAGCGAGCTGCAGCATCCTTGCCTGCGGCCAGCACCTGGAGGACCTTGACCGCGCCTGAGCGCTCGAGCTGAGCGTGATAGGCGCGGTAAACCGTGCCCATCGCCCCCTGGCCTATGAACTCCTGGACTTCGTAAGGGCCTAGCCTGGTCCCTGTCTCGATCGGCACGGGCAATGATTATGGGGTTCGGTTCTCAGCACGGAACCCACTTAACTCTTAGCTTTCCACCCACCACTTCCGTGCCTGCGGACTGCGACCAGGCCCGCGAGGATCGAGAGTGCGATCTCGCCGGGCGTCGTCGACCCGATGTCAAGGCCGACCGGGCTCTGGATCCTGGCGATGACCTCCTCCGGCACTCCCTTTGCTCGCAAGGCCTCGAGATGGTGTCCGGTGTGGCGGCGGCTGCCGACCAGCCCGATGAAGTGCGGGTTGCTCGGCAGGATGGCCTCGAGAGCCTGGACAAGGTCCTCCGCGTCATGGTCCGTGTGTACGGCATAGACATCTGCACCTATCAACGCCGGAAGGCCTGCCAGGGATCTGACCGCCTCCGGCCAGTCGGCGCCTTTGAGGCGGTCCGGTCGGGTCTCCACCAGGATGGTCCGAAAACCGACCTCGGGAGCCGAGCGCAGCAGTGACCTTGCCACTGGCGTTGCGGCGAATACAACAAGGGTCGGCGCAGGGGCATGTGGTTCGACGTAAACCTCGATTGAACCGAGCTCGTGCTTGTAGGTTCGCAGCACGGGGGCTCCCGCCTCGGCGATATCGACGGCATCTGCCATCGCGGCAGCGTCGAACTCGCTGCACCCGAGCGTGCCGGCCAGCGTCGCGGTGCGCGACAGCAAAAGCTTTGCCCCCGGTTGCGAGGGCGGTTTTCCATCGAGCTTGATCACCGTCGCGAGCACCACCTCCTCTCCTAGGGCGAGGCGTCTCGCCAGCTCCTCCTCGACGCTAGGCACGGGCGCCGGCACGGGTGAGGACCGATGAGATGATCGCGCGCGCGCCAGAGACCTCCAGGTCTGTCGTCGCATATCCCGTCGTGAGGCGCAAGCTGCCGAGCGCTTCGTCAAGGCCGAGGCCCATCGCGAGCAGCACGTGGGACGGGTCGAGTGATCCTGAAGCACAAGCCGAGCCGCTCGATACCGCGACACCGGCGATGTCGAGGGCGAGCAAGAGGTCTTCACCGCGGCGGTCGCCAAACGCGCAGGTGGCGAAGTTCGGCAGTCGTGGCGCTGCCCCAGTCAAACGGCCGCCCAATTGCTTGAGCAGCTCGCGGAGAGACCCGGCTTGACGATCCGCAACCCGCCTGCGCGCCTCGCGTTCTCGCGCACATACAGCGAGCGCTGTCGCGGTGGCGACCGCCGCGGTTATATCCTCCCGACCAGCGCGACGGCCCCATTCCTGCGGGCCGCCATAAAGAAGAGGCTCGAGTCGAACACCATCTCTGACGAAGAGCAATCCGCCGCGATCTGCGCCGAGCTTGTGCCCGCTGAATGACACCAGGTCGGCGCCAGGAGGGATCGGAATCCAGCGCGGTCCAGCGCACGCGTCGACGTGCACAAGCGCGCCAAGCTCGTGAGAGCGCGCGATCACTTCGGTCACCGGTTGGATGGTCCCCACCTCGTTATTCGCGAGTCCGATCGAGACGAGCGCCGCTCCGCGAGGTATTGAGTCCGGGTCTGCGCGCGCGTATTGGTCGACGCTTGCGACCTCAACCGCGTGTCCTACCGATTCGAGGCGGCGGATAGCGCCGAGGACAGCCTGGTGCTCGGCCGCCCAGGTAACGATCGGCCCACGCTTCGAAAGGCGGTGTGCGGTGCCGAAAAGAGCGAGGTTGATGGCTTCGGTGCCCGACGAGGTGAATGTGATCTCGGTCCGGTCGACCCCGAGGGCAAGCGCCGCGGTGTCCCGCGCGCGGTCGAGGGCGGCACGGGCGGCGCGGCCTTCGGTGTGGAGGCTCGAGGGATTGCCCTCGGGAAGTTCACTCAGCGCTTCGGCAACCTCGCTCAAAACGGGCGCCGCCCCTGCATCGTCAAGGTAGACACGCCTCACCGGGGCCCTCCCTCCTCTGACGCGCTCCGTGCGGTCAGCCGCGGCTGTGGTCGGGCTGCTGGATGAGCTCTGTGAGGGTGCCCTGAAAGCTCTTGAGCATGAGGTGGAGGTCGAGGATCTCGTCGACGCTGATGGGTTCCCGTGCCGCGACCGGCTCGGCAGCCAAATCGTCCGCGACGCTGTCGATCTCGTCGACGGCGCCCCCCGCGATCGCGAGCACGACCACGAACGTAACCTGGCATTGGGCGCACGTGACCTGGAGGTGGAAGCGCTCCTCCTCGTGGCTGAGGACCTGCACATCGCAGCCTTTGAGGCTGCGTCCGCACACCGGGCAGTTGTAGAACCGCGCCCGGTCGCGGATGAACTCGATGATGCTCATCGCGAAACCCATATTACGCCGCACGAATCCACGCTAGCGACGGCCTTCGATGCACGTGCA
>DATLPO010000174.1:0-20556 GCA_035535675.1 Candidatus Limnocylindria bacterium
GCGGGTCTGTCCGACAACTACAGGCGGGTTCTGGAGCTGCGTTTCCTCCATGGGTATTCCCTCAAGGAAGTGGCCACCGAGATGCGTTCGACGGTTGGGGCGGTGAAGGTAATGCAGCTGCGCGCCTTGCGTGCCGCTGCCAAGGTGCGCCTCGATGGGTGAGCGGCCGGAGAACCGAGTCGACAGGATCGTCAACGACCTGCTTCGCGGCCGCCGCCTGAGGTTGCGTGGGGGAGACGCTGAGGAGAAAGAGGCGATCACCGCTGCTGCGCGCCTGGTGGCGGCCGGCCAGGGTCCGCAGCGAATGCACCCGGCGTTTCGAAAGCGACTTGCTGACTCTTTGGAATCCGCCCCGAAAGATGGGTGGCTTACCCGACGCGCAGCGCTTGTCGCGGGTTTGGGTGTGGCCGCCGGGGCGGTCACCGGTGGTCTGATCGGAAGGGCGCTGGAGCCGGCTCCATACGTTGCCGGACCAGCCGGCCCCCGGGAGATCAATCCGATCCCTGGCCGCTGGGTGGATGTCGCAGCCCTCACCGAGCTCAGTGAGGGCCAGGGCAAGCGGGTGACGGCGGGCGGGGTCGGCGCGTATCTGTTTCGTCGCGGAGACGCAGTGACCGCGGTGTCCTCCGTCTGCTCCGACCTCCCCTGTGAGCTTCAGTGGAACGGTGGCCACGGAATGCTCGATTGCTCTTGCCATCCGGCGTCCTTCAGCCCCGATGGCCAACCTGCCAATAAGGCTTACAAGCTGCCTTCCCTTGACGTCGTCAAGGTGCGTGTCACCGGGGCCGGGCGGGTGGAGGTGCTCGGCACGTGAGCGTTCGCGAGCACAGGTTGCGGCAGCTCGCCCTCGATCGCTGCCTCCAGCTGCTCGAGGAGGCGCAGGTGCGCGGACGTCAAAGGGTCGATGGACCGTTGGGCATTTCGCTGCGCAGCCTGCTCGAGCGGGCGGGTGTGATCGCCGACCACCGCCTGGAGGGCAGGCGCATCGATCGCGTGCTCGACGACATCTTTGCGCTCCAGGCCCGGCTGCTCGGGCAATCTCCTGAAGACCGCCGTCAGCGGACCGGGTAGGCGCAGCGAGGAGTCTCGCGGGTCCGGTTTTCGTCCACGGTTATGATTGGCAGCCGTTGTGACAACTTCCTTTGGCACCTCGCCCTCGTTTCTGATGACCTCCGAATCAGTTACTGAAGGGCACCCCGACAAGGTTTGCGACCAGGTCTCTGACGCGGTCCTGGACGGCATGCTGGCGCAGGACCCTGATGCTCGGGTCGCCTGCGAGACCGCGATCACCAAAGGCCTCTGCGTGGTGATCGGCGAAGTGACCACGCATGCCGAGCTCGACATCCAGCGGACGATTCGCGACACCATCCGGGGCATCGGCTACAACTCGGAGGAGATCGGTTTCGACGCCGACCATGCGCTGATCCAGGTCTACCTCAAAGAGCAATCACCGGATATCGCTGCGAGCGTCGATCATTCGCTCGAAGAGCGCGAAGGGTCGCTCGAGGATGACCCGTTCGAGCTGCAGGGAGCCGGGGACCAGGGCATGATGATCGGCTTTGCGTGCCGTGAGACGCCTGAGCTTATGCCGCTCACCATCGCCCTCGCTCACAGGCTGGCACGGCGGCTTGCGCAGACTCGCAAGGATGGCAGCCTTCCGTTTCTGCGGCCTGACGGCAAGACCCAGGTCACAGTCGAGTACGAGCTGGGCCTCCCAAAGCGCATCGAGGCGATTGTGGTCTCGACCCATCACGACCCGGGGATCAGCCAGAAGGAGCTCGCAGAAGGCGTCTATGCGCTCGTGATCGACCCGGTGCTGAAGGACCTTGTCGTGGACGCTGACACCAAGATCCTGGTCAACCCGAGCGGCAAGTTCATCGTCGGCGGCCCGGCGGCGGATGCCGGTTTGACCGGCCGCAAGATCATCGTTGACACGTATGGCGGGGTGGCCAGGCATGGGGGCGGCGCTTTCAGCGGCAAGGATCCGAGCAAGGTCGATCGCTCGGCTGCCTACGCCGCGCGCCACGTGGCCAAGAACATAGTCGCCGCGGGCCTCGCCGAACGCTGTGAGGTGCAGGTCTCATACGCGATCGGGCGCGCCCATCCGACATCGATCGCGGTGGAGACGTTTGGGACCTCCCCGGTGCCAGAGGATCAGATGCTCGAGCTGGTGCGGCGGCACTTCGACCTTCGCCCGGGGGCCATCATCGCGAACATGCGGTTGAAGCGGCCGATTTACCTCCCCACTGCCGCGTACGGCCACTTCGGTCGCGACGACCTCGGGGTGGCATGGGAGCTGACCGACAAGGCCGAGGCGATGCGCGCCGAGGCTCCGGTGCGCGCGCGGGCGGCCGGCTAACGGCCAGGTCTTCGGCTCCTGTGCCTGGAGCCTTCCAGCTTCGCGTGCACGACACCCTGTCACGGCGAAAGGTTCGCTTGCGGCCTTCGACCAAGAAGGGGAGGCAGCAGCTGAGCCTCTATGTGTGTGGGGTCACGCCATACGACTCTGGGCACATGGGGCACGCATTCACCTTTTGCATGTTCGACATCCTGGTGCGCTATGCGGAGGCCAAGGGCGTTCGCGTCAAGTACGTGCAGAACGTCACCGACGTCGATGACCCGCTGTTCGCACGAGCGAGGCGCGACGGGGTCGATTGGAGAGTGCTCGCCGATCGTGAGACCAAGGTTCACATCCGCGATATGACAGCGCTCGGATGGCGGCCCCCCGATTTCATGCCGCAAGTTTCGCAGGAGATTGAGCGCATCCTGGCCGCCGCCACTCAGTTGCACCGCACGGGATACGCCTACAAGACAGACGCCCTCTACTTCGATGTCAGCCGGTACCGCCGGTACGGGAGTCTGTCGCACCGCACTCGCCAGTCAATGCTGCGCAAGCTGCGCGACGAGGGGCTGCTGGGCACGGTGGGTCCCAATGCAAAGCGCGACTCGCTCGATTTCCCGCTGTGGCGAGGCTCGGCGCCGGATGAGCCAACGTGGCCCTCCGCGTTTGGGCCGGGGCGGCCAGGCTGGCACATTGAGTGTTCCGCAATGGCGATGCGCTATCTCGGCGAGCAGATCGACATCCACGGCGGGGGGCGCGACCTGGCGTTCAGCCATCACGAGTCGGAGCGGGCGCAGTCCGAGTCCTTAACAGGCAAGGTTCCCTTCGCCCGAGCCTGGATGCACACTGGCATGGTCCGGTACGAGGGACGGAAGATGAGCAAGTCGCTGGGCAACCTGGTGCACGTGAGCCAGGCGCTGCAGCGAGCGCCCGCGGCCGCGGTGCGGCTCTACCTGGTCTCGCACAGATACGGGCGCGACTGGAGTTTCAGCTGGTCGGGATTGGCGCGAGCCGCCCGGCTGGTGGAGCGTGTGCGCGCCCTTTTGGCGGAGGACGCTCGGGGGGCGGGCGAGCGGCCATCCGCGGTGGTGGTGGGGGCGGGCCCAGCGTTGGGTGTGCCCAAGGGGGCGGGCAAGGCGCTGGTGGCTGAGTTCGATGCCGCGCTGCGCGACGATCTCGATACGCCTCGGGCGATCCGCGCCCTCAGGCGTGCCACGCGAGAAGGCGATGCCGCTGCCGCAAGGTGGATGCTCGCGATCCTGGTTGGGAGCGCCTCGCTGAACTAGCGCTGGACCAGGCCGAAGCCCAGGCTCAGCCCACTTCTAGAGGAGCGCCGCAGTTCGGGCACTCCATGTCCGGGTCGACCTGCACGAGGGTCTCGCAAACGGGGCAGAGGATGGCGCTTCCGGCGGGCGCAGTGTCGGCCTCGGCCTCAGCCTCCATCTCGGCTGGGACGTCGCTCAGGTCCAGCGCAGGCGAGCCACAGTTGAGGCAGATGTAGCCGGGCTGCGCGATCCGATGGTCCTGGTAGGCGCCCCCCGAGTCCAGCTCAACCTCTGCGAACAGCGCGCGGAAGAGCCGGCCGCCACAGCGGTGCGAGCAGACGAGCAGCATGGCTGCAGCTTACGAAACCCGACGTTCTAGGCGACCCGGCGCCGAAGGGTGGCGATCCCGGCGACGATGACCAGCACGCAGAATCCGGCGACGACTCCGACATCCAGCTGCAGTGAGGGCCAGGTCAGGTCGGCGCCTTTGAGCATGACGTCCCGCAGCCCGTTCACCGCATAGGTGAGCGGCAGAACGTCGGAGACGTACTGCAGTGCCTGCGGCTCCGTCGAGACGGGGAAGAGGATGCCCGACAGCAGGACCTGCGGAACGATCACCAGCGGGATGAACTGCACCGCCTGAAATTCAGTGCGCGCGAACATGCTGAGGAAGATGCCCAGGTTGACTGCGCTCAAGGCCATCAATATCTCGAACGTGAAGATCAAGAGGACGTTGCCCTGGTTGTGGACCCGAAGCACGTAGAGCGAGAAGACGAGCACCTCCACTGCCTGGACCAGGGCCAGGACAGTGAAGCCGAGCATGTAGCCAACGACGATTTCGCCCCGCCTCAGCGGGCTCGCCATCAATCGTTCGAGCGTGCCCTGCGAGCGCTCCCGCAAGAAAGAAACGATGGTGACCACGAAGACAAGGAAGAAAAGGATCAAGCCGATGAAGGCCGCGCCGAAGTAGTCGAGCTGATCGAGGTCGGGCCCTCCGTAGAGGTAGGAGACCTTGGGTTGGAACTTGATGGCGGTGGGCGATGCCGCCGCCAGCGAGGCAAGCGCGTCTTGCAAAGCCTGCAAGACAGGAGCCTGCGTCCCGGGCTGCGAACCCTCCAGGTGGATCTCGGGCGCGATAGTGCCCTGCTGAACGAGCTGGCTGAAATCGGCGGGAAAGACGATGTATGCGACAAGCGTTCCGTCCTTGAGCTTGGCATCGCCATCGGACGTATTGATAGTCGTAGCGCTGATCTTGCTCGACTGCTCGAGCGAGCTCGCGATGGTCGCGCCCACCGGGCCCTGGTCTTCGTTGACGATCCCGACTGCGGGTGTCGAGGCCGAGCCGCGAATGAGGTAGCCGAGCAAGCCAAGGATCACGATCGGCGCGACGAACAAGAGCGCCAGCGTGCGGTGGTCGTGACGGAACTGGCGGAGAATGCGGCTTGTGATGGCGGCGATTCGGTGGCCGCTCATTCTGACTCCCTCCCCGACAGCTTGAGAAAAGCTTCTTCAAGGTTGTTGGTGCCCGCCTCGGCGCGCAGCTCGTTTGGAGAACCCTCACCCAGCAGCTTTCCGAATCGCATAAGCCCAAGCCGTTGACAGCGTTCGGCTTCGTCCATCACGTGGCTCGAGACCACGATCGTGGTGCCGGCTGCGGCCATGTCGCGGAAGTGGTCCCAGAACTGCACCCGCAGCTGAGGATCCACGCCCACAGTTGGCTCGTCGAGCAGGAGCAGGCGAGGCCGATGGACCAGCGCGCATGCAAGAGAGCACCGCTGCCTCAGCCCTCCGCTGAGCGTGGCAACCACCGATTTGCGCCTCTGGTCGAGCTCCACCAGCTTCAGCGCCTCGTCCACGTTGCTGTCAGCCCCGCTGATGGCGGCGAAGAACCGCAAGTTCTCCTCCACCGACAGGTCCGGATAGAGGGCCGCCGCCTGGGTCATGTAGCCGACGCGGCCGAGGATGTCGAGGTCCGGCATCAGCTGACCGAGCACTGTCACGGTCCCGGACTCGGGGGCCACCAGCCCGACGATCGATCGGATGAGAGTGGTCTTCCCAGCGCCGTTGGGCCCCAGCAGGCCGTAGATCTCGCCCTGCCTCACCCTCAGTGTCACGTTGTCGAGCGCCTTCAGCGTGCCGAACGACTTGACGACGTTTTCGACGTCGACCGCAAAGGCCTCGCTCATTTCCCTCTCCTTACTTAACCGGCTTTCGCCGTCGCGCTGACGCGATTCTAGTGGGACTCTTAACCGGCTGGGTTCACACCGACCTCACGGCTGCCTACCGTCTTTTGGATGCGCGTGGCCTTGGCTTTCGTGATTGGCATGGTCCTGGGTCTCTGCCCATCACGGGCCGTCGCAAGCTCTGCGTGGGGAAGCCCGGGTTATGGTGATCCACCAGGCTGGTGCACCAACTTCTCGGACATGTGGGTCGCCACTGTCGTCACCAGCGATCCGCAGGTTGGCACCAACCCCGAGCGCAACACGTTCTATGGCTTTCATGCCAACCCCGGATACGACGACTGGTACGGGTATTTCTACGGCGACTTCAGAGGCACTCCCGGAGACGCTTCAGGTTGGGTCAAGCTCCTTCATGAGGACTACCCCAACCACTACCACTGGAACTTCGCTGACAGAGGCTGGGCGGTGCATGGTCACGCCAAGCAGTACATCGCGTATTACAACTGGACCTTTGGGGGCCAGTGCGGGATTGGCGCTTACGGGAACGGCTCGCCCCCTCCGTTCATGGCCGACCAGTACGGCTACCCGGTGGTCGACATCTATGTCGACTCGAGGTCGCCATATCCACCCGAACCTCGCGTGGTTGACATAACCCCGAGCTCGGTGGCTTTCACCTGGGACCCTGTCGACGACAGGGGCGATGGAGCCGGCAAGGATTTCTTCTCATCCGGAATGGACCACTACTCGTCATGGCTCACGATCAACGGTTCGCCGGCAAAGCTGCAACTCCAATCGACCGCCGCTACGAGGACGCTCACGCAGAATGGCATGAGCGCTCAAGAAACGGCGTGCGTCCATGTCATCGCATTCGACAGGCTGAAGAACAGGACAGCGGAGCAGGTGGCGTGCGCGGGTCCGCTTGCACCGCCGCCAATGCCTGATTGGAGTGGGCGTGCTGGAGAGGTGGTCGCGAACCCAGCAGCGCCGGGCCTGGTCGGCCTCGACTCATGGTTCTGGCTGGCGCCGTCGCCGGCGGCGATGACAGTCCACGAGACCCACAGCGGAATCGAGTACATCGTGAGCGCGGTTCCGACTGGGGCCGATTGGGACTTTGGCGATGGCGCAGCCGCCACGTATCCGGACTCGTCTGGTTTTGGGAGCACGTATCCCGAGCCTTCGTCGGTTGCTCACACCTATGAGGCGCACGAACAAGCGGGCTACCTCGTGAAAGCTTCAGTGCGATACGAGGTCACCTGGAGCGCTTATGTCCACGACCGCTTCGTAGGCCGGTATCCACTTGGCACCATGAGTGTCGATGCGAGCCCGCTCCGCTATTCGGTCGAACAAGCGCAGCCGGAGCTGATCGACATTGGAGTTCGAGGTCAGGCCGCGGACCAACCTGACATTGAGTCGATCTCGACCGCGACCACTGGTCCTGGGGGCCTTGTTGCGCGGTACTGGGCGTAGCGCTGCACAAGAAGATCCATCGCGCGCTCAATCTCGACGTCCGCGGTCACGATTCGCGCACTCCCGTCGAGACGCACCCACCACAGCCGGCTCCAGTCGTTTTCGTAGTGATCGATGAGGATGGAGACATTGGGTTTACCGGCGATGTTGCGCAAGCGCTTCAGGTTGGTGGTGCTTTTCGGCTTCGCGTCGATTGCAAAATACAGGGTCTCATCAACAAGCACAAAGCAGATTGGCACGATGTGCGGGCGTCCTCCCGCATCGACAGTAGCCAGGCGTGCAACGCGCGCCGCTTGCGCTCGACGCCGCATCTCGGTGGAGTCCATAACGGAAGTCTGGCGCCAGCGGAAAACGCTGGGATGGGCCCCTGTCATTTTGGCTATGGTTGAGCCGTGCAGAGGCTCCGCACATATACCGTGGAGGAGGCGAACAACGAGCTGCCACGAGTGCGCAGGATCGTGGAGCAGATCGCCGAGCTCTCGGCCCTCCTGCCTGAGCTGGAGGACCAGGCCCGCATCGCCCAGTACGAATCGAAACGACCCGGCGCAGGCGCTGAGGACCTTGAGCGGCAGCAGCAGTCTCGCGACGCGGTCAGCGGCGCCGAGATGGAGCTGCTCAAGGCGGTTGCAAACCTGAACGGCATGGGCATCCAGCTCAAAGGGCCGCTCGAGGGCTTGATCGACTTTCCCTCCTATCGCGACGGCGAGCTGGTGGAGCTGTGCTGGAAGCTCGGCGAAGATCGCGTGGAGCACTGGCATCGAATCGGCGAGGGTTACGGGGGTCGCAAGAAGCTCTAAGAGCTAAGACTGCGTTCGGACGTTCCCTTTAACGGCTTCGTAAACCGCCTTCGCGACGCCGGCTGCATCCAGACCGTGCTCTTTGAGGATGTCGGAGGCTTTGCCGTGAGGCAGGAATTCGTCAGGCAGGGCCAGCATGCGAACGCGGCCGGCCAAACCATGCGGCGACAGCGCTTCCAGAACGGCGCCGCCGAAGCCGCCGGCGCCAACGTTGTCCTCGACAGTGACCACCACCGGATGATTGCGGGCCCAATCTACGATGCGTGGGTCGACCGGCTTGATCCAGCGTGCGTTGACCACGGCGCACGAAACTTTCTGAGCCTCCAACCGCTCGGCAGCCTCCTTGGCGATCTCGACCATGCGACCCACGGCGAAGATCACGGCGTCCGATCCCTTGCGTAGCTCCTCCCATCTGCCGATGGGCAGCGGCTCGACCGGGAGTTCCGGCGTCGAGGGGACAGGGCCCTTGGGGTAGCGGATGGCGATGGGTCCGTCCGATGCCAGGGCGGTCTCGAGCAGGGCGCAGAGCTCGGTTGCGTCGGCGGGTGCCGCGATCTTCAGGTTGGGGATGAGCCGTAGGAACGAGAGGTCGAACACTCCGTGGTGGGATGAGCCGTCCGGTCCGGTCACCCCTGCTCGGTCGATCACGAAGACGACCGGCAGCTTGTGCAGGGCAACGTCCATGATCGTCTGGTCGAACGCTCTCGCGAGGAACGTCGAGTAGATGCAGACCACAGGATGCATGCCAGCCATTGCCAGTCCGGCCGCGAAGGTCACCGCATGCTGCTCACAGATGCCGACGTCGAAGAAGCGATCGGGAAATTCCTTCGCGAAGTTCAGGAGGCCTGTCGACGATGCCATCGCCGCGGTGATTGCGCAAACTTCTGGCCGAGCCGTCGCCGCCGTCATGAGAGCCTCGCCGAAAACGTCTGTGTAGGTGAGCTCGGTGGAGCGAGGCCGGCCGGTCAGCGGGTCGAACGCGCTGACGCCATGCAGCTTGTCGACCTCGTCATCCACCGCCGGGCCGTAACCGTGGCCCTTCTCGGTGATCACGTGCACGACAACAGGTGCTCTCAGCCGCTTGGAGCGGGAGAGTACCTCTTCCAGTGCAGGCTCGTTGTGACCGTCGACAATGCCTGCGTACTTGATGCCCAGGCTCTCGAATATCGTCGAGGGCTGAAGCAGCTGCTTGAGGCCCTCCTTCACGCGATACGCTGCCTGGTCGGCCGTGGATCCAACGAGAGGCAGGTCGCGCAGCAGGCGCGATATGTCCTCCTTGATTCGCTCGTAGCGCGGGTCGACGCGCAGCTGCGAGAGATGCCGCGCGAGGCCGCCGACTGTCGGGGCGTAGGAGCGCCCGTTGTCGTTGATGATGATGATCAGGTTCGGTGGCTGCAGATGCGCGATCTGATTCAGGGCTTCGTATGCCATTCCGCCAGTCAACGCCCCGTCGCCGATCACTGCGATGACATGCCCGCCCACGCCTTTTCGAAGCCGTGCTTCAGCGATACCCAGCGCGTAGCTGAGCGAGGTCGAGGCGTGGCTGTTCTCGACGAAATCGTGCTCGGACTCCTTGCGTGACGGATATCCGGAAAGGCCGCCACCCTGGCGAAGCCGCACAAAGTCTTTCGCGCGGCCGGTGACGATCTTGTGCACGTACGCCTGATGGCCGGTGTCCCAAACTATCGCGTCCTTGGGGCTGTCGAAGACCCGATGCAGCGCAAACGTCAGCTCGACCACGCCGAGGTTGGGGGACAGATGTCCGCCGGACTTCGATGTCTGCTCGACGAGGAACGCTCGAACCTCGTCGGCCAGCTGCGTGAGATGGGCCTGGTCCAGCCGGCGGAGGTCAGCCGGGGATTCGATGGTTTCGAGGATTCCCATCTCCGCTCTAACGCTCAGCCCCCGCCATGAGTTCCGCCAGTTGGATACAAAGGCGCGTGCCGGCCCCTGATGGCCCGCGCAGCACTGTGGTCAGCTCGGAGTTGGTGTTCCAGCTCGAGGCAGCTATGTCCAGGTGGGCCCAGGGCTTGCCGCGCGCGAACTCACCGATGAACATGCCTCCCAGTATGGTCCCGGCCTCGCCATACTCCGAATTCCTGAGGTCGGCGATCTGGCTGCGGAGCAGCACCCTGTAGTCGGCGTAGATCGGCAGACGCCAGACCCTGTCTCCAGACAGGCGGGAGGCCTCTTCGATCAGCCGCCAGAATTCATCGTCGTTGCTGACGGCAGCGCTGGCGGCGTGGCCGATCGCGATGGTGGCGGCTCCGGTCAGGGTCGCGACGTCAAGCAGGTGGGTTGCCCCGTTCCGCAGGGCATGCGTGATCGCATCGGCGAGCACGAGCCTGCCCTCCGAGTCAGTGTTCAAGATTTCCACCGTTTTGCCGTCCGCACTCACCACCACGTCACCAGGCCGCTGTGCAGTCGGGCCAGGCATGTTCTCGGTGGCCGCGATGACCGCCATTACGTCAAGGGGCAGCTTGCGCGCGGCTATGACGTCGATCGCGGCAAGCACGGCAGCGGCGCCCGACATGTCGGCTTTCATCTGGCTCATCGATCGCGGCTCTTTCAACGAGATGCCGCCGGTGTCGAATGTGATTCCCTTACCGATCAGTGCGAGCACCGATGCATGCGGATCGGGTGCTTCGCCTGCCAGCTCCTTCCCCCGATGCCGCATGCGGATCAGGCGCGCGGGCAGGGCTGAGCCGGCGGCAACTCCGAGAAGCAGGTTGTAGCCGCCGGCGCGCAGGTCGGCCGGGCCGAGGACCTCGATCTCCAGCCCGTGCCGCTGAGCGATCTTGGTGGCCTCCTGGGCCAGAGCGTCAGGGGTCAGCTCGTTGGCCGGAGCGTTCTGCCACTCGCGAGCGTGGTTGGTCGCCTCACCGGCCTGTTGCGCCGCCACCACTTCATGCTCGCGCCCCTGTCCGAAGCCGCTGAGCACCAGCTCGTCGACGTCGACTCGTTCGGGCTGGGAGCCGGTCTGCCGCGAGCGGCGCTCGAAGGTGCCCATCACGGCGCCCTCGACGACCGCGGTCAGCGTATCGATTCCGAGCGGTTCGACGCGCATGAGACCCAGCCTTTTGTAGCCATAGGTGCGTGCCGCGCGGACCAGCTCATGGTGGGCCGAGCGCAGTCGCTGACCGTCAAGGTCACGGATCGCCCCGAGGCCGTATAGGATCACCCTGCGGGGGGCGATGCGTCCGTGCGTGGGTACGGGCAAGACCTCGTGGATACGCCCTTTGAACTCCGCATTTGCGAGCAGCTCAGACAGCAGGCCGCCGAGCGCCTTGTCGAGATCGAGCGCGCTCCCCGATAGACGCTGCCCTGTGGCGACCGGGATGGCCAGGCCATCGACGCTGATGTCGGCCGGAGCGGTGGCGACGAGTGTGACCCTCACCGGGGACTAACCCTAGCCGCCCGGCGTCACAAGGTGCTCGGCGACAAGCTCCAGCACGTGTGCCACCCGGAGGTCGATGCGACGGCGGCGGGCAGCGGTGGCGATGTGGATCAGGCAGCCTGGATTGTCAGAGGCGACGACCGTGCAGCCCGTCTTCGCGATGGCGTCGAGCTTCCACTTCGCCAGGCGTTCGGCCACGCGCGGCCACTCGACGCTGAACGTGCCGCCGAAGCCGCAGCAATTGGCGATGTCAGGGATGTCTACAACCTCGTAGCCTGCAAGCTCGAGCAGCCGCCGAGGCTCGGCCTTCAGGCCCAGCTGGCGCAGGGTCTGGCACGAGTCGTGGTAGGCGACCCGGATGTCTCTGCCATTTGCACGGACGAGCTCCGGACGCTTAGCCAGGAGCTCCAGGGCGAAGCGGGTGGAGTCCCGGAAGCGCGAACGAAGAGGTTCTTCCTCCTCGGCGCCCCAGCCTGACGCGTCGATCGTGAACGCTCCAAAGCAGGAGGCAGATGGCGTCACGATCGGACCCTTGGAATTTCCAAGGCTTTGTGCCAGCTGATTGTGGAGATCAGCTCCCCCGGCAAAATCGCCGGCATTGGCTGCGATCAGGCCACAGCACCACTGACCCTTGGGAAACCCAACCGTGTAGCCGGCGATGTCTGCGATTTGTCGTAGGGCGACTGCTGCCTCTGGAAGCATTCGGTCCACCATGCAGGAGGCGAAGATCGTCAGCGGCTGGTCACCTCGATGGTCCTCGACGCCGTCGACTTGATCTCTGAAAGGCACGCGCGCGAGCCTCGGCTGCCCAGGCACGAGGCTGCTGAACGGGGCGCCGGCGCGCAGCAGCCGGTCGGCCAGCTCCGGGCGTTTCCAGACCCCGAGCAGCGCTTTCTTGCGCAGCGACTTCCGGCCCTGCCGGCGGTGCTCCAGGATCTGGCGGGGAAGCGGTATATCGACAGGACAGATTTCCTGGCAGGCGTTGCACTGGGTGCAGAGCGTGTTGGGCAGGTCGGCCTTGTCGAGGCCGTGGTGAAAGGGCGTCAGCACCAGGCCGATTGGCCCGTTGTAGATGTGGCCGAATTGATGACCGCCAACGGCCATAAACGGCGGGCAGGCATTTGAACAAGCCCCGCAGCGGATGCATGTGAGGGCGTCGCGAAAGATCGGATCGGCGCGCATCTCCTCGCGGCCGTTGTCGAGGATCACGCAGTGCATCTCGCGCGGTCCGTGCACCCCGATCGTCAGAGACTGCTCGATGTCGGCCGACCTGGAAGGTCCGGTGATCCAGTTGACGTAGCTGGTCATGACCTGCCCGGTGCCGCTCCGCGGCAGCATCCGCAGGACAGCCACTGCGTCGTCAAGCGTTGCGACCAGCTTGTCGATGCCAAACAGCGCGATGTGCACTGGGGGCAGCGTCGTCGTGAGGTCGGCGTTGCCCTCGTTGGTGACGAGGACGATGGTTCCGGTCTCGGCGATCGCCATGTTGGCGCCGCTGATGCCGACGCTTGCCTCGATGAACTTCTGGCGCAGCGATACGCGAGCGTGGTGCTGGATGGCCTCGACTGTGGCCTCGGTCCCGAACACCGCTGCCGCATCCTCCTTGGTCAGGTGGATAGCAGGCGCGATCAGGTGTGACGGGCGCGTGTGTGTGAGCTGGACCATCCGTTCGCCAAGGTCCGTCTCGACCACCTCCATCCCCAGCCCCTCGAGGTAAGGATTGAGCTCGATCTCCTCGCTGGCCATTGACTTGACCTTGGTCACGACCACGCGGCGCGCGTTTGCACGCAACGCGGCCTGGGGCTCGGCCGGGCTGCCCGCGTTCCAGCAGATCTGGCCGATGATGTCGCGAGCTGCGGCGGCATCCTTTGCGTAATGGACGACGCCGCCGGCCGCTTCGAGCCGCTCCGTGAACTGCTCGACCAGCTCAGGCAGGCGATCGAGGTTGGCACGGCGCCGCTTCTTGAGGTCAGCTTGACCTTTGGCGAAATCGAAGCTCTTGAATGCGAGGTCACGACGCCCTCGGATCCCGGTTAGGCCGCTGGTGAGCGCACGCTGCAGGCTGGGGTCGTCGAGAGCCTTGTCGACGCGCCTGTAAAAGTGGCGCCGGCTCTCAGGCACGCGCTTTCGCAGCTTCCTGTAGGGCCTCGTCGACGGCGGCCGGGGTGGACACCGGCGCCAAGCATATGGTCCCCACGCACACCACGGCACGTTTGTCTCCATTCGGATCGATTACGGCGTACGGGTGAGCGACGAGCGCCGCCCGCGCCAGCACCGGATTGCCGGTGCTCACCTTGATCGGTTGGCGAAGTCGATCCAGCGCGCGCGCGAAAGCAGCTGCCATCAACCCGTACTGGCGCGGCAGCGCCGCCACCGACTCAAGCGTTCGTCGCGCTCTGGAGAGATACTGCATCTCGGTCCCGCCGGTGAGCACGTCGAGCTCGACCAGGGCCATTGAGGCAACCGAGTTCTCGCCGAGGGGCTTGATACGGTCCCCAAGCCGGCCGAGCTGGTCGCCGCCCGCGTGATCGAAATATCCACCCAGCTCGCGGTCCGCGTACCGCCTCTCGAGATGGTCGGCCAGATCGATCGCAGCTGGAAGCCACCGCTCTCCAAGTCCCGCTTGGTGCGCGCGGACTGCCGCCAAAAGCCCCCACACCTGGTCGCCGAGCTGACCTGCGGCCCCGTCGGTGCGGATAAGGCCCTCTCCGGTCTTGTAGCTCTTGTGAAAGAGCCGCTCGAGCAGCTTCGCCGCCCGCACGCGAAGCGCCGGACGTTCGCGACGAATCGCAGCGTCGAGGTAGGCGACTCCAAGAGCCGCGTTCCACGACGTGTAGATGCGCCGGTCGACGTACGGCGCGCTTTCCGGACTGCGTTCATCGGCGCCCAGCGAGTAGTAGTGCTCGTCAGCATCCTGGCTGCCGGCGTACAGGCCGGTCTTCGCGTCGCGGAGCACAGTATCGAGGTAGCGGGTCGTCGAGTCGAGCACGTCGTCGAGCCCGGCGAGAGCAACTGCCTCGACCAGCCCGGCGTGGTCCTCGAGCATCTTCTCGAAGTGGGGGACGCTCCAGTCCTGGGTGGTGGAGTAGCGGAAGAAGCCGCCCTCCACGTGATCGTAGGTGCCGCCTCCCGCCATGCTCTCGAGCGTGTGCACGGCCATCTGACGCAATGCTGGATCGGACCTTACCTGGGCCTGCTCGAGCAGCAGGAGCAGGGCCTCGGTCTGGGGGAACTTGGGCGCGCTGCCAAACCCTCCGTACTCATCGTCGTAAGCGTTGGTGACGGCTTCGAGGATGGTGTCGACCATCGTCTCGTCGAGGTCGCCTGCGCTGCGCGCAGCCCCCGAGCCGGCGCGCTTGCGTGACTCCAGGACACTGCTGGCTATCTCCGGTTGATGCGTGTGGTAGTAGCCGGCGACTCGCGTCAGCGCATCAGCCATCTGATCCGGGGGCATGTATGTGGCGCCTGTGAGGATGTCGCCTGATGACGTGAGAAATGCGGTTGAGGGCCAACCGCCCATGTTGTATCGCTGGTTGATGTCGGGCCTGACGTCGTTGTCGACACGGATGGGGACGTACTCGCGATTGATAAGGTCGATCACTCCGGCGTGCGAGTAGGTCGTCTCGTCCATGACGTGGCACCAGTGGCACCACACCGCCGAGATGGAGAGCAGGATGGGACGGTTGAGCCGGCGTGCCTCGTCAAACGCCCCTTCAGACCACTGGCGCCACTTGATCTCGGCGGCGCGGTTGGGACGGGGCGAGAAGTGGAATTCGCCCTCTTTCTCGCTCACACGACAAGGTTACGCGGGTGAAACAATGGCACTGTGATCTCGACCAGCGCCGTCGATGCATACATCGAAAAGAACACCCGCCGGTTCATCGAAGAGCTGAAAGAGCTCTGCGCCTTCCCGAGCATCTCCAACCATGGAGCGGAGGCCGTCAAACCAGCCCGAGACTGGCTCGCGGAGCGCTTGGGCCGCTACACCGACCGTGTCGAGACGCTGGAGGCGGGCGGGATGCCGGCCCTCTATGCCGAGGTGCCCGGTGCGGGCCGCCGCAAGCTTCTGCTGTATCAGCACTACGACGTGCAGCCTGTCGACCCGATCGAGCTTTGGGACTCCAAGCCGTTCGAGCCGGTTGAGAAGGACGGCCGCATCGTCGCGCGCGGAGTCGCTGACGACAAGGCCGACGTGATGGCGAGAATCCACGCGCTCGAGACGCTCAAGCAGTTGGGGGAAGTCCCTGTCACTTTGCGCTTCCTGGTCGAAGGCGAAGAGGAGATCGGCTCCAAGACTTTCGAGACGATCGCCCACCAGCATTCGAGCAAGCTGAGCGCAGACGGGTGTCTTTGGGAATCAGGCGCGTCGTTCGATGAGGCATCTCGACCCACCCTCCAGTTCGGCTGCCGTGGCCTTGTCTACGTGCAGCTGCGTGTGAGTTTTCTGTCCTTCGACCAGCACTCCGGCCTCGCGTCCATCTATCCGTCTGCCGCGATGTACTTGATCGAGGCGCTCGCGAGCCTGCGCGACAGGGACATGAACATCAAGATCGACGGCTTCTACGACGACATGCTCGAGCCGACCGATGCCGACAGGCGAATGATGGCGAAGATCGACCCCGGGTTGGAGCAGCGACAAAAGCTTGTCGGGTACGACAAGCTCGTCCGCGATCCCAAGCCGGAGCGTGTGATCGAACAGCTGCTGTTCACGCCCACCTGCAACATCGCTGGAGTCACCACCGGCTACCAGGGACCTGGGTCGAAGACAGTGCTCTCAGCCGAGGCGACGGCCAAGCTCGACTTCAGGCTCATCCCCAACCAGGACCCGGCGCACGTTCTAGACATGCTGCGCAAGCATCTCGACTCTCATGGCTTCGAAAAGGTCGAGATCGTCTGGAGCGACGCCGAGAAACCCGCCCGGTCCGACCCCGAGTCCGAAGTCGCGAAGAGCGTTATTGACTGCGTGAGAGACCTGTATGGCGAGCCTGTCCTGTGGCCGTTCATGCAAGCGACCGGCCCGATGCACCCTGTCGTCGCCGACCTGGGCATCCCGACGGTCTTGCCGGTCGGCGTCGGCCGGCCCGACAATCGGGTCCATGCGCCCAACGAGAACATCCGCGCCGAGGACTACATCAATACGGTCAGGTTGATGTGTCGGGTCTTTGAACGGTTTGGCGGTCAGTGATGGAAAAGCTCACCGACAAGCTCTTCACTGTCAAGTACAACGAGGACACTGGCAAGCCGCACATCGAGATCGTTGACCAGCAGGTCTGCGGCACCAAGTGCAAGGGGAAGTACTGCACCCACTTCTGTCCGGCCGGCGTGTACGAGTGGAACGAGGAGCAGAAGAAGACTCTTGTGAGCTTTGGCAACTGCATCGAATGCGGCGCCTGCTCCATCGGCTGTCCGTTCGACAACATCACTTGCCACAGCCCGCGCGGCGGCTTCGGCGCCCAGTTCAAGCACGGATAGGAATACCAACGGGTCCTGGCCCCATTCCAATTAATGCAATGAGCGCGTACGACGTCATCATCGTGGGGGGCGGCCCGGCCGGCTTGGCCGCTGGCCTGTACACGGCCAGGATGAACCTGAAGGCAGTCCTGGTCGACAGAGGCCCTCTCGGCGGTCAGCTCCTGAACACCGAGCTGGTCGAGGACTACCCCGGCTTCGAGACGATCCTCGGCTCAGACCTCGCCACCAAAATGGGCGAGCATGCGCGCAAGTTCGGCCTGGAGGTGCGTGACTTCGAGCCGGTCAAGGAAATCGACGTCGAGGGGAACACCAAGGTCGTGCGTCTCGATTCGGGCCAGGAGCTGCGCGCACCGGCCCTGATCATGGCCGCTGGCGGCCTGCCGCGCTACCTCGGGGTGCCGGGCGAGAAGGAATTCTGGGGTCGCGGCGTCAGCTACTGCGCGGTGTGCGACGGCGCCTTCTTCAAGGGGCAGGAGCTGGCCGTCGTCGGCGGAGGCGATGCCGCGGTCGAGGAGGGCGAATTTCTCACCCGCTACGCGTCGAAGGTTTACATCATCCACCGGCGAAACGAGCTGCGCGCCCAGCCGATCCTGATCGATCGCGCGCGAGCCAACCCGAAGGTCGAGTTCATCCTCGAGTCCGCCGTCAAGGAGATCACCGGCAAGGACAAGGTCGAGGCCATCCACTACGAGCAGCGTGGAACGGCCAAGGAGCTCGCGGTCGGAGGGGTCTTCATCTTCGTCGGCTTTGTGCCCAACTCAGGCCTGTTCAAGGTGCATGTCGACCACGACGAGGCGGGCTACCTTCTCACGGGCCGTGACATGCAGACCTCGGTGGAAGGGATCTGGGCCGTCGGCGATGTGCGCGCGCAGCTCACCAAGCAGATCGCGACAGCGGTCGGCGACGGAACCACCGCAGCGGTGGCTGCGTCGAATTACGTGACCGCTTTGAAGGACGCTGCGCGGGCTTAGACCGCAGCCCGGTCAGCTACTGCGTGACGTCGATCCAGACCAAACCCGGCGGCAGGTTGAGAGCCTGGCCGTTGCTGAGCTTGAACGCAAGTGGCTTGTGTGAGTTGGTCGAGCTCCAGGTGCCTGCGAACTTGTGGCCCTTGTAGTAGACGTCGATCCGGCCGCTCGAGTCGAGGTTGTAGTCGTGGATGTGGGCGCCATGGCCATCGCCCACGTCGAGCAGCGAAACCTGGGTGTGCAAGATGATCAGCATTTCGATTCGCAGGGGCTGGCGCAGATTGGCGTCGCGATACAGATGGCCTTCTTCGGTCTTCTGATAGGTGCCGAAGACCGTGTCGTAGCCGTAGGTGGAGTAGTGGTCAGGAACGGCGATCTTGGAGATTGCCGCGCCACCCGCCAGGACGGGCCGCACTTTCGGGATGTTGAATGCCGCAATGCTGTACAGCGATTCAGCCTTTTTGACCGAGGCGCCGCTGATCATCAGGTTGTCGGGTGCGATGCGGGCGTTGGTGCGGAACGTGTAGCCGACGGTGTCGAAGAACTGCGGAACGGGATCGCCCTCGGCCCGGTTGCGAGTCGCTTGTGACTCGCCCGACTGAAAGAGCAAACCCTTGTAGTGGCGTGCGATCTTGAGGGAGATGAAGCGGCTCGAGCGCATCGGACCGATGAGGCTCGGAGTGTTCTGATAGATGGCGGTGAGGCGGGTGATGCCGCCCTCTGCGACGTATTCGAAGACCATGCTGGCGGCCTGCAGTCCGTTCTGGTCACGCGCGAAGGCGTCGTTCGGGATCTGGATCAGAGCCGGGTACTTCAATGCTGTCGTCTTCTCGCGGTCGTGGTAGTAGACGCCCGAATTCAGGGTTAAGGGCATCGAGAGAGGGTGGCCCGTCTGATCCCGGGCGCCTGCTGCCAGCTGGATGGCGAGAGGGCCAGAGAGAATGCCCGCCGTTGAGATGGTCGCGCTTCGGCTGTCCGCAGCCCACTGAAGGACTGCGGCCTTCGTGCCCAGCGTTACGCTGACGGTGCTCCGGTCCATCGCGTCGTTGAAGTTGAGCTGTAGGGTCGTCCCCAGGTCTATCTCGGCGCCGTCGGCGAGCACAACGCCTCCGGCGGTGATCGACTGCAGTCGTGGAACGATGAGTGTCGTGAAAGTCCACTGGGCGGCTTTCACTGGATGGTGGCCGAGATCGGTGATCGGGCCCATCGTCACGGTGTAGGTCGTGAGCTCGGTCAGCGGCTTGGTTGCCGACCACTCGAACTCGGTCTGGCCGAGCACCGCGGTCAGCGTCCCGTCGGTGGATGGGTTCACCGACAAGGCTGATTGCACCGTGCTGAGCGCTGTCGGCCGGCTGAACCTCAAGACCAGCGTGGTGTTGGTCGGGACGTCCTTCTCGCCGTCTCTGACGTTGAGGGTGACGGCGGTCGCCAGGGTGTTGGCATAACCGATGAAGCCGCCGGCCACACTGAAGAGGACGGCCAGGGCAGCGCCAAGCGCGATCCAGCTCCCGCGCGCGAACCCCCTAGTTCGGGGTCGCCTCAGAGCTGCGGCCGGTATGGACGAGTGCTCAATCTCTTGCAAGGGCGTAGGGGAAACGGGCCGGGAGGGGATTATGGCACGGAGGACCCGGGTTTGAGGCGCCTGCTAGTCGGACCCTAGCCTCCGCAGCAGAGAAAAGGTGTAGAGGCCCGTGGCATGGCCGCTCTGGAACGCTATCTGCAGCGCGTATTGGCCGACAAGGCTCACGTCCTGGATCCGCAGCTCGTCAGGGGCCAGTGTTTTGACGCGGGCCAGGCGGCCCGGCGCGCCTGCCTCGCCTCGGCACTCGGCGCAGGGGCAGGCCCACCTGAGCTGCTCGCCTGAGTACGAGGTGCGATGGCCGTCTTCCCAGGCGATCTCCATCACCTGGCGCTCCCGGTCGACATCGACATTGAGTGGAAACGGGTCGGGGTCTTGCAGTTTGCTGTGCCGGCCTTACCTGACGTTGATGACAGGAAGCTGCCTGAAAGACTGAATTGAGGTGCGGGCGGCGACCTGCTCGGCGATGCGGACAAATGCCTGGGCACCGGCAGAGTCGGGTCGCGAGATGACGACGGGCGTGCCGGCGTCAGCGTCTTCGCGAATTCCTTCCTCGAGCGGGATTGCGCCAAGGAAAGGCACGCCGAGGCGTTTGGCCGCCGCCTCCGCGCCACCGTGGCTGAAGATCTCGTGGCGGTGGCCGCAATTCGAGCAGATATACCAGCTCATGTTTTCGATCAAGCCCAACGGGGTGACGTTCAGCTTCCTGAACATTTGCAGCGCTTTGACAGCAATGTCGGTCGCCACATCCTGCGGCGTGCACACGATCGCCACGCCGGTGAGCGGGATCGCCTGCGCCAGCGTCAGCGATGCGTCACCGGTCCCTGGTGGGAGGTCGATGACGAGGTAGTCGAGGGTGCCCCAATCGACCTGCACCATCATTGCCTCGATGGCCTTGCCAACCATCGGACCGCGGTAGATCGTCGGCTGCTCGCCTGGGTAGATCAGGCCGAACGACATCACTTTGAGACCGTGCGCCTCGACAGGTTGGAGGCGGCCGTTGAGCTGCTCGGGCACGTCCCTTGAGCCGATCATGGCCGGGATCGAGGGCCCATAGATGTCGGCGTCGAGGAGGCCGACCTCCGCTCCG
>DATLPO010000175.1:0-5285 GCA_035535675.1 Candidatus Limnocylindria bacterium
GAGGCTTTTCTTTGCAACCTCCACCAGCCGAGCAAAGGAACCGCTGTCGCGCACGGCCAGGTCAGCCAGCACCTTGCGGTCGATCTCCACTCCTGCCTGGCGAAGGCCGTGCATGAGCTTGCTGTATGGCAGCCCCGATTGCCGCGAGGCCGCGTTGATGCGCGCGATCCACAGCTGCCGCATCTCCCGCTTGCGACGCCGGCGGTCGCGGTACGCATATGCGAGCGCGTGCAGGACCGCTTCGTTGGCCGGTCGGAAGAGAAGCTTCTTGGAAAGCCTGAAGCCCTTGGCGCGATCGAGGATCGCTTTGTGACGGCGGTGCGCGGGAACTCCCCGCTTGACCCTTGCCATCTCAGATTCCCAATGCCCTGCGCACTTCTTTCCGGTCCGCCTTGGCGACGGGCTGCTCGTTCTCGTAATTGCGCTTGCGCTTCTGGGACTTGTGCTCGAGCAGATGGCTCTTCCACGCGCCCGCGCGCATCAGCTTGCCCGTCTTGGTGACGCGAATCCTCTTCGCGAAGCCCTTGCGGGTTTTGATCTTAGGCACTGGTTGCGGTCTCCTTGGGTGCAGACTGAGCGGCCGCGGCGCTCGCCGCGGCCACTGCCTGGCGGGTTGGGGCCAGGATCATGAACAGGTTCTTGCCTTCGAGCAGCGGGGCACGCTCGACCATCGCGAAGTTCTTCGCGTCGTCAGCCACCCGATCCAGGATCCTTCTCCCGATGTCCTGGTGGACCATCTCACGGCCTCTGAACATGATCGTCACTTTCACCTTTTCGCCTGCTTCGAGGAACTGCCTCAAACCCTTGAACTTGGTCTGGAAATCGTGCTCGGCCACTTTTGGTCGAAGTTTCATCTCCTTCAGCTTGGTGACGTTTTGCTTGCGTCGCTGGTCCTTCTCCTTCTTGATGGTCTCGAACTTGAAGCGTCCGTAGTCCATCAGCCGGCAGACCGGCGGCTGCGCCTGTGGCGCCACCTCTACAAGGTCGAGCCCCTTCTCGCTTGCGATGCGCAGAGCGGCGTCGAGGGAGAGCACCCCGAGCTGGTTGTTCTGGTCATCGATCAGCCGCACTTCGGAGCTGCGGATCTGATCGTTGATCCTTAGCTCCTTAAACGAGATGAGACGTTACCTCGGCCAAATTCAGTGTTGTCTTCGTCCTCCAAACAAAATAAAACGGATAGCCGAGGCCATCCGCCTTTCCGTACCCATTCGAGCTTGGCTCTGTGGGTGAGGGTAGGTCCCCTGCTTCAGTTGGAGGATGGTACCGGAAACATGAGCTGGTGCGCAAAGTCACTTTCGCAGGCTGACGGGTCCACAATGTCGGCGCCATGAAGCTGTCTCCTCTGCTCCTGGTCTTGGCGACTGTCGCAAGCGCCTGCGGCGGGGGATCCAGCTCAACCCAATCTCCCTCGACCACGACCACGCCGTCCACCGAGCCGCAGGCCTCCGCGTCTCCAGGGCCATCGCCACTTCCCCTGGAGGGTGGGTACGGCGTCATGGTCGCTGGGCTTTCCGGCGACACCTACACGGTGAGCTTGGTCGGCGCCGACGGCAAGGTCGCAAGCACCGGCCAGGCGAGCAAGCCCGCAGCGCTGACCTGCGGGAACGGGGCCAACGCCGTCCTACCCCCGCCGGTCAGCACGAGCAGCAGCCGCGTCTACTTCATGGACGCGCAGGGTGTCATCCGGTTCTTGAGTCCGGCCGGTGCAGCCGGGCGCGCCACGACGGTTCCAATTGGCGGTCAGCGTCACAGCACTTTCGCAATCAGCCCGGACGACAAGCGGATCGCGGTCGTGGTCAGCGATTTCACCTCTAGCGGCGTGGCGACGAGCCTGTACGTCGAGGATCTGAACGGCGGCGCCAACCACAAGGTGATCTTCACCGAGACCGGCGCTTTCGGCCTCTGGCCCTCAGGGTGGCACGGAGGGAGCCTGGTGGTCGCGAAGGTCCCCGCGTGCGCCCAGGGCGAGGGCCCGTTCTCCAGCGGTCCGCAAGAGCTTCACGTCATCGACCCGTCCACGGCGGCGCGCAAGTTCACCCTCGGCGGCTCCACATGCATCATCGCCGGCCCGCCCTCCGCCGCCGGCGCGATCTGCGAAACCGACGCCCAGGCAAATGTGCTCGACTGGGGCGGGACAACGACGCGGACGTTCTCGATCGAGGGCCAGACCCCCGCCTACCTGTCTCCGAACGGCAACCAGGCTGCGTTGGTGAAAGGAAATCAGTCGAACTCCTTGGACACCACTATCGAGGGTTCGCAGACGACGTTTCCGGGCTTTCAGACGTGTGGATGGATCGACAGCACACGCGTGCTGGGGACCGACGCCCAAGGCCACGCGCGCGTGGCGGACTGGGTGACCGCAACGACGGTTCCAGTGGCAGCAGAGGGAATTTGCGCCGGCCGGATCCCCGGCGCCCTATAGCTAGCGCCTTCTCTCCGCGACCTCCAGCGCGACGCGCTCTGCAAACTCGTCAAGCGCCTCGTCTGTCTGGTTGCCGGCGCGGTCGCGCACGTTGACATGCTGAGCTTCCGCTTCACGGGCGCCGGCGATGGTCATGTAAGGCACCTTGCGAGCCTGCGCGTCGCGGATCTTGCGCTGCATGCGCTCCGGGCGGTCGTCGACCTCAACGCGCAGCTTTGCCTTGCGCAGGCGGGCTTCGATGGCGCGCGCGTACTCATGTTGTGCATCGGTGATCGGCACCACCACCACCTGGACCGGATGCAGCCAGGTCGGAAAGGCTCCTGCGTAGCGCTCGATCAAGTAGCTGAACAGGCGCTCCATCGATCCGGCCGCGCCACGGTGCACCATCACCGGCCGCTGCCTGGATCCGTCCTCCGCCACGTACTCGAGGTCGAACCTTTCAGGAAGCTGAAAGTCGATCTGGACCGTTGAGTTGGTGAATTCGCGACGGTGCGCGTCTTTGACCTGGAAATCGATCTTCGGTCCGTAGAAGGCGGCTTCGCCCACTCCGATCTCGTAGGTCTGGCCCATCGATTCGAGCGCCTCGACGAGCGCCGCCTGGGCTTGCTTCCACTGCTCCTCAGTGCCCAACCATTTGTCCTTGACGTCATCACGCGCGGAAATGCGATACGAGAATTCGTCGATCCCGAGCACCTCAGAGAAATACAGCGCGAGATCGATGGACCCTTTCACCTCGCCCATCAGCTGATCGAGCGTGCAGAAGATGTGAGCGTCGTTGAGCGCGAACGACCTGACCCGGTTGAGTCCGATGAGAGTGCCCGAGCGCTCGTATCGCCAGTTGTTGCCGATCTCGGCAATGCGCATCGGAAGATCGCGGTAGCTCCTCAGCTCCGATTGGAAAACCACTATGTGATGCGGGCAGTTCACCGGCCGCAGCTCGAGCTCCTCGCCGTCCTCGAACTTCATCGGCGGGTACATGTTCTCGGCGTAGAGCTGAGCATGGCCGCTCTGCCTGAACAGGTCGAGGCGCGCCACGTCAGGAGTCCTGACGTGCAGGTAACCGCGCGCGAGCTCCTCGTCGACGATGAACCGCTCGAGCTCACGGCGGATCGTCGCCCCTGCCGGCAGCCAAAGGGGCAGGCCGGGGCCGACCCGATCGTCGACAGTGAAGAGCTTCAGCTCCCTGCCGATCTTCTTGTGGTCGCGCTTCTCGGCCTCTTCGAGGAACTTCAGGTGCTCGTCGAGCTCGCGCTGAGAGGACCAGGCGGTGCCGTAGATCCTGGTCAGCTGAGGTTGTTTCTCATCGCCTCGCCAGTAGGCGCCCGCCAGGCGCAGGAGCTTGAAAGCCTTGAGGTCTTTCGTTGACTTCACGTGGGGTCCGCGGCACAGGTCAAGGAAGTCGCCGGTTCGGTACAGGCTGACCTCATCGCCCTCGACCTTGTCGTTGATCAGCTCGATCTTGTAGTCCTGGCCGCGCTTTCGAAACTCAGTCAGCGCCTGCTCGCGGGTCATTGTGTCGTGGACGAAAGGCCTGTCCTCCTGGGCAATCCGCCGCATGCGCGATTCGATTGCCTGGAGGTCGGACTCCGAGAGCGGCTTGGTGAAAGCGAAGTCGTAGTAGAAGCCATCCTGCACCGGGGGTCCGATGCCATATCTGACGTCGGGATAGAGCTCGGTGACTGCCGCGGCGAGAAGGTGGGCTGTCGAGTGCCTGAGGACGTGTAGAGGGTCCTCGTTGGATTCGTGGTCGCCGTAATCGGGCATCGGGTCGTCCAGTATATGGACGCCCATGGACCCCGCTTCAATCGTCGACGCTCTCGGCTACCCCGCCGCCGGATTGGGCATTCTCATCGAGAGCGCCGGCGTCCCCTTCCCCGGCGAAGCCCTTCTTCTCGCCGCCGCGGCGTGGGCGGCGACGCGCCACCACAGCCTTGTCCTGGTCATCCTGTTCGCTTTCGCAGGAGCGACGGCCGGTGCCGACCTCGGCTACTACCTTGGCTACAAGGGCGGCCGCCCCTTCGTCGAGCGTTTCGGGAGCATCTTCCGGATCCGACCGGAGCACATTGCTCGGTCGGAGATGTTCTTCGCACGCCACGGGGATAAAGCTGTCGTCGCGTCGCGCTTCATCCTCGGCCTTCGTACCTGGGGATCGATGCTCGCCGGCATGGCGCGTATGCCGTTCTGGCGGTTCCAGCTTTTCAGCGTGCTGGGCGCGCTGGGCTGGGCCACGGTCCTCGGAGTCGCCGGCTACCTGCTGGGTGACAACATCGCTTTGATCGCGGCGGTTCTTCGCGCGATCGGAATCGGAGGCCTGGTTCTCATCGTGGTGGTCGCGATCACGTTGATCGTTCTACAGTGGCGCGCTGCCCGGCGATGAAGATCGCCAGCCCCCCGATCATGAGCAGGGCGCCCAGCCCGCCGATCACATGCGCGGTGCCGATGGCATCGGAGAGAGCCGCCGCCGCAAGGACGGGAAGCGCGGTCACCCCGTTGATGACCATATAGAGGAGAGCGAAGATCCTTCCTCGGATCTCATCACTGGTCGTCTCCATGAGATAGGTGATCGCCGGGATCATGATTGCCCCGAACTCGATCCCAAGTAGCAGGCTGAACGCCGCTCCGGTGATGCGTGCGTGAACTCTTAGGTCGGGCAGCTGGACCATCGCCTGCGGCACCGCCGCCAGGGCCAGCAGAGTCAAACCATTGGCTATCAGCGAGCCGAACAGCAGCCGCGACCTGTCGATGTTCCTGACGAACTGACCCAGCAGGACAGCGCTGAGGATTGCTCCTCCTGTCGCGGGCCCGATGACCACATAGCTGTCCTGCGGCGCGATCCCTATGACATTGCTCACGTAAGCCGGCG
>DATLPO010000176.1:0-14466 GCA_035535675.1 Candidatus Limnocylindria bacterium
CCTGACGACCCGGGCGTCGGCCACGTCTACGAAACCACGACCGGCGGCGCAACCTGGGCTGACGTTTCGGTAGGACTTCCCGACGTGCCGATGGACGACGTCGTCTACGAGAAAGGCAAGATCGTGGTGGCGACGGACTTCGGCGTGTTCACCTCGGCGGACAACGGCACCACCTGGTACCGCTACGGCACCGGGCTGCCGAATGTCGTCGTGAACCAGCTGACCCAGGACCCGAACGGAAACCTTGTGGCAGCGACCCACGGCCGCGGCATCTGGACGATACCAGCGCCCTAGCCAAACTCAGTCGACAAACCAAGGCCGCCGTCCATATCGGACGGCGGCCCTGGCGCGTTATCAGCCTCTCTAAGCCACGTGGAATGGAGGCGGTCCGAGGATCTCGATCCCGCCGTTTCGCTCCGCCGACGCTCGGACACGGGCGAAGTCCACAGGTCCGTTGGCTTCCAGCGCGGTCGTCGACGGCTCGCTGGCGCCGCGGTAAAAAGCTTCACTCGTGCCCGGGGTTTCCAGAAAAAGGATCCGAGCGGTTTCTGATGTGACCATGAAGGCGTGAGGCACGCCGCGAGGAGCCATCGCCACTCCCCCTTTTCCGACCTGCTGCTCGGCGCCGTCGATGTGGAGCAGGATCTCCCCCTCCAGCACGTAGAGCGTCTCATCCACCTGGGCATGAGTGTGCAGTGGAGTGCTCTTGCCGCGTGACATTACATCCTCGAATAGCAGGAAAGCCCCTCCACTCTCAACAGCGGTGACCTTCCAGATATGCACGCCCCCGCCATAAAACCACAGCCTCTCGCCTTCCTCTTCGGCGCGAACGATTGGGACCACCTTGCTGACCATCATTTCCTCCACCTTTGCCTTTATGGGACTGTAATACCATCAAGAGACTACAGTACGATGTCGTGTGTGTCAATTTCATACGAGTCGGCAGGGCGAACCCACCAGAAGCAGCGCACCCGGAGAGCGCTCGTCGCGGCGGCCCGTGATCTGGTGGCTCAAGGAGTGACACCCAAAGTCGAGGACGCAGCTGCCAAGGCCACCATCTCGCGCACCACTGCCTACCGCTACTTCCCCAACCAGAGAGCCCTCCTCTTGGCGGCTCACCCAGAAATTGACGTGCGCTCTCTGCTTCCCGAGGAGGCCCCCGATGATCCGGAAACCCGCCTCGATATCGTCATTCAGAACTTCCTGCGTCTCATCATCGACACGGAGCCCCAACAGCGCACGACGTTGCGCCTTTCCCTCGACCCCGCGCCGAACCTTCGTGGCGAACTACCGCTGCGGCAGGGTCGGGCCATCGGGTGGATCGCCGAGGCGCTCGCTCCGCTCCGCGTCCGGATGTCTGAGGCGCAAATTCGCCGGCTCGCCCTGGCGATCAGAAGTGCAGCCGGCATCGAGGCCCTTGTGTGGCTCACTGACATCGGTGGACTCTCGCGTCGGGAAGCGGTCAGAGTTATGCGCGGCTCGGCAAGAGCGCTTTTGCGATCAGCGCTCGCCGACCTGGATGGAGGCGCCGACTAGCGACAGGAAATCCACAGCCCGTGGCTGCATTCTCGACAAGCCGATAATCTTCACTGGGAGCCAGGAGGGGGACTTGTGAGCGTCAAACGCTGGATCTTGCTCGCGGCGGTGCTTGGGTCCGGCATCGTGTTTCTCGACTCGACTGTCGTCAACGTCGCGCTGCCGAGGATCGGTCGAGACCTGCCTCGGTCTCTCTTCGGGGTCCTGGAAGGCCAGTCTTACGTCTACAACGCGTACCTGCTGACTCTCAGCACCCTGCTGATCCTCGCCGGTGCCCTCAACGACTACTACGGACGGCGGCGCATGTTCGCGATCGGCCTGGTGGCCTTTGGCCTTGCGTCGGTGCTTTGTGGGCTGGCTCCAACCATGGAGCTCCTTGTGCTCTTCCGCATCATCCAGGGCGCGGCCGGGGCGATGCTCGTGCCGGGGTCGCTGGCGCTGATCACCTCCAACTTCAGCGGCGAGGAGCAGGGCCGAGCATTCGGATTCTGGGCCGGAGCTTCAGCCGCCACCACGGTCCTTGGGCCTTTCGTCGGAGGCCTCCTTGTGGACACGATCTCCTGGCGCTCCGCCTTTCTCATCAATGTCCCACTGGTCCTCGTTGCGCTCTGGGCGACTTACAAGCACGTCCCGGAGAGCCGCGATGAGCAGGCTTCAGGAAAGTTCGACTGGCTGGGAGCGGTGGTGGTGGGCCTCGCCGTCGGCGGACTGGCTTTCGGCGCAATCTACGGGCAACAGCGTGACTGGCGCGATCCCATCGGCTATATCGCCCTCGCGATAGGCGCAGCGGCCACGATAGCGCTGCCTTTTCTCATGATCCGGCGCTCCAACCCGCTGATCCCGCCCCACCTCTTCCGCTCCCGCAACTTCACTGTCACCAACATCTCGACTTTGCTGATCTATGGCGCCCTGTACGTGACCGGTTACTACCTGACCATCTTTCAGCAGGGCTCATTGGGTTACACCGCCGCAGCGGCAGGCCTCGCGTTCGTTCCAGGCACGCTCTTCCTTATCTTCTTCTCGGCCAGGTTTGGCAGTCTCGCGGCCCGATTCGGACCTCGCTGGTTCATGGCCGCCGGACCTGCGATCATGGCCGTCGGCGTGCTCTGGCTGGCTCGCGTTCCGGCATCCAGCACGCCCTGGGCGCTGAAACCCGGTGACCCCTCCACTTTTCTGCCCCCGATCTCTTACGCCATCGACTTTTTGCCGGGCGCCATTCTGTTCGGAGTCGGCCTGATGATCCTGGTGGCGCCACTAACGACGGCGCTCATGACGTCGGTGCCGGTGCGCAACTCGGGCGTAGGCTCAGCCATCAACAACGCCATCTCACGCGTCGGACCTCAGCTGGCAGGCGCGCTCATCTTCGTGTTCATCACCGCGAGTTTCTATGGTTACCTGGCGGGCAAGCTTGGCGGCGTTGATGTGACCTCGGCCGCCTTTCGCGCCGCAGTAAGCCCGCTCAACACTCCCGCCGACACTCAACTGGTCGGCGTGGTGCGCGACGCTTCAGCGGCTGCGTTCCACATCGCGATGATGGTCGGCGCGGTGCTTCTTATAGTCGGCGCCCTCGTCAACGCGATCGGCATCCAGGACGCCGCCGCCAAGAAGCAGGTCGACGCGAGCTCGGAACCGGCCGGGACATCTGCAATCGCAGGCCACGCCGCCCAGGAGGGCAGCTGAAATGGATGTACGTGAGGATGTCGTCGACATAATCGCGGGCTTCTCGCTGTTCTCCGATCTATCCGCGCAGGAGCTCGATCGCATCGTCCAGCTTTTCGACGAAGCCTGGTTCGCCGAAGGTGAAAAGATCCTGCGCCAGGGCTTTAGCGGTGCCGGCTTCTATGTCATCCTCGACGGAAGCGCCGTCATCCGGATCGACGGGGTCGATCGCACAGTATTGAGGGCGGGCGACTATTTCGGCGAGATCTCGGTCCTGTTGGGCGTCGCGCCGATCGCCGACATCGTGGCCCAAGGTGCGCTTCGCTGCCTCGTATTGCCTGGTGACCAGCTCGAGAGCCTGCTGGTGGCGCACCCCAAGATGATGTTCCGTCTGCTGCAGGGGGAGGCGCGAAAGCTGCGCGGCACTACGAAGTGGCAGAGCTAGAGGAGCAGTTTCCTCCGGGACGTTACCCGCTGATCGTTGTCGGTAGCGGCCCTGGGGCCCTGCAGCTGACTTACTCGCTGGGGCGCCTGGGCATCGAGCACGCGGTCCTTTCCGGCGACCAGGCTCCCGGCGGCATGTTCCGCCGATGGCCGGTGTTTCAAAGGATGCTCAGCTGGACCAAGCCCTACTCCGACTTTGACCACAAGAGCCGGGCCTATGAGCGATTCGACTGGAACAGCCTGCTGGCCGACGAGGAAGAGCATCGGGGACTCATGCCGGCATTGATGGACGGGACTTCGTACTTTCCGTCACGGCCCGAGATGGAGCGCGGCCTGGTGGCGTTCGCAGAACGCACGGGCTTACGAGTCAGGTACGGATGCCGCTGGGAGACGACTCGGCGCGACGACAAGGAATTCGTGCTCGGCACCACCGACGGGGAGTACCGCGCTCCCGTTGTCGTTTTCGCTGTCGGTGTCGCCCAGCCCTGGAAGCCTCCGATCCGCGGTCTAGAGCATGCGTCCGCCTACGGCGAGCTTCGTCCGGCCGAGACTTACGCCGACCGCCGAGTCTTCATCATCGGCAAGCAGAATTCAGGTTTCGAAATTGCCAGTGGCCTGCTGCAATGGGCGCGTCAGATCGTCATTGCTTCGCCCAGTCCGACCAAGCTCAGCGTCAACACACGCTCACTGGTTGGCGTCCGGGCGAGGTACGTGCAGCCTGTCGAGGATGCGGCGCTCGCGGGTGGCGTCGTCATTCTCGACGCCTCGATCGAGTCCGTTGAAAGCGTCGATGGCTGCTTAAAGGTCACCACGAAAAGAGCGCTCGATGGCGCTGTGCTCGAGTTCATGGTCGACGATGTGATAGCGGCAACAGGCTTCACTTCGCCACTGCGCGATCTTCCTGATATTGGCGTCGCCACTTTCGGACAGAGCCGGCTGCCGGCGCAGACCCCGTTCTGGGAGAGCGCAACCGCGTCTGGCGTGTACTTTGCCGGCACCATCATGCAAGGCTCAATGGGACTGAGGAAGCACGGCATCCCGAGCAACTCAGGGGCGGTCCAGGGCTATCGGTACAACGCGAGGGTGCTTGCGCGGCACCTGGCGGCCAAACTATTGGGTAAGGAGCTGCCGCGGCCACAGCTGTCAGCCCCAGAGATAGTGCCGCTCCTGCTTTCAGAGGCGAGCCGCGGCCCGGAGCTCTGGCATCAACGCTCCTACCTCGCACGCGTTGTCAGCTTGGACCCTGCGGTCGGGATCAGTGATGAAGGCATCGTGCCACTCGCCAACTTCACCGATGCGAGTGGTCCCGACGCGATCGCGGTCGCCCTCGAGTCCAATGGCCGTGACGATCCATACCCGGCCATCTACGTGAGGCGTGGCGGATCAGTCAAAGAGCACTTGCTGCCTCCGCACCCGTTGCTTGATTTCGAGGGCGCTTCCTATCAAGAACAATTGGCGTCGGCGATCGGCGACCTCATCAGCCCATCACTGTCGAAGGCTGCGCCTTGAGCCTCCCGCGCGGAACCCTCACCTTCCTTTTCACGGACGTTGAGAACTCGACGCGGTTGATGCAAGAGATTGGCGAGCGTTATGTCGAAGCGCAGAACGCACATCACGCAATCCTCCGGGCGGCCTTCAACAGCAACAGCGGGCATGAGCTGCGCACAGAGGGCGATTCGTTTTTCTGCGTGTTCGCCAGCGCCACCGATGCGTGTCTCGCTGCAGCGGCGGCACAAAGAGCGCTGGCCGCTCATCCATGGGCGGACGGAGCGAGACTCAAAGTGCGGGTCGGCCTGCACACTGGCGAGGCCCCCCTGGTCGGCAACGAGTACATCGGTCTCGACGTCCACCACGCCGCTCGAATCGCAGCCGCCGCGCATGGTGGCCAGGTCCTCATCTCGGAAACCACGCGCGGAATCGTTGAGGAGAAGCTCCCTACCGAGTTGCACGTGCGCGACCTCGGGGCCCATCGCCTCAAGGACCTGGCGCGGCCGGAGCGCCTCTACCAGCTGGTGGTCGACGGCCTGCAGGACACCTTCCCAGCCCTACGCACGTTGGATGCGATCCAGAACAACCTGCCGACGCAGCTGACCAGCTTCGTCGGACGCGGTGCGGAGGTCGCCGATGCCAAGCGCCTATTGAAGAGCACCCGCCTCTTGACCCTGAGCGGGCCGGGAGGCATCGGCAAGACGCGGCTCAGCCTTCAGGTCGCAGCCGAGTCAGCACGCGATTTCCCAGGCGGCGTCTACTTCGTTCCACTTTCCGCCGTTCGCAATCCCGATCTGATCGCGTCGGCAGTCGCCCAGGTGCTGGGCATCCCTGTGATCGGTAACCGCCTCCCGATCGACGGCGTGAAGGAGCACGTGAAGGACAAGACGGTGCTCTTCGTGCTAGACAACTTCGAGCAGCTTCTGCCGGCAGGTGCGCAAGCCGCGTCTGAGCTTCTTCAGGCGGGAGCCGGCGTCAAGATGCTCGTCAGCAGCCGCTCCGTGCTCCACATTTACGGGGAGCAGGAGCTCGAGGTCGAGCCCCTGCGCCTTCCGGATCCGCACGGACATCCGGGACTGGAGGCTATCTCTCAATACGAGGCGGTCAAGCTCTTCATCGAGCGGGCCGTGGCGGCCAAAGCCGACTTCCAGGCCACCAACGAAAATGCGCCCGCGATCGCCGGCATCTGCGAGCGGGTTGACGGGCTGCCGCTCGCCATAGAACTGGCGGCGGCGCGCATCAAGCTGTTCTCTCCGCAGGCGCTGCTTGCCCGTCTCGAGACCAGCCTGACCGTGTTGGGAAGCGGGGCGCGCGACTTGCCGGGGCGGCAGCAGACTCTGCGCGGCGCGATCGACTGGAGCTATGACCTGCTCGACGATGCCCAAAAACGCCTCCTTGCCCGGTTTTCGGTTTTCGCTCGCGGAGCGAGCCTGGAGCAGGCTGAGGCAGTCTGCGGCTCGCCAGACGGGGTGGGCGCCGACGTCCTGACCGGGCTTGAGCAGCTGGCGGATCAGAGCCTGCTGCGACGCATGCCCGACTTCGATGAGCCGCGACTGATCATGCTCCAGACCATCCGTGAGTTCGCGGCCGAGCGACTGGACAAGAGCACGGAGAATCGCGAGATCCACGACCGCCACGTCGACGCCTACTGCGCCCTGGCCGAAGCAGCAGCTCCGAACCTGTTCGGAGATGAGCAGAAAACGTGGCTCGACCGGCTGGAGCGGGACCACGACAACATCCGGGCCGCCTTCGACTGGTGTGCCGCCACTGGAGACGCGGAAAGGGCGATGAAGCTCGGCGCTTCCTTCTGGCGGTTCTGGCAAATGCGCGGTCATCTCCATGAAGGCCGGGTGCGACTCGAGGCGATCCTGCAGATGGCCGACAGCCTGCCTTTTCGGGAGGCCCGGACGGGCGCCCTGGAGGCCGCAGGAGGGGTCGCTTACTGGCAGGGAGACATGCCGGCCGCTCAGGCTTTCTATGACGAGTGCCTCGCGTTGACAAGAGAGCTTGGCAGCAAGCGGGCGATCGCGAACGCCAGCTACAACGCCAGCTTCCCCATGATGGTGAACCGGGTCAACGTGGAAGGGGCCCTGACCCTGCTTGGGGAAGCGCTGCCTCTATATCGCGAGCTGGGCGAAGACTCCGGAATCAGCAGCTGCCTGTGGGGCATCGCAAACGGCCTGTACTTCCAGGCGCGGTACGACGAGGCGATACCCGCCCTGGACGAGGCAATTGGGCTCTTCCGCAAGGCCAACAACCGATTCAGCCTCGGATGGGCCCTGCACACCAGGGCGCTCGCGGCGATCAAAACCGCAGACGCCGCTCATGCGCGTGCCTTTGTCCTCGAGACGCTGCAACTGTTCGTGGCGGCGGGTGACATCTCCGGCACCGTCCTGGTGCTCGACGATGCAGCCGACGTGGAGATGATGGAAGGCAACCGCGAGAGGTCCATCCGCCTCGCTGCTGCAGCGGCCGCGCAACAGGCGACCATTGGAGCCGGCCTCGGAGCCGTCCTCAACATCGAGGAGGGCAGGCATCGCCGCGAAAACCTCACAGACGAGAACGAACAGCGCGCCTGGGATGAGGGGCAGGCGATGAATGTGGAGCAGGCTGTCGCTTACGCACTTGAAGGCGCCGGAGCGCTGCGAGCAGGCTCCTGATGCCCAAACCGAACGCCTGCACTCACCTGGCCCTGATCCAGGACATCGAGCCCAACACGCCGGAAGGCTGCGAGGAATGCCTTGCAATCGGCGACTCGTGGGTTCACCTACGCCTCTGCATGAGCTGCGGCCATGTGGGTTGCTGCAACGACTCGAAGAACAAACACGCGACCAAACATTTCATCGCGTCGCATCACCCGGTCATCCGCTCGTTCGAGCCGGGCGAGTCCTGGATGTTCTGCTACCCAGACGACCTCTTCATGGAGTGACCTCGACTGAGAGGCTCGCAACTTGGCGGGGATGGATGGGAATCGAACCCACCCAGGACGCCTCAGCAGCGCCCCGCAAACGGTTTTGAAGACCGCGGCAGGCATCAGTCACCGGACATCCCCAGCCCGAGCGCTAGGCTAGCCCGGGACGACCGGGCTTGGGCACAGCCTCGTGCTGGTGCCTGCCAAGCAGAGCCCGGGCGACGGCTGGCGTCCCTGAGGTAAGGACCGTTGTCCTATTGCGCTAGTTAAGTCCGAACACCCACCGTTCTGAGCATGACGGGTGCACAACCTCACGTTGTCCTCGGTTTGACGACCTGAACCTTCTCGCGAGGCAGTCCGGAAAGGTGTGGCGGATGAAGCTACCGCGAACACTCCTTCCGGTCGCCCTTGTCCTGGCGCTCGTGGCGGTCGGGTGGCAGCCCTCGCGGGTCGCGGTCGCAAGTTCCGTGATTGCTACTGCAGTCGCGGACACGTCCATAAACAGCGCCTCCCCGTCAATCAACTACGGCGCGACCAGCCCGCTTCATGTGGATGGTTCGCCGGTGGTGGCGACCTATCTACGGTTCAACATTGCAAACGTGTCGGCTGCCGGTGCTGTTCTCAGCATCTATCCGACGAGCAACCAGAGCCTCGGTTTCGATGTCCATTCCCTGGCGGATGACACCTGGGTCGAGAAGGGGCTGACGTGGAACAACCACCCAACGTGGGATCCAACTGTGCTGGCATCTTCCGGTCCGGCGAGCGCCGGCCTGCTGCTCAACATCAGTCTTCCCACCGCCTCTCTTCCCGGCAACGGCAACGTCGACTTCGTCCTGACGACCAACAGCCAGACCGCGCTGGCGCTGGCGAGCAGGGAATCCACAAATCCGCCACAGCTGGTCATCACTGCTTCGCCGACGCCCTCGCCCTCACCGACTCCCCCTCAGTCTCCCAGCCCCTCGCCGACTCCGGTGCCATTTCCCAGCCCTTCCCCATCTCCGGTGCCATCCCCCAGCCCTTCGCCTCCGCACGATCCGGTTGTCCTCACAGCCGGTGACATCGCATGCGGGCTCATCAACACAGGCGGGATGAGCCCGGGCGGCGCCTGCAAGCAGGCGGCAACCGCGGCCTTGCTCGGGACCGCCGGCGTCGTCGCCGTCCTGCCGCTAGGCGATAACCAGTACGAGTGTGGGGAGCTGTCGAACTTCCAATCCTTCTACGAGCCCAGCTGGGGCCAGTACAAGAATCTGACTTATCCGGTGATCGGCAATCACGAATACTTGACCGCCGGCGCCACGACACCCTGCCTGAGCAGCCAGACACAGCCCGGGGCGCCGGGCTACTTCACATACTTCGGCAGCGCTGCTTCGCCCCTGGATCCAGATTGTTCCGCCTCATGCCGAGGCTATTACAGCTTTGACATCGGCGCCTGGCACCTGATCGCGCTCAACGCCGAGTGCAGTGCTCCCGGCGTGGGTGGATGCGGCCCAGGATCCCCCCAGGAGGTCTGGCTGAAAACGGACCTCGCGGCGCACGCCAATCGATGCGTTCTCGCCTATTGGCATCAGCCTAGGTTCTCCTCTGGACAAGAAGGAGGCACGACAGGAATGCAAACTTTCTGGTCCGACCTATACGACGCCCAGGCGGACCTCGTGTTAAACGGCCACGACCACGACTACGAGCGTTTCACACAGCTGGGCAAGGTGGTCACGACGGACGGCTCCGGCGCCGAACAGCCGGTGGTCGACCCTAACGGGATCCGGGAGATCGTCGTTGGAACGGGCGGGCGCAACTTGAGCCGTTTCCCGGCCGACTTTAAGACCGGGAGCCAGGTCCATGATTCCGGCACCTTCGGAGTTCTCAAGCTCACCTTGCACGAGTCGAGCTATGACTGGACCTTCCTGCCTGCGGCCAACGGAACCTTCACCGACAGTGGCAGCACGAATTGTCGCTTCAGCCAGGGCCCGACCGATACGAGCCCTCCCACTTCTCCGGCTGGCTTGCAGGTCACCACCGCACCGACAAAGGCGGACCTATCGTGGACCAGCGCGACTGACAACGTCGGAGTTGCGGGCTACCGAATCCTCCGCAACAGCACGCCCTTGGTGACGATCCCGGGAGCAAATCAAGTCTTCACGGATCCTGCGGTTGTCGCCGGCCAGAACTACACATACGCAGTCGCAGCGGTGGACGCCGCGGGGAACGTCTCCCCGATTTCAGCCTCGGTTACGGTCACCGTTCCCGTGGCTCCAGGCTCGCTCGTCGGCGTTGTGACCGACAGCTCGTCTGGCCTCCCGATCGGGGGTGCGCTCCTCGGTGACTCGGCCGGCAGCGTGATCTCGGATTCAAGCGGTCACTACAGCCAGAGCCTGGCTCCGTCGAGCTACGTCGTCTCTGCAATAGCCACCGGATTCGCGCCTGCCAGCGCCACGGTGACGGTGACGTCGGGGGGCACGGTGACCCAGAACTTCGCCCTTCTTCCTGGCGGCTGCATGACTGGCCGTGTGATCGACGCGAGCGGTTCGGCTCCGCTATCCGGGGCAACAGAATCGTGGCTTGGAGGCAGCGCCACGACCAATGCCGCTGGAATCTACTCGCTGGCCGGATTGTCGGATGGCACCTACAACCTGGTGGTTTCCATGCCCGGCTTCACTCCTCAAACGCGAGCGGTTGCGGTCACCGGCGGAAATTGCCCGACCGCCGACTTCACCCTCAGCCCCGATATCTTCTCGGACACATTCGAGACCGGCGGCTTCAGTGCCTGGAACGGCGCGTCGGCTACCAACATGAGCGTCGAGGCGACCACCGCGCACACCGGCAGCGCCGGCGTAGAAGCCAACGTCAACAACCTGGCCTATGGCGCCATCAAGACCCTATCCTCCACCTACTCGACGGTCTACCTGCGCGCATATTTCCGGTTCCACAGCAAGAGCACCAACGTCGGCATCTACCGGCTGCGGACCGCAAGCGGAATCGACATTCTGCACCTGTATGTGGACAACGCCACTGGCCGGCTTGGCCTGCGTAACGACATCACCGGCGTGACGACTCTATCCGCGACGGTGGTCAGCGCCGACACCTGGCACTCGATCGAGACCAAGGTGGTCATCAGCAGCACCTCGTCGGTGGTTCAGGTTTGGCTCGACCAAACTGACCAGGCATCACTCGACTCGAATGCGACAAACCTGGGCACGACCAATGTGGGCCAGGTGATGATCGGCGATACGAATGCCAGGACTTTGGACGCGTTCTGGGACGACGTCGCCGTGGCCGACGCCCGCATTGGTGGTTGAACGGAGCTCGAGCGCGGTGGCGGGGATGGATGGGAATCGAACCCACCCAGGACGCCTCAGCAGCGCCCCGCAAACGGTTTTGAAGACCGCGGGAGGCACCAGCCTCCGATCATCCCCAGCTCGACAGCTAGGTTAGCTGGCCAGCAACGCCTCGAGCTTCGCGGCCAGGTCACCCTTCATGCTCGGGCGATAGCCGACTGTTCGCTCAGCGGCCTTTCCGTCCTTGAAGATGATCACTGTGGGGATCGACATGATGCCCAGCGACATCGGAGTCGCCGGATTCTCGTCGATGTCCATCTTCAAGACCTTTACCTTGGTACCAAGCTCGCCCGAGAGTTGCTCGACGATCGGCGCGATCATGCGGCACGGCCCGCACCAGGTCGCCCAGAAATCAACGAGCACGGGTATGTCGGATTTGAGGACGGCGTTCTCGAACTCGGCGTCGGTGACTGATTGAATGTTTGACATCTAGGACCCCTTCTTGTCGGTGGATTCCGACTTGGACTTTGGTTTGGTTTCGGGCTTCGACTCGGTCTTGGACTCAGGCTTCGAGTCGGACTTCGACTCGGACTTGGTCTCTGGCTTGCCCTCGGAGCTGCCTTCAGAAGCAGGAGCGACTCCATTGCTTGACGAATCGGAGCTCGTGCCAGAACCCTTGTAGTCGGTCGTGTAGTAACCGCTGCCCTTGAAGATCACGCCTGCCGGATACAGCATCTTGGCGAGCTTGCCTCCGCATTTCGGGCAAGTGAGCAGGGCCTCCTCGGTGATCCTCTGTTGGATCTCAAATTCATGGCCGCAGCTGCCGCAGCGGTAACCGTAAGTGGGCATTTCTAGGGGTTCCTCACTATAGCCGCCGATCTCGATCCAACCGATGGAAGACCATCCCGGAGGGCGGCTTGGGGTGGAAATAGGTGCTCTTCTGTGGAAGAGTCTTGCCCTCCTGGGCCAGCTTCAAAACCTGCCGCAGATCCGGCGGGCCCAAGAAGAAGGCTGCTACGCCAACCCCTTCGTCAACCCAGCGCACCGCTTCGGCAGCGTCGCGCGTGTAAAGGAGGAAATCCTCCGGACTCCGCTTACCCAGGATGTTGTCGATCACCTGTCTATGTAACTCCACAACAGCCATATCTCCTTCCAACTGAATCAGCTGGAAGTGGTGGTCGCGGTAGGTGCCGGCGGCCACCCTGCCGCGTAGGGCTGCCAGCGTCGCTTCCAGGGACGGCATGTCCTCGCCTCCGGTGACAGCGACACCCGCCTTCAGGACGCGGTGGGTGGGCAGCACCTCCAGGCCGTGGTCGTCAAGGTCAGTCAAAAGCGCCAGAGTGAACCGAGAGGCGGCATCTGCATCACCCCCCATCTCCGCGGAATGCGCCAGTGCCGTTTCGTAGCGGTGGTGGCCGTCGGCGATGAGCACAGGCAGGTCCTCCATCGCTGCATGCACGGCTGCGTGCAGCGCGGGGTCGGTGATCGTCCAAAGCCGGTGGGCGCTCCCATCGAGTGTGGCGAAAACGACAGCGGGGGCCCGCGCGATGACAACGTCCAGGATGTTCGACAGGCCGGCGTGCCGCCCCCCGTACACGAACCAGAGCGGCTCGAGGCTCACATTGGTGGCGCGGAGCAGCGCCAGGCGGTCCTCCTTCGGTCCACTGTGAGTGCGCTCATGCGGGAGGACGACCCGATCGTCGTACGGCTGTAGCCGCAAGGCGGCAATCAGGTCGCGACGGCGCCGCCCATCAAAAGTGATTTCGTGGACGTACATGGAAGGCTGGTCCGGCTCGAGTATGCCGTCACGCATCCACGCTTCAAACGCATCTGCAGCCGACGCGTAATCCGCGCCGGGTCTGGTCAAGCGAACGACGTTGTACGGTGACGACGACCTGTAACGCGCGAGGTCGGACTCGGGGATGACGTCGTAAGGAGGCGCGACCAAAGTTGCTGGATCGCCGGCCCGAGCCAGGTGATATCGGATTCCCGGAAACGCCCGGAGGTCAGCTATCGGAGCCTCCCCGCAACTCCACATAGCGCAGGTCCGACATGCCGGGCACCTCTCGCAGCCGCGCCAGCACATCGGGCCCAACCGCGTCGTCGACGGCGAGGATCATCATCGCGCTCCCACGAGGGCCGTCACGCCCCACCTGCATGCTCGCGATGTTCACGTCGTGCTCGCCGAGGATGGTGCCGAAGCGGCCGACCACACCTGGCCGGTCTTCGTGTCGGCTCACCAGGAAGCGGCCGTCTGGAACCAGGTCGACCCGGAATGCGTCGACTCGTACCGCGCGCGGCTCACCCATCAACACGGTGCCCGCGATCTCGTGGCCGTCGATGCGAAGCGTGACCAGGCTTGCGTAGCTGCCATGAGCTCGGCTGCGACGCTCGACCAGCTTCACGCCGCGGCTTGACGCAATGAGGCGCGCGTTGACCTGGTTGATTCGGTCCTCGGTGAACGGCTGAAGCACGCCTTTGATGGCGGCCGCGACGAGCAGGTTGACGTCGTGCTCGGCAAGCTCCCCCTCGAAGTCCATCTCGATCGCGCTCACCCGTCCGCCGAACAGCTGCGTGTAAAGCGTGGCCAGCCGCACGGTGAGGTCCGCGAACGGACGCAGGTATGCGAGCTCCTCGGGCGCCAGCGACGGCGCATTGACCGCATACCGTGGGAGCTCGCCGGCAAGCACCGCTGCCACCTCTTCTGCGACGTCGAAAGCCACCGAGACTTGCGCTTCGACTGTCGAGGCGGCGATGTGCGGCGTGGCGACGAAATTGGGCAGCGTGAAAAGGCGGTTTGCGCCGGCCGGCTCGTTGACGAATACGTCCGACGCGGCGCCTGCAAGATGGCCCGACTCGAGCGCCTCATAAAGCGCATCCTCGTCGACGATCCCGCCGCGCGAAGTGTTGATGAGGCGCGCGGTCGGCTTCATCAGCGCCAGCTCGGCCGGCCCGATCAGGTTGCGATTCGCATCGACCAGCGGCACGTGGACGGTTACGAAGTCGGCCCGCTCGAGCAGCTCGTTAAGGGCCACCAGCTCGACGTTGAAAAGCTCCGCGCGCTCCACCGAGACGACGGGGTCATAAGCGACGACCTCCATCTCGAGGCCATGTGCTCATTTCGCCACCTCGGATCCGACATTGCCGAGCCCAATC
>DATLPO010000177.1:0-13254 GCA_035535675.1 Candidatus Limnocylindria bacterium
GAATGCCGGGGCCTTCGAGATGAGCGGCCACGTTGACTGGTCACGGATCAGCGGCATTCGCGAGGACGGTCGGGCGCTTCTTGTCATGGACGGTCGCGTGGTGCGGGCGGGCATTCCGAAGCGAGCCTTCACCTCCTCGGAAAGCCTGGCAGAGTTTCGGGACGAGATCGCACGACGGGTCGCGGAGCGCCAGCGGGGATCTCGATCGTCGGCACCCTAACCCGCGCAACGATTACCCACAACTGCCCCATCGGGGCGGAGGACGCTGGTGTCAGTAAGCGTGCGGGACTGTCACCCGTGTCGCTGGCCATCGAATTCAAACTGGTGGCCAGCCCATCAACACCGCTCGATGGCCCGTCCCGGGCGTAACGTGCAACACTCACCGAATGACGGAACCGGATCGCCGAGAGCTCGTTCGCGCTGCCGCACGAACGTACCTTCGTGAGGGCTACCTGATAGCGGAGGATGACGAGCGCGGGATCGCCCTCGTTCGAACGAGGCGCTTCAACCCACTGGCGTTCTTGATCCTCGGTCCGCTCTACTGGCTCGGCTGGATTACGGACAAGGATCCGTGGATCTTCGTCACAGCTACGGACGCAGGCGAGGTAATCGTGCGGCGGGGCTAGTCGTCCGTCGCCAGCCTCGGCGGCTAAACTCATCGCGCCGTAGCACTCATGGATCGCTAGGCGTGCGCCAATGTCACCCGTCGCGCCTTGTTGGCGGCGCGTCGGCAGTCGGTCAGGAAATCACGGACGCCAAGAGCCGTTCGAGCTCACCGACGTTCCGGAGGGCCTTGCGCTGGTTGTGGCGAGCAATCCATCCCCAAGCGAGCGTGATGGCGGAGCCGACGATGAGGATGAAGCTCCACGAGACGAGGTTGGACCCATTGCCGAGAGTTACAACCACGGCCCACACGATGAGGCTGACGACGGCGAGCCACACGGAAGACCTCGGGATTGGCGCAGTGACGCTGCCACGGATCTCGCTGCCGGGCGCCTTTCCGACGACCTCGCCGCTCAACTCGATCATCATCGCCCCATAGCCAGCGATCAACCCAGGCACCACGTACGGCCGCGCAGTCACCCTAATGGCTCGACCTATGACGGCCCCGCCTAGACGGAAGAAGCCAGGCGAGTTGCGGCCGGGCGTCGAGTAAGGACGTTCGCGGATCGCCTGACCCAGCTGAACAACCACCTCATCTGGAGGTAGCGCCGACGACACGTTGAGAATCACCGGGTCGGGTGCTGCAAAGAATCCCGCGACGTGGCGGTGGCCGGGCACTAATACCCCCGCGCCATCTCCGGCCATCGAGCCGCGCCTGTTTGAAACCACGGAATCGCGAGTCGTTCGATCGCCTTGAGAATCCGCTTGGCAGGTTGCCCACCGGGCCGTCGCGGCCCGACTTTCCACCATCGGTCTTGACCATCGGGCGGCATCAGGTTGCCCAGCCGAATGACCGCCATCTCGGTTTCCATATAGTGCGCGTTGCCAGTCGGGCGGAACGGTAGCGATGGCGTCTCGACCCGAGCCTCGGCCCAGTCGCGCTTATCGGCGACTGTCAGGTTCACGGTGAAGCGCACACAGTCCTTCCGGCTGTAATAGGTCTTCTGAAACGCCACGATCAGCCAGCGATCGTCGTCGGGCAGCACATACGAAGAGCCGGATCCCTTGAAACCGAGGCCGCGCAATCGCGGTGCGATCTCGGTCCGAAGCATATCCGCATAGACGGCCTGTGCCGTTGGTCCGACCTGCGACGCCATGAGATCCACGCCCGGAGTGTACGTACGGCTGGGTCAGTCAACGTGCGGGAATGTCGCTCGGCAATTTGGGGGTCGACCCGGCTGAAACAGGACGGATGTCGTGCTGTGGGCGTTACCGTAGCCACGTGGAGCGTGACGACATCCAAAAGGCCATCCGGTCCGCCTTCGCCAAGGTGCGTCTGAGATCAGGTGTCAGCTTGCGCCAGGCTGAGTCGATCGATGGCACGATCTTCGGCCTCGAGCCAACATACGTCGGGCGGGAGCCGGACGAGATTACTGACGATTGGATGCGCGTTCCGGAATCCGAGCTACTCCGCGATAACATCGCGCATCTCGACGCGGACGGCCTGCGCTATTACCTGCCCGCGCTGATGCTCTGGCTCCTCGATCACTACGACGAGGACCGATGGCTGAGCGGCTCCGACATGACGGCGATCGGCACGATGGGGGCCATCGCGCCGGAGCAGCAGTTCGCGACGAGCCTCTGGGCGATGTACGACACCTTCACCGCCGAACAGAGGACCGCGATCGCGTCTTACGTTGAAGCGCTGCCCCGCCTTGTGCGCCTTGATCACCAGGACGCCACGAGGGTCGCGAGGTCGATGGACGACTACTGGCGTCGGTTCCTTCCGCCCTTCTCGCTGACCGGTTGAGGGTCGTCACACGAGATGACGTTCTGGTCGCTAAGTGTTCGTGAATGTTACCCGAACCTGACAGGGCCTGGAGTGCCCATGGAGCGGGAGTGGCAATCGTCCCATTTCAAGGTAGCTCGGAGGCGACTAATCTCCGACTGATGAAAACTGCCTTGACAGCCAGATCGTGGAGCAGCCGCTTCCTGCTCCTCACGGCCTCGGTGCTGTGGTTAGGCGGTCTCATTCGAGTGATCGGCGAGGCGGGCGCCCGGTTGGTCTCAGCGGTTGCGCCTGCCAGTGCCGAGCCGAGGACGATCGCGATCGGGATGGTGGGCGCGATTGCGTTCATCGGCTCTCTGGCCCTCATTTGGCGCTGGCCATGGTATCGAGGCGTCATTCGCCAGAGCCAACAGGACATCAGGGCCCTGTGGGGCATCAGCGATGAAGCTGCACGGCCCGCCAGCGACACGCTCGGCAGGGGTTCGGCCTCGGCGGCGGTGGTCGGCGTGGCGGCCTTTGTGTTGGCTGCTCTCCTGCCCGGACTTGTAGCCGCCGCGATCGCGCTCGTGGTAGGGCTGCTTCTTCGGCTCGCGGGCACGCTGATCGTGGCCGCGGTTTCCTAGGAGCGACGGAGTCCGAAGGAGCGGATTCGGTGGTCGCAAAGGGTGCGGGAATGTCACCCGACCGAGACCGTCCGAACCGCCGACCGAAAAGCCATCCGGCGAGCAGCAAAAGCACCATCGAGACCGGGAAGCCCAGTGGCATGGACGCGTTCTTCGGTGGAGCAACGTCGGTCGCGGGCAACGCGAACCACGCCCAACCCGAGAACGCGGATCGCCCCTAGAAGTCGATCCGCATTACGACAGCCAATAGGCTTCTTGGCGCCGTAGGCCCCTGTGCAAGCATTCGCACGTCGAAACGTTGCCCGGGATCGAAGGGGTGTTGACCCATTCGGATGGGCATGAAACGTGGCGCTGCCGGCGCACAATTGACCGCGGAATGCGTCCCCGGACCGCACGCGTGTTCCGAGCCGGCCGACCGAGTTGGCGTACATCCAGCCGGCGAGCCAGGTCAGGCCGCCGGAGGAGCGAATCGCGTAACCTACCGGTGCCGAGGAGCCCCTGCCGCCAAACTCTTCTACCAGGTCCCGGACGCGACCCCCTGACAGGGAGCGGGCATGCGACAGTTTGTCACCTCAAAAGATGGCACGAGAATCGCCTACGAGACGGCGGGCGATGGACAGACTGCGCTGATCGTCCTCGGGGCTCTGAACTCAAGAAAGTCCGGAGCCAACTTAGCCAAGCTTCTCGCATCCAAGTTCACCGCCGTGACCTATGACCGACGAGGACGCGGCGACAGCGCAGACTCGGCGTCATATACGCCCGAACGTGAAGTCGAGGATATTGCGGCGCTCATCGATGCGGTCGGGGGACCGGTCTGCCTCTATGGTCATTCTTCAGGTGCTGCACTTGCGATTGCGGCCGCAGTGAAACTGCGCAAGCAGGCCACGAAACTGGCCATTTACGAAGCGCCCTACTCTCTGGACAGCAAAGCACGCAAGGCTGCCAAGGAGTACTACCTAGCGCTCAAGAAGGCGCTCTCTTCTGGGCACAACGGCGATGCCGTCGCCCTGTTTGTCCGGTCTGTCGGGGTGTCCGACAAGCAGATCCAGGCCATGAGAAAAATGCCGATGTGGAAAGGGCTGGAGAAGCTGGCCCCGACGCTGGTATATGACAGCGAAGTCCTGGGCGAGGGGCACTCTCTGCCGGCAGCCCTCCTATCGCGGGTCAGGACGCCAACACTTGTCATGCACGGCGGTGCCGGATCTCCTGCGATGCGCGATGCGGCCCGGGCGATCAGCGAAGCCATTCCCCAAGCGGAACTTCGCACTCTCGCGCGCCAGACTCACGGTGTGAGCCCAAAAGCCCTCGCACCGGTCCTGGAAGCGTTCTTCGCATGAACACAAAGGGGTTGGTTGAGACCGGCGTCGCGGGCTCCTCCGGCGAGGCTCAGTCCGACTCGCACCGTCGTGGCCTGACGACATCCGCCGATGAGCGAGATCGGGCTTCGGATCCACCGTCCGCTCGTCGGCGAGCTGACCCTGGCGTAAGAGAGGCTTCCCCTCCCCGCCGACCCTGGCCTCACCCTGGTGACCTGTTCCGGCGAGCGAGGTTCATCCTGCAATCACTGTCACCCATGTTGCTCAGCCGCCGCGGAGATCGAGGATGCCGGGGCATTACCGGGGCGGCGGGACGCGCGGCCGTCTCCTTGCAGAACCCTGAAATCGGTCGTCCCGTCAGGGTTTCACAGATCGAGCGTCCTGGGGGGCTCGACTGACTCGACGGGTTCGGCGAGAGGCAATCGCAGAGTGAAGCGGCCCCCTCGATCGATCTCATCACAGGTGAGATCGCCCCGATGTTGCCGGGCGATGCGTCGCGCGATTGCCAGCCCGAGGCCGCTGCCGCTCGAGGTACCTGGTACCAGTCGGACGAAGCGATCGAAGATCCGCTCGCGGTCCTCGCCGGGAACCCCTGGTCCGTCGTCCTCCACGCTGAGCTGGGCTTCGTCGGCTGTCTCTGTGACGCGCAGCCGGACCTGGCCCGCGGACCCCGCAGCCGTGACGGCGTTCGCGAGCAGGTTGCGAATGACGCGGGAGAGCGCCTCCGGGTCGCCTGCTACCCAAACCGGTGAATCCAGTTCGAGCGCGATGGCCGACACGCGCCCTCGGCGAGCGAGCTCGGCGGCGACCGCTTCGGCAAGGTGCGCCAGATCCACCCTCGTCGAAGGGGCTGGGAGCGCCGCGTCGAGTCGGGCCAGGCTCAGGAGGTCGTCGACCAGTCTGCCCAGCCGGGCGGCGTCCCCGGCGAGCATCGCTTCGAGCGCGTCGCGCCGGGGTCGCCGTGGTTGGTCGCGGAGCAGCCTCTCGGCGGTTGCCTGGAGGGCGGCGATCGGCGTCCGCAGTTCGTGCGACGCGTCAGCAAGGAACCGGCGCATCGTCTCCTCGGCGTCTTTCGCCTGACGGACGGCCTCCTCGAGAGCATCGACCATGTGGTCGAACGCAGCCGCCATGCTGCCAAGCTCGGTATCCGAACGGGCCGGGCGCAGCCGCTCGGCGGTGTCGCCGCCCGCGATCCGGGTTGCGGTCCGCGAGACGTCGGCCAGTGGCTTGAGAGCCGCGCTGGTCACGCGCCGGATCAGGAGCGCCGCCAGACCGAGCGCGACGACCGCGACAGCGATCTCGATCGCGAGGAGTTGCTGAACATCGGCGGCGATGGCGTCGTTGCTCGCGCTCAGGACGACGTACGTCCCGTCGGGCAGCTGCTGATCGAGCACGACGAGGGAGCCCTGCGTGGTGATCGCCCCATCCTTCTTCACCGGTGGCGGATAGGACTTCACCCCTGCGGGATTGGACGAGCCCGGCTTGGCGTTGGGCACGGTCGCGGACGTGTCCGCGAAATCCACCGCGATTCCGTGCCGTGCGAGGTCCGCGACGAAGAACTTCGTCACATCGCCCGGCAGCGTGTCGTTGAATTCGCCGCCAGCCGCTCGCAGCTGCTCCGCGAGATCCTGCGCGCGGTTCGAGCGATAGGCGAACGTGACGGCGGCGATGACCCCGGTCAGCACGATGGCGAGCAGGCCCAGCGTGGCGAGGGTGACCCGCTTGCTGAGCGAACCCGTCTTCACCGCACGACAAGTCGATAGCCGAGGCCGCGGATCGTCTCCAGGACACGCGGCCCAGAGGCCTCGAGCTTGCGCCGCAGGGCGCTGATGTGCACCTCAACCACGTTCGGGTCAAAGGCGTCATAGCCCCACACCTGGCTCAGCAGCTGGGGCTTCGAGAGGACAAGGCCACGGTGTCGGACGAGGAACGCCAGCAGGCGGAGCTCGGTCGGTGTCAGTGCGAGGGGTTGCCCGTTCCGAAACGCCAGCCCTGCCTGCTCGTCGACGAGGACGTCGCCGGCCTCAAGGGGCGCGGTGTGGCGACCGGAACGACGCAATACAACCCGCACGCGAGCGAGCAGCTCCTCCAGGGCGAATGGCTTGATGAGATAGTCGTCAGCCCCGATCTCGAAGCCAGTCAGTCGGTCCGCGACGGCATCCCGAGCGGTCAGGAACACGATCGGCACATCGCCCCGTGCACGCAGCTGGCGGGCAAGCTCGAAACCGTCTCCGCGTGGGAGGCCGACATCGAGCACGATGAGGTCGGGCATGGTCGCCTCGATTGCCTCGACCTCGACGGAATCGGCAAAGGCCGAGACGGCCAAGCCCTCACGTTCGAGCGCCGCGCCGACACCTGTGCGTACCGCCGCCTCGTCCTCGATCACCACGACGCGCGCGCGCTCCTTCACCTGCCGAGTATCGCGCCCATAGCTGAGCAGTTGCTGAAGATCCACCCTCTTCAGCCCCAGTTCAGCCACGACGGCGATCGTGGGGGAAGCTCGCACAACGCGCGGCCACATCCATCGCAACCGGGCAGGAGGTCCACCATGATCGACGAACCAGGGCGCGTACGGCGCCTGCTCGTGCTCGCAGCAGCAGCGGTGGCGCTCGTCGCCGTCTCCGGCGGAAGCGTTGTGCTCGCCGGCAACAATGGGACGAAGCCCAACTCGTCGGACGTCGCCGCGACCACCGCCCCCGTCGCTGCGACCACGGCCCCCGCAGCCGGTCAGAGCAACCCCTTCGATGTCGCCGTCCAGGCGCTCGTGGAGGACGGAACGATCAACCAGGCGCAGGCAGTGGCGTTGCGCCAGCAGATCGATGCGGGCACGATCGATCCCCTCGAGCTCGTCGACACCGGGGTCCTGACCGCGGCCCAGATGCAGGCCGTCGAAACCCGGCTCGGTGCCGTCAAGCAGTCGCTGGGAGCCGCGGCGGGAGGCACCTCGCCGTCACCGTCGTCTTCGACGTCGAAGACAGCCCTAAAGGAAGCCGCCGACGCCGCCGTCCAGGCGCTCGTCGAGGACAGGACGATCAACCAGCACCAGGCGGACGTCCTGCGTCAGCAGATCGACGCGGGCTATATGGATGAGCAGAAGCTCGTCGACGGCGGAGTCCTGACCGCGGCACAGATGCAGGCCGTCCTAAACCGGCTCCTCGCCGTCAAGGAGTCGTTCGCGTCCGGGGCGGGAAGCACGGCGCCATCCGCATCCAAGATCTCGAAGGACCCGTCGACGACGAAATAGCGGTCCGAAACGCGGGCGAGGGCGTCGGTCCCCGGCCTTCGCCCGCAACTCGGTCGGGAGCAGGCGGCGTGGCGGCGCCCGCCAATTTTGGATCGTCGCCGCGCACGGCGTCAGGCATGACAGGGGCGATGCAGACGGGGCGCTCCGATACGCCCGATTGCTATAGACGTACATGGCGATCGCCGAAGCCACGAACCCGACGATGCCCGCGACGACCGACGGGACCAACCCGCCCGCGACCTGGCTGGCGACGATCCCGACGACCGCCCCAACCACGACCCCAGCAGCTGATATTCCGGGGCGTGTCGGCCGCTGTGAAGCTGGGCGGCGGGCGAGTGGGGAAGGACCGCCATCATCTCTGGCCGGGGACCGCTCCTGAAGCCTCGCGCGTAGCGGCTGGGCGCGCCTTGCGTGAATGGATCGGGGTCGGCGGACTGATGTGGAGTTCAACTGTCCTTTGAGCCATGCCGGCCTCGAGCTCGTGTACTTCGGCCATGCCCGGGTCTGAGCGATGACCGCGGCTGGCGGGCCGCGGCGGTCAGAGTTTCGGCACGGCTGCCTCTGCCGCGTCGCGCCTCGCGAAGACTCGACCGCGACCGAGTTGGATAACCGGATGAACAGACGCGTCAGCCGTGGTTCCGCTGGGCCCCGATCCTTGCTCGACTGTGATTTCGACCTCGTCGCCATCGTCGATCCCGCCGCGTAGAAACACGAACTCCGACCAAGTCGTAGATCCTGTCCAGATTGGCGGTTGGACCTCCACGTTTCGGCCTTCCTGGCCATGGGACCCCCGGTCGATCAACCAGCCTTCCCGTACGCGATCGGTTACCAGGTACAGGTTGGGAACGCTCGATGGCGGCAGGCTGGCGAGCTGGTCACGGAACTCGCGGCTCAGGTCTCGGAAGCGTCGCTCGCGAACATCGTCGGGGACCCATCGGCCGTCGACAAGTGCCCCGAACGTGACATCGGACATTGCCCCCATCGTTCCCGTCGTGAGCCGGCGCAGTCGTCGGACGGTCGCGTCAGGAACGTCTGGGCTCTGGTTATCGACCAGCTCGTCGTGCGTGCGCCGCAAGCGCTGTGCGAGGGCAGCGTGCTCGCGATCGAGCATCGAGGCAAGCGCGTCGAGCGTCGATGCAATGGCTTGACGGAGCTCGGAGGTCATCAAGACTTTCAGGCAGGGCCCAAATCCCAGGTCAATCGCTGATGCATGCGCACTCGCCGGATCGGCCGTAAATCAAACGAACCTTCGGCGCTGCATAGGGGTTATTTGCGCTCCGGTTCGGTCTCCCCCGCAGGTGTGCTCCAAGTCGTGTTTCCGCCGGTTGACGCCACCGCCCCTAAGAAGATGGCTTGACTAGCGGCGGCCATGCCCACGAAGGCCGCACCGATCCACCAGGCCATGTGCCACAGCGCCGCGGTCACGCCGATGAATGTGAGCACGACTGTGATTGCCAAGAGCGCGTACGAGTAGCGAAGGACAACTCGCGCGCGCCTCAGCTCGGCCTCGTCTGGGCCTTGCACCCGCCCGCGATCCTTGACTTCGAACCCGACTTCAACGAATGCCTCGGTCGCGACTTGCTCGAGGTCGACGCTCTTCATGTCGGCCGCGAGCCGCAGCAGCAGGAAGCCGGCGATGTCCGGCGGCAACGCCAAGGCGATGGCGGCCGTCGCGATCAGAACTGAGATGTCGACCGGGCCGACGGTCAGCAGTGCGCTGAGGATCAGCAGGTCGAAGGCGATCAGGGCGCCAAAGATCCAGTTGCCCAGGTCAAGCAACCAGGGCGCGATTCGCTCGACCAGCTTGACCAGGCCCGCTTCCGTCCGTGCCAACGTGTCATTAGGGTTGGGGCGTGCTATCACCAACCAATGATGCGCCCGTCTTGGCGGTTACGGCATCAGAGTTTGTGCTGACCGGCGACATGAGGTGGGAAACCTCCGGCTACGCGTTGACCGCGTTCTTCAGGTCATCTCGGGCGCACCAGGCGAAGTAGCCACGATCGAACCTCCTCGGCGCGGGGTCCGAGTGAGCTCGAAACCGCAACATCTGGTGGTGCGACGAGGCGAGATCTCGCGCGAGGAATCCGACCGCGCGTCAGATGTCATGTCATCTGATGCGAAGCGCACCGGGAAACCGTGACCAGTGCACGTGCGATCGAGACGCGGGACCTCACGCGCCGGTTTGGGAGCCGCATCGCGGTCGATCGGCTGAACTTGTCGGTCAATCGGTCCGAGGTCTACGGCTTCGTCGGCCCGAACGGCGCCGGAAAGACAACCACCATTCGGATGCTGCTCGGGCTGATCGCCGGTTCGTCCGGCGAGATCGAACTGCTTGGACGGCCGGTGCGGCGAGGCAGCGTCGATCTTGCCGGCGTCGGGGCCATCGTCGACAAGCCGGGCTTCTACCCCCACCTCTCGGGCATCGACAACCTCAATGTGCTCAACGCGACTCGCGGCTCCTCGATCCCGCGGCCGCAGCTGACTGGCGCGATGAAGCTTGCCGGCCTCGATCCCGTCGATCGTCGCCCGCCACTTTGCCGAGGCGATCGCCCACGCCGCGTTCGATCGCGACCTCCGAGTCAGCTGGTTCACCCTCGAGACGCTGACCGCGACGATCGCTCGCTCGCGGATCGATGCCTCGACCGGCAAGGTCGTCGAGCGGATCGTCCGCTCAGAGCTCGTGGTCGTCGATGACATCGGCCTGCTGCCCGCCGGCGCGGACGGAGGCCGAGGCCCTCTATCGCTAGGTCGACGCCGCCTACGAGAAGCGCTCGCTGATCCTGACCTCGAACCTCCACCCCGCCCGCCTCGACACAATCTTCCCCAAGGGCCTCGCGACCGCCGCCGTCGACCGTCTCCTGCACCACGCTCACATCATCGTGACCGAGGGCCGCTCACCGCCTCACCGAGGCGCTCGATGGACGCGGGGTCGTGTCGCTCGACCAGCCCTCACGGTGATCGTGCCTTGACGGTTCCCTGCGCATCGGCCACGGTGTCGTCGCGTGAGCCGGTTGACGAGAGGTTGAATGTCGGTATCGATCCGTGCGGGCCACTCCACGTTTGAGATCGGCAGCCCCGACTTCCTGCACGCCTTCTTCTCGACGATCTTCGTGCGGCTCGAGCACGAGTCTTGGGGCGCCCGGTTTCCAGTGCTGATGAGGGAGCTTTACGCCGGGAGAGTGTCGGCGGCAAGGTGCACGACCAGCTTGGCCGAACTCGAGGTCATCAGACGGGAGCTCGCCACGCTACGTCCGAGCGATGTCGTCTGGGACTTCGAGGATCGAGGAACACGGCCACCATGGGGTGACCAGATCGCACCAACGATCACGTCGCTTGCCGACTACTTCTGGACGAGTGACGGCAGGCCGCTGCTCGATGTCCTTGGCGCGGCCTTCGAGCTCGGCTCCACCCGCAAGGTCAACGTCACCATCGAGTGACCACGCCATCGAGCCAGGCACCGGACGAGCACCACGGCCCAAAAATGGCCGGGCCCGCCGAGAACGGCCAGATGCCATGGCCGAGTACGGGCAGGTTCAGTGGCCGCGAGTGGGCAGCTTGGGTGGCCACCCTTGGGCGGATTCTGCTGTCCCTTGACACTCCGAGTCGTAGGTGCCCTCGTTGCGGTCACGGCGACAAATACAATCTTCTACATGGTCGTCACCGCACCTCGCTGAGATACCTTACCCGGGTATTCGTCCTACCGGTGGGCGCCGGGGTGGGAAGGGGTTCCGTTACGATGGCAGCGTGTCACGGCTGTACTTGCTCGATCCGGATACACGGTGGGCAGAGGCGCGCGGCTTGCTCTGGCCAGAGCCAGTCAATGATCCTGCGCGGTCGGAGATGGTCGTGTGGCGAACGGGCGAAGCGGGGGACCTGGCCTTCAATCCGGCCACCATCGCGGTGCCGAGCGGCAGCACGGTCACGTGGACGAACAACGATATGACGGCCCATACCGTCACCTTCGACGACGCCTCCGCCGATAGCGGGATCCTTGACCCTCGCTCGACCTTCGATCACGCATTCGCGACCGCCGGCACGTTTGCCTACCACTGCAACATCCACTGGCGCCATGGTCCGGGCGTCGAGTCACCTCGTTAATCAGCAGGGATCCCAATCGTCAGCCAGCGTGCTGTAATGACACGCTCCTTTGATCTCGTCACTTCGTGAAAACCTGCTCTGTAATCCGACCGCTGGTTGGATCGATCGTGCAGTCAAACGACTGGGTGGAGTAGGCGATCAACGGCTTGGCCGACGCGATGTGGTAGTAGCAATCGCCCGTCGAGGTCGTCGGCGTTTCAGCTACCCAAACCTGGCGACCGCCCCTGTCGAGCGCGACCACGTTGCGAAATGTGCCGTACCGGCGCGGGTCGGCGTCAGGGTCAAAGAGGACCACGACAACCTCACCGACCTTAACTGCCTCGGTAATCGGGTACGGCGTGGGGACGACCGATCCGTCGATCGAGATCTCGCCACCGTCGATGAGCTCAAACGCGAAATCGTCGTTGCGTTCCACCGTCATCGACAGAGTGTAGGCAGGACCGGTTTCGTCTCGTCGGATAAGTAGGCGCCGCGATCGCTTAGCGTGCGGAATGTCACCTGAGGCACGCGGTTCGTGCTTTCAGCGCCCGCTCAGATTGGTAGCAGCGATTCGGCTATCTCGGCAAGGATGGGCGGAAAGGCGACCCGTGGCGCTGACCAGCCATGCCCTGAGGCGGGATCCCAACCGGGAAGGCCAGCCCAACGAAAGGAGCAGCGGAGGTAATTGACGAACATCGTTTGGTGCGGCTCCCAGAGGACCAGTCCATCGGCCCCCGCATTGGGGACCGCAAGGGCGTACGGATCACCCCCGCTGATATTCGCCTTGTGCAGGTAGTCAGGTGCGATATCGACGCGAAACGGTCCTTGGTCCCACTCCGTGCCGCGGTCTTGAAGCCACTGGTCGTACTCAGATTCCACGAATTCAAGCGGAGCGTCGACCACGAGCGGATCGGTGAGCTCGTGTTGCCACCGGGGGTTGCGGCCGACGAGATTCACCTGCCCAACCTCCTCGTACCAGCACCGGAGGGAAACTGGCAGGTGGCCGATCTTCTGTTCGAGCCGATCGAGCGCCCCCGAATCGGCCGGACTGGGTGGGACGAGGATAGTTTCCAGTGGATTCTCGAACTCGAATCCGGCCTCCGGCAGGAGCTTGATCAGTCGTTCGACGTTTGATCGGGCCCTGCGCATGGTTTCCCGGGCCACCGAGATCGCGCCCCCCCAGTCTGCGTCCTGTGAGAGACGATCGCCCATGCTCGCCATCTCGGTCCACACGCGAATGCGGTCACCCGCCAGGTACCGCTCCAACCATCGGCTCATGGATGGATAGTGACATGCGAAAGCTCCAGCTCGTACAACGCGGTGAAGCAACCGTTGCATCAGCCAGCGTGCGGGAATGGCACCCGAGGGTCGAGATCTCGCGAGGGGTCGCGCGGGATCGAAGATCGACAGACGGACAATGCGTCTCAGCACTGCCGGCTCAATGGAGAAACGCCGATGACCACGCCGATCCAACTCGTGTTCGACACGGCGGATCCAGACCGAGAGGCGCGATTCTGGGCAGAGGCGCTCGGGTATCGGATTCAGCCGCCGCCGGAAGGATTCGATAGTTGGCCGTCGTTCCTGCGTGAACAGGGCATTCCG